>CAYMME010000001.1:0-29354 GCA_964391465.1 uncultured Planctomycetales bacterium
GCGCCATGCTGGCACTGCTCGCGGGTGTGGTTTTCGTTGTCTGGCTATCGTCCAGGCCGGGCCGCGAGCCGGACCCGGAGACCCGCTGCCGCAGATGCGGCCACATGCTCCGCGGCCTCACCGAACCCAAATGCCCCGACTGTGGGGAGCGGATATGAGCGTTGTCGTGGGGGTGCTCGTTGCGCTCCTGGTCATCGTAATCAGCGCCCTGATATACGGGGGAGGGTTGGCGCTCGCGGGCTACGTGGCCTACCGCCTGGATTGGCGCGGGCTTCGACTTCGGCGTGGCTTGTGTGTCGAATGCGGCTACAACCTCACCGGCAACGTATCCGGTGTGTGCCCCGAATGCGGTACGCCGGTGCAGGCGATATGACTCGCACCGTGACAGGAAGCACAGAATGACAAGGCACGACATCGCAGCACTCGCGTTCAAACTCACCGGGATCCTCGTGCTTGTGCACTCCGCGGAACTGCTTGAATCGCTGGTGTTCTATCTGTCGCTTGAAAGACCGCCGGGCGGCCTCAACGTGATGTCGCTGACACTAGCTTGGCTGCTGTTGTTTGCGGTGAAGGCTGCGTTTGGCTGCGTGCTGATCGTGTCAAGCCGGCGTTTCGCGACCTGGATGTTCCCGGAAGACAAGGTGGAGTCACCGACGGTCCGCGTCGTGGCGATCCAGACTGTTGCGTTCTCCGTGGTGGGCATTGTGCTCATTACCTACGCACTGTCCGACGTGGGCGCCCTCATCCTCCAGTTCGTGTCAGACCATGGACTCGATTGGAGCTACACGACGGACGCATGTCTCCGACTGCTATTCGGGATTGCCTTGTTCTTCGGTGCGGCCGTGCTGGCGAGGTTCTGGTCGAAAATGCGCTACGCTGGCCTGCGGCGTGAGCTGGGGTTGTGCATTCATTGTGCCTACGACCTGACGGGGAACACGTCGGGGGTTTGCCCCGAATGCGGCACGCCGATTGACACGGCCGCCGACCTTCGCTCTGATTCCACTGAACACGAATAGGCTTACCCGCCGGGCGGATCGCGCGGTGCCGCTCGGGTGTGAGGAGGAACCATGCGCAGAGATTCCATCGACCGGCGTCGTTTTCTGGCCCTACTCGGCACCGGACTGGTCGCGACGCGGACGAGCGCTCGCGCGTTGGCCGCGGACAAGAAGCCCGAACTGACGTGGCACGACGTTGCGGAGTGGGGCGTCGAGGGCAAGGGCTGGAAGGACACCGTCCGGTTCTATGACCGGCTGCCGGCCAAGGCCGAGCGCGTGGTCCGCCCGCCGGTGTGGAGCCTCAGCCGTCACTCGGCCGGGATGGCCGCCCGCTTCGAGACCGACTCGAAGCTCATCTGGACGCGCTACACGCTGTCGTCGAAGCGCCTGGCCATGCCGCACATGCCGGCCACCGGCGTCAGCGGTGTCGACCTCTACGCCCGGGACGAGCAGCGGCGCTGGCGCTGGGTTTCAATAACCCGGCCTTCAGCCCAGAAAGTCGAAACCAGACTCATCAGCGGGCTTCGCGACGGCCGGCGCGAGTACATGCTCTACCTGCCGCTCTACAACGGCGTCGAGTCGCTCGAGATCGGCGTCGATCCGAAGGCCGCGTTCAAGCCGCTCGCTCCGCGGGCCGCCAAGCCGCTGCTCTTCTACGGTACGTCGATCACGCACGGCGCGTGCGCGTCGCGCCCGGGCATGTGCCACCCGGCCATCCTCGGCCGCCGGCTCGACTGCCCGGTCATCAACCTGGGCTTCTCCGGCAACGGCATCATGGAGCCCGAGGTGGGGGCGTTGCTCGCCGAGCTCGACCCGTGCGTCTACGTCATCGACTGTCTGCCGAACATGAAAGCCGACCTCGTGGCCAAGCGGGCCGAGCCGCTCGTGCGCCAGCTCCGCAAGGCCCGGCCCACGACACCTATCGTGCTCGTCGAGGACCGCACGTACGCCAACGCACCGTTCCTGCCCGCGAGCCAGAAACGGCACCGGACCAGCCGGGCCGCACTGCGCAAGGCCTACGAGACGCTCACCGCCGCGGGCGTGAAAGGCTTGCACTACGTCAAGGGCGAGGGGCAATTGGGCGACGACTCCGAGGGCACCACCGACAGCTCGCACCCGAACGACCTGGGCTTCATGCGAATGGCCGATGCCCTGGAACCGACGCTCCGCCCATTGGTGCGGGGGACGTGAGAGGAAGGGGCGGATGTGCGTAGGGACGAAGGGACATAGGGACGGAGGGACGAAGGGGAGGCGTGGGGCTTGGTCCGCTTTCATTGGTGGCGAATGACGGGAGCTGCCCAATGGCCGACGAGAAACCGAAGGTCCTCGACGTGGGCCAGTGCGTGCCCGACCACTTCGGCATCCGCGCCGTGCTGACCGAGCACTTCGACGCCACCGTCGAACAGGCCCACACCATCGACGAAGCCGTCGACGCGGTGCGCTCCGGCGGCTACGACCTCGTGCTCGTCAATCGGAAGCTCGATGCCACCTACGAAGCGGGCGCCGACCTGATCCGCCGCCTCCAGGCCGACGAGACCACGCGAGCGGTCCCCATCATGCTCGTCAGCAACTACCCCGACGCCCAGGCCGAAGCGACCAAACTCGGCGCCCGCCCCGGATTCGGCAAGGCCGCCCTCCGCGACAACACCACCATCGAGCGCATCGCCGCATGTCTGCGGCGATAGTGAGAACACCGCCACACCCGCAACATCCGACTGTCGACAACGCCATGCCATTCCGAACCGCGACCGTGAGGGAGCGGCCGCATGCCGGTGATACTGCGACTGCGCAGCATATGTCGTCAACATCTACCGTGCCGTACAATACGGTCGTGCACTGGCGCATCAGCACATTCGTCGAGGTCGAGCCGTGATCCGCAAGACGCTGCTGGTCATTGTCGGCCTACTAATCGTAGCGACGATTGTGTTGTGGGTGCGGAGCTACTACGTCCTCGAGGCAATCGTGTTCGACGACGGCAAGCGAATCGTGGCGGTCAGCGAATTCTATGGGATTGTGGCCGTGTTCGCAGCATCGACCGGAGGTGGCCGACCGTATTCTGGATTCACCTACCTTGACCGGCCGTATCAGGGATCTTGGTTGGCTCAGACCGGTGGCCGCAACTTCGGTCTTGCCCGTTTCGGGCCTTGGGGGACAGTCGTCAGCTTTCCGCACGGTGCGATCTGTCTCGTCCTTGCGGCCTGGCCGGTTTGTTCGTTCCTCAAGTGGGCCGTGGTCCGTGACCACCGTCTGCGGCGCGGGAGCTGCATGCACTGCGGGTATGATCTCACCGGCAACACCTCCGGCACATGCCCCGAGTGCGGCAAGGCAGCGAGCTCGAACGCGAAGGAGGAAACATGAGAACGAGACTGATGGCCGGCGTAGTGATGCTGGCGATCGCGGCGCCGCTCGCGATGGCGCAGGCCGACAAGACAAAGAAACCGGCACGCTCGGCGGCGAAGCCCAACCCGCTGGCCGGGGCACGGGTCGAGGTCTACAAGACCGTCGCGGATGTGCGGCTCAAGCTGTACATCTTCGAGCCCGACGGCCACAAGGCGAGCGACCGCCGGCCGGCCGTCGTGTTCTTCTTCGGCGGAGGGTTCCGTCGCGGGTCGCCGAAGCAGTTTGCCCATCAGTGTTGCTACCTGGCGTCTCGCGGCATGGTGGCCATGGCCGCCGACTATCGCGTCTCGTCGCGGCACAAGGCGAAGGTCGTGCAGTGTGCGGCCGACGGCAAGTCGGCGATCCGTTGGGTCCGTCGCAACGCCGAGCGATTGGGCATCGACCCCAAGCGCATCGCGGCCGGCGGCGGGTCGGCCGGGGGAAGCCTGGCCGCGATGACCGGCACGCTCGATGCGTTCGACGAACCGGGTGAGGACACATCGGTCAGCGCTCGCCCCGACGCTCTGCTGCTGTTCAACCCGAAACTCGATTTCCGGGTTCTCGGCCGCAAGAGCAAGTCCGCGAGACGATCGCCGGCCGAGCAGCGCGAACGACTCGGGACTGGGCCGGAAGCCCTCTCACCCCAGTGCCACATTGACGGCCGCACGCCGCCGACGGTCATCTTCCACGGCAAGGCCGACAAGACCGTCGCGTATTCCGAGGCCGAGCGGTTCACCGAGACCATGAGGCAGGCCAAGAACCGCTGCGAACTGGTGGGCTTCGAAGGCCTGGGTCACGGGTTCTTCAACCACGGGCGCAACGGGGGCAAGTCGTTCGTCGATACAATGCGCCGCACCGACCGGTTCCTCGCTTCGTTAGGATGGTTGCGCGGCGATCCGACGATCGATCGATTCAAATGAGCACGTGCGCCGGCAACAACCGATCGCCCGGACAGGGGCGAAGGACCGTAGCCAGGGGTGATGGGCTGCGGAACCGGTGGATGCCAGCCGCAAATCGTACCCCGCCCCGGCAGGGGCGGAGGAGAGGATGCGCTCGTCATCGTGGGCGCGCCGATCGGCTCTCGCACCCATTGCGTAGGTTTCCTCCGCCCCTCCGGGGCGGGGGGCGGTTAGGCAGACCGCAATCCACGGGTTGCGCTGCGCTCCACCCGTGGCTACGTTCCCTTGCCCCGTCCGGGGCAATGGGCCGTGTTCGGATACTCCCTGACGACGGACAACGTGCTGCATGCTCCATCGATCCCACGAGGCATGCAGGGCGCCACGGTTGCGCGCGTTCGTTGGCTCAGGGCATGCGGCGCCCGCCTCGCTGGCGCGGTTCGGGCGCGGTCGTTGCGCGGAGCGGGTGTCAGTCTGGGCTTCGTTGTGTGCTTGCGAGGCTCAGAAACCTAGGACCCCGTCAACGTCTTCGTGTGCGGGGCCGGCTGGGTGCCGCCGCTGGGGGGCCCTAGGCCGGAGAAAAGAAACTACCGGATTATAGGCCGGTGGCGCGACCCCGGCTACAAGAAGCAGAACATGTTGTCCCGCAAGCTCCTATCCGTTCTCGCGTCCGTGCATTTGCTGTCGCTCACCGCGTGCGCTCCGTCGAAACCAGTTCGCATCGATCTGAGCGCCGCCGTCGTCCGACCGGCTCGGTCCGTAGTCATCTTCTTCGTTGACGGCCTGGATGGCCACCGTTTCGACGTCCTGCGCGAACGGGGCCTGCTGCCCAACATCCAGCGACGCTTCATCGAAGGCGGCGTGACCGTCGAGCACGCCATTGTCTCGCTGCCGCCGATCACCTACGCCAACTCGGTCTCGCTGCTCACGGGCCGGTTCCCCGGCCATCACGGCGTGCTCGGGAATCGGTGGTTCGACCGGCACACGCTCGAGTGTCACGACTACGGCAGCGCCACGACCTACGTCGATGTAAACGACCACTTCCGAGCCCCGACGCTCTACGAGATCCTGCCCGATCACTTCACAGTGAGCGTGCAGTGCCACACGCGGCGCGGCGCCACGCAGATTCTCGACAGCCGGGTTCGGGCCGGCGTGAACTGGATCTCGGACAACTACGAGCGCGTCGACGCCCGGGTCGGTAGACGGATCGGGAAGGTCGGCCAGATCGCCAACCACGTCCGGCGCTGGCCGAGCGTGCTGCTTCACTACTTCCCCGGCGTCGATGAGATAGGCCACCGCTTCGGGTCGGACTCGACCCGCTACGCCAACGCGGTGCGAAACGCCGACACCCAGGTGGGCCGGGTCACGGACGCCATCGAGGCGGCCGGGCTTGCGGACGCGACCTACTATGTCCTCGTCACCGACCACGGCCACGTGCCCAGCCGGCCGGAGCGCACCGTGGACCTCGTCCGCTGGCTGCGCGAACGCTGCGGACTCCGCGTACATGAGGGTCCCGTTGACACGGGCGACTACACGACCCGCTTCGTGCGGCTCGATCGCTACGACGCGGTCGTGGTCAACGGAGCGTTCCGGCGGTTCGCCATCCACCTGCGGGGCCCGAACGGCTGGGCCGATCCGGCCACAGCCGAAAGCGTGCGAAACGTGCTCGCGCCGAACGGCACCGCTTCGGACGAAGCATACCTGCACGAGCTGCCTGGCGTGGGCCTGGTTTGCTTCCGCGACGGACCCGACCGAATCCGCATCGTCTCCCGAGACGGATCGACCGTCGTCGAGCGGAGCGCCGACGGTGCAGTCCGGCGCTACCGACTGCTCGGCCCGGACGACGGCAACAGCGGCGATCCTTTGGGCTACCGCAGCGATCCGGTGCTTGCGGCATTCGTCGACGCGGGCTGGCACACGTCGCGTGAGTGGCTGGCCGCCACGGCCCGCACGAACCATCCGGACTTCGTGCCGCAGGTCGTCGAGATGTTCGACTCGCCGCGCACGGGTGACATCGTCGTCTTCGCCGCGGATGACTGGTCATTCAGCGATTGGGGGCGAGGCGGCCACGGCTCGTGCGTGGCGCGCGACATGTGCGTCCGGTTCTTCTTCGCCGGACCGGACCTGCCCGCCGGGACGCACATCGACCACGCTCGCCTCGTCGACATCATGCCCACCGTGCTCGACCTGCTCGGGGAACACGAACGGCTCGGCGGCATTGGCCCGATCGACGGCGTTAGCCTTGCAGAGCAGCTCAAGTGCCCGGCGGGCAGCGCAGACGTGACATTTCGAAAGACGATGACGGAGGACGAGCGTCCCAACGATGATCAGCAGCGCGGTCAGTACGATCATGCCCCATTCGGAAACCGTGGGGATGCTCGCAGCCTCGCATTCATCCGGCGTGCCGTCCTCGTTGGTGTCCGCATCCGACGGTACGAACAAGGTGACGGAAACCGTAACGTAGGTCGGCAGGTCGCACTCATCGGGAGCAACCTCGACGCTGGCTACCATGTTGACCACCGCATCGCCGCCCGCGACTGCGTCGTTGAACGTCGCCATCGGAACGATGATCTGCGCTGCGTCCGGCAGCAACTCCGGGCAGTCGCTTCCGTCGGGTCCGAAGACCGCTCCGACCGACACGCCGTTGATGTCGACGGTGATGTGATCCGGCCCGCCGCCGAGGTTCGCATACGCGGTGAACTCGAGCAACACGTCGGACCGGGCGACCGGCGGCGCCGTGATCGTGAAGCTTTGCGGTGATCCGTTCCCGATCGGCGACAACTGCCCCGACGCGTAGCTCTGCGGGACGACCACCTCACACTCGTCCAGCAGACCGTTGATGTTGCAGTCCGGGTCGCAGCTCTCGGTACAGAAGAACGGCCCGCCCGGAGCGGCGGAGCCCGCGACGATCTCGCATTCGTCGGGCACGACGTTCAGGTTGCAGTCCGAGCTGGTTTCGTTGGCGATGTCCAGTGCGTCGGCCACACCATTCCCGTTGCAGTCGATGAGCGTTCCGCCCAACGCAAGCGTGAAGTCGTCGGCGAAGATGAACTTCTGGTCGCCGATCGTGCCCTCGAGCTCCCGGAAATCGAACCGGGTGAATCCGCCGGCGTCGATCACACCGAAAAACCGCGTCTGAGTTCCAAGCCCGTCCGCGTCGCCGAAATCGACCGGATTCAACTCGTTTCCGTCCAGGAACAGGCCGAGTTTCGCCGGGGGCGTGTTTGTGTCGATCCAGCCACCGATCGCGACCAGCGGTGCGCTGGTCGTCCCGGCGAAGCCGTCGCCGATCCCATTCGCGTAGTCACCGTGAGGTAGGGAGTAGAAGCCCCACGCTCCGGTTCGGGCCGCGCCGGAGCCGGTCGTGATTTCGTTGTTGGGGCTGCTGGCAGTCCACGTGATGCCCAGATTGGTGATGCTCGGCGCGGTGTAGTTGCCCCCTGCGGTCGTGCTGCGCACCGCCCCCCAGGCGGCATCGTCTTCGAAACCTTCCTGCACAGCGGGGTATCCCTGCGACACGAGCGCGCTCAAGAAGGCCGTCTCGTCGGTATAGGCAACGGGTTGGGCATGGGCGTTCGTTGTCCAGACCAGAAGCGCCGCGCTGACGAACGACTCGCAGACGATCGTTCTCGTTCTCATTGGTGTCCCTCCGATCTGTTTGGCGTGCATTCGGGAGTCGAATCAGAGCACGCAGCGTTCGTTCAAGTTCGTGTCGGGCATCGTTGGTCAGGGACACGTGCACGGCGGCCTTGGGTCTAAGCCCTTGCCGTTCCAGCCGAGTCCGTCGCGCGGGTCTTCCTCTGCACTCGTACCAGTCCAGATCTGCCCAAACTTCGTACCGTCGGCGAGGTTCACTTGGCCGTCGCTGTTCAGGTCGGCCAGCTTCAGTCTTTGGGGCCCGTTGAACTCGGAACCGAACTGGGTGGCATCCGCGAGGCCAACCTGACCGTCCTGGTTGCAGTCGCCGGGCAGGTGCCCGAGCTGAAAGCAGACCGTGCCCTGAATGCCGGTCGTGCTCTCCACGGTTAGTGTGACGGTGGTCCATTCCCCCACCTCGATGGGGCCGTCGAACTGCACCTCATGCACTCCGTCACCGAGCGACGTAAGGCCGGTCACGCTCGGTGCCGAGCCGCCGGTTGAAGTCGCACACGCGGAAACGAAGCTCGCGTCCGCGGAGAGCAGGATCTCCACGGTATCCAACCCCACGTGCCTACTCGCTGGGTGTATGTACGAGTTGGGTTGCGCGTCGTTGCCGAGCGAGGGGCAGACGCTGATCAGCACCGGTGCCTGCGTCTCGTACGCTCCCATGTCGACAACGGGCGGGCCGGGCGTCCCGGGATTCCCGGTGTCCGGCGTGTTGGGGTCGTCGGCGAAGCGGTCATTGCCGTCGAGATCGGCGGTCACACCGGCGGGCACCGTGTCGTTGTCCCCTGCGTCGACGCACGGCGAGCCCGTCTGCACTCGCACATCACCGACCGTCGTGAGGTGGCCGAGATTCGAGACGACCGGTGAAACGACGAACAGCGGATCCGCTTCCGTGCTGCCCGGGAAATCATCCGGGTTGATCGGGTCCTCGCCCGGCTCCGGAGTCAGAAGCCCTTCCACGCAGCTATAGAGAATATCGTTGTTGCCGTCGATCTGCTGTCTGACCAGCGGCACAGGATCCTCGCCGCAGCATACCGGGTACGTCAGGTTGCCCCAGAGGATGCTGTTGTCGACCGTCCCGTTCATTGAAGCGCCGGCGCCGTTCTTGGCGGCCCAGTTCGCGGCCAGCGTGCAGTTCCAAAGCGTTACGTTGCTTCCGTAGATCCCGCCGCCGTGGCCCGAGAACGGGTCGGTGGCGTTGCCGCACTCCGGGCCGACGCAGCCGACGGCAACCGCTCGATTCCCCATGAACATGCAGTTGGTGAGCGTGATCGGCGTCGTGCTGTAGACGCCCGCGCCGAGGCTGGAGTAGTTCGTGAGGAAGATCGAATGTGAGATCGTGGCATTGTCGCCGTGGTTACAGATTGCCCCACCGGTGGTCGCGTTGCCGAAGCTCTGGTTGTGAAACGTGAAGTTGGACTGGAAGGTGCTGTCGGAGACAGTCAGCGTGACGTCGGGGCCGCAGTAGATGGCGCCGCCGTGCCCCGTGGCGAAGTGGCCCTGCATGACCGAATTCGACTGGAACGTGCAGCCCGTGACGTTCAACTGCTGGGGCGGCATACCATTATTGACCATGGCGTAGATGGCCCCGCCTTCCCCGGATCGCGCCGAGAGATTCGCGCTGATGTCGCAGTCCGTGAACGTCGGGCTGCCGTCGACGATCATGACACCGCTGCCCAGGCGGGCCTTGTTGCCCGTGATCGTGCACGCTTCGATGGTGGGGCTGCCGTTGACGATCAGCATTCCGCCGCCGGCACCGCCGACACCGCCGATGGCATCATCGCCCGCTACCGCACCGGTGATCGTGAATCCGTCAAGCACGGCGGTGGCATCCGTATTATTGCCCGTAACGATGTGTGAGCTCACCGTGCCGTCGCCCCCCAGGACGGTAGGGTTGAGCGCGGGGGATCGCTGCTCGCGTGCCGTCTCGGAACCGGCGAACCCACCGTAGACGGCCACCCCGCTCTTGAGCTGATAGGCGGCCGCAGGGTCGCCCGTCGTCTCGGCGGGATCGTAGGTTCCTACCGCGACCCAGATTTCGTCGCCGGTCGTCGCGGCGAGCAGAGCCGCATGGAGATCGGTGTATGCGTCGGCCCAACTGGTCCCGTCGCCGGGACCGGCTGCGGCCTCGTTGACGTGAATGACCTCTTGTCCGCGGACCGGAGCGGTTGCACACGTCACTACCGACAGCAATCCGACGGTGAAAGACGCGGCTCTACGTTTCATGGTCTCCCCTTCGATTTGTGGGAACAACGATAGTCCACGGCGCGTTCGTGTCATGCCAATTGGGGTCGGGCGCCACCACATCGACACAGTGGAACAATCGCATACCTTTGGCGCGCCGAACGGGTCGCGTGACATGGCCGATCACGAAGTCAGCTCTGATTCGTTGTGCCGGCCGCAAGGGACGTGACCAATCCGCCCTACCCGCGTGCTACGCGGGTTTGCGGGCTGTCTGGGAAAAAGGGCTGTGAACCGAGAGAGAATGCAAGAATTGCACGCCGTGACGCCTCATACACGGCGTGGCGATCCGCGGCAGTGCGTCCGTGCGGGGTACCCGCTAGCTCTTCATCGTCGTGCCGGCCTGGCCTACGCCGTAGCCGAGGCCACAGGCGCACTGGCCGCGGGTGCCGATGTGGGAGCGGCGGGGTGGCGCTCCTCGCCGAAGCGGACGAGCCGGGCGCTGTTGAAGACGACGATCACGGACGCGACGGTGTGCAACACGGCTGCGAGCATGGTCGGAACCTTCCCGAAAGCCGCCAGCGCCTCGCCCGCGATGATGAACGCCAGCCCGAAGATCAGGTTCTGCCAGATCACTGACGTAGTGGCCCGCGACAGCTTCACGATGAACGGCAGCAGCGACAAGTCGCTGCTCATCAGAGCGATGGATGCGGAGTTGACCGCCACATCGCTGCCGGCGGCCCCCATCGCGATACCCAGATCGCCGGCGGCCAGAGCCGGGGCGTCGTTCACCCCGTCGCCGACCACGGCCACCTTGTGACCCGAACGCTTGAGCCCGTCGACGATCTCCAGTTTCTGCTCGGGGAAGACCTCGGCCTGCACGTCGGAGCAACCCATCTCGTGCGACACACGCCGAGCGACGGACCACCGGTCGCCCGTCACCATGGTGAGCTGCCGGAGGCCCAGCTCGCGCAGTCCGTCGATTGCTTGGCGTGCCTCGGGTCGCGTGCGGTCCTCGAGCCCGATCCAGCCGATGCACTTGCCGCCCTTGGTCACGTACAGCACGGAGAGACCCTCGGGTTCCTGGTACGCGGCGTCTTCGGTGATGCTCATGTCGGCCCCACCCTCGGCAAGCCATGTGGCTCGACCGACGCGGACCTCCTGCCCTTCGACCTTCCCCGCGGTGCCTTGCCCCGGCGTTTCCTCGAAGCCTTCGGGGTGGATCAAGTCGAGCCGGGCCTCGAGCGCCTTGGCCTTGACCGCCTGAGCCACGGGGTGATTGCTCATCTGCTCGACCGCCGCCGCCGCCGACAGCAGGTCGGCCCCCTCGACGCCCGGCGCGGGCTTCATTCGCGTCACCGTCAGGTTGCCCGTGGTGAGCGTGCCGGTCTTGTCCAGCACCATCGCGGTCAGGTTGCGGGCCGATTCGAGGTGAATGACGTTCTTGATGAAGATCTTGAGACGGGCCGCACACGACAGCGCCGCCACCATCGCGGTCGGCGTAGCCAGCACCAGCGCACACGGGCACGCGACGACCAGCATCGACACCGCACGGTTGATGTCCCGGGTGAAGTACAGCACGATGCACGCGATCATCAGGATGGTCGGCGTGTACCAGCCTGCGTACTGATCGATCAGCCGCATCAGCGGGATCTTCGTCCGTTCGGCGTCGACCAGCAGCCGTTGCACCTGCCCCAGCCGCGTGTCCTCGCCCGCCTTGGTGACTTTCACGTCGATCGCGCCGGTCAGATTGGTCGTCCCCGAGAAGACCTCCTCGCCGACGTTCTTGTCGCGCGGGAGCGATTCACCAGTGATGTTGGCTTCGTTGACGGTCGAGTCGCCCTTGAGGATCGTGCCGTCGGCGGGGATGTTCTCGCCCGGCCGGACGCGAACGATCTGCCCCGGCCGCAGGTTCCGGGTCTCGACCGTGGACTCGATTCCGTCGTCACTCAGCAGGCACGCCTCGTGGGGTGTCTCCCGAGCCAGCTCTTCGATGGCGGCTCGTGCCCCCAGGGCCGTTCGGTGTTCGATCTGGGTGGATAGGATCATGAAGAACGCGATGACGCCCGCTTCCTGATACGCACCCGTGGCGATGGCCGCAACGATGGCCATGGCCACCAGCTCGTCCATGTGAAGTTCGCCTCGGTACAGGTGCTTGACGGCGTGCCAGGCCAGCGGGGCGCCCAGCAGCATCGCTCCGATAAGCGCCAGCAAGTCGGCATAGAAGTTCTGCGTCCCGCCGCCCTCGGCCCGGAGCCGGGCGTCCGCAAACGCCCAGTCCGCCAGGAACGAGCACAGGACCAACACCCCGCCCATGAGCGTGGCGATCAACAACACACTTGCCCGGCCGGTCTGCGTTCGCACCGACCCTTTCAGGTGATCATGAGGCATGCTGCACTCCGAAACGTCGCTGAAGCCCAGGCTCGCTGGCCACCCGCACCGGACACCCCCGCACTAGGGTGAGAACCCCCCGGCCCACGAGCCTATTTCCACATCAACAGATAGCACATTCGCCCGCGAATCGTCAACCGCGCGGCGCATACGCTCGTCGGAGAGTACTACGCCGGCGGGCCGGGCCGAGTTCTGAGCAAGATGGGCCCCGAGTCGTGGCGCGTCTGATCCGAACCGCGACCGTGAGGGAGCGGCCGCGGCAAGGCGAAGCATTGCCGCTCCCTCATCCCATCCCCATGGACATCGGGATCGGGATGGATCGGAGAGGATTCTGCCTGAGACATCAACCCTACGGAGCAGCGTCAGGTGCGGGGCGTTCGAACGACTGCAAGGCCAGGTAGCTCGGACCGAACCGCTTGATGTTGTCGAGCTGCTTGTCGAACTCGTCGAAGTGCCCCTCCTCGTCGCCGACGAGAGACTCGAAAAGCTGCTTGGTCACGGCGTCGGCGTTCTCGCTGCACGCCAGCGCCGACTTGTTGTAGATACCGACCGCCTCATGCTCCATCGCGGCTGCCTTGGCCAGGATGACCTCCGGGTCGTTGGTCTTCTCCACCGGACCGCCGGCGACCATCTCGACGTCGCCCTTGAGAAACAGAATCCGGTCGGCCAGCGTCTCGATGTGGCCCATCTCCATGATGGCGACGCGCTTCAACAATGCGGCCAGCGGCGCAAAGCCCTGGTCGTCCAGGTGAAAATGCCAGTACATGTATTGGTGAACGGCCTGCAGTTCGTCCGCGACACCGGCGTTCAGAAGCTCGACGCTCTTCTTCGTGTCCATCATGGTCTCCTCTCGAGCGGGGGTCGCACTCCCCGGTTTGCCGGTTGCCATCATACGCGCGGATCCGTCGCCGCGGCAAACCGGTCCCACTGCTTTGGATCGCACCACGCCACCGAGACGCGAGCGTGAGCGAGCGTGCGATGCCGGCCAAGCCGGCATCGGCAGAGGCAGGCATCGCACGCTACGGCTCGTGCGAGTGCGCGGGGTGCGTCGCTACCCTTCCCTGTCGGTTCAGTCTCCGCGGTCACGCTCCCTGACGGTCGCGTCTCGGTTGCGCACGCAGCCTTGCTGTCCATGGTGCGCCTACGAGCACCCCTCACCGCAACCGTCCCGCAAGGCGGTTCGGCTTTGACCAGATCACGCGGGCGGCGAAGACGGCGCCGTCGGCGCCGCGCTTGACGCACTCGGGCCAGAACATGCCTTCGCCGACCGTGACCCAGGTCTCGTGCTCGTCGATGGTGGCCACGCCGAAGTTGCCGAGCGACGCCCCGCGCTCGGGGATGAGGATGCGCTCGCTCTTGCGGACCACGCAGAGCTTCTCCGGGTCGACCTGCCCGATGAACAGCGGGGCCCGGTGGCGGAACATGTGGTCGTTGTTCGCCCCGCGCCGCGTGTAGGCCAGGAAGAGCCCGTCCGAGTGCGTGACCCAGTGCTGTTGCGTGTTGTAGCTACCCAGGTCGGACCCGTCGTCGAACGTCCACGGCCTGATCGGGCCGTAGCTCAACCCGTCATCGCTGACTGTGACGTAGTCCTTCACGTCGTTGCGGATGGTCAGGTAGTACTTGCCTCCGAAGAACGTGATCGACGGCTCGCACAGCCCGCGCTGGACGTTCAACTCCATCTCCGTTCCGTGCTCGAGGTACTTGACCTCGCTGCCGTCGAACGAGCAGCGCATGACCGTCGTCGCCTCGACGCCGGAGCCTTGGCTGTGATAGTAGACCGGCACGAGCAACGTCCCGTCGGGCTCGGTGAGCCACTGCGAGCAGCCGCACCCGGCGCTGAAGAATTTCGCCTTGTCGGGCATGTCGACGTTCTTCCACGGCGACCACGTGCCCGCCTTCGGGTCGTGCACGGTGTAGGCCACGGTGCGGCGCTGGTCGGGCACCTGCCGCCCTTCGAGGTAGCGCACGGTCAGCCCGATCACCAGCAGCTTGCCGGTCTTCGCGTGCCAGCCGGGCGTGCAGTCACACACACCGAGGATCACGTTTCCCGGCTCGTTGCGCCATGCCAACTCCGGCCGCTCGTCCGGCCCCGTCCACTTGCCGCCCAGGTCGTCCGTGCGCATCGAGAACAACGCGGAGTAGTAGTCGCTGAGCTTCAGATGCTTCTGCAAGGTCATCACGACAGCCGGCCGCCCGTTGCGCCCGGCCCCCGGAATTGCCCCCACCCGCGGATGAAACCAGCAGAACCCCTCCTGCACGCCGGTCAGCACGGTCTCGAGTTTGATCTGATAGTCCAGCGAAGCCCGACCACCGCCCGGGGGCTCCGCACCAAGCGCGACCGCGCTCAAGCCAATAACACAAACCACGCCGACAGCCGACCGGCAGAACCAACGAGCAATAGCCATGCGACGCACCTCCTCAAATCGTGGTGGCCAACGTACGCGGTCAGCGTGAAACCCGCAATCGAGTCGAGTTGGGCAACGGTGTGGTCCGGACACGCTCCCTTGCAGGCGCGTCTCGACGGCGGGTTGACACTTTGCTGAATCTGTAGTCCGCGCTCCGGAATCGCCGCCGAAGGGATCATGGATTACCCTGCGACGCCGACCCGTCATCATTGCCAATCCTTGCGCGTGCGGACACCCTTCCACAACCGGGACAGACACCGGAGACATTGCCAGCAAGGTCATAGCCGCAGTCCGGGCAAGCATCTGCTGCGATGAGGGCCTTCTGCAGCCAATCCCGCATACTCCGTCTGGCGCGGCGGACGTGGGCGATGACGCACACGATCAGGAGGGCGGTGAGCCCGACATCGGCCGGCTCGATTCCGGGCTTCTCGAGCACGATCCGCGCGAGGGTGAGCGAGAACGCGCACACGCAGAGCAGCCAGACGAGATGACGGTTGGGAAGGCGCATCAGGAACAGCGCGACGTCCCCAAGCTCTCTTTGCGGGAACATGTACGCCTCCGGAAGCCACCATTTGTGAAGCGCGCGAAGCCAGCGACCTTGGAGGGGCGTCCGCCGGTACAGCAGTGTCGCGATGGTGACGACGCCCACCAGAATCAGGGCAGCAACGACGACGTACCCCGTGCTCGATCTGCTTGTCTGCCAGCTCGACACCCACAGGCCCGCCGTCCACGAGCACAACGCGAGCAGGATGACGATTAGGGTCACGCGCATCATGGTGCGGTCTCGGAACCTTCAATGGCCGTTCCGCACTCCGGGCACACGCCGGAGACGTTGCCGGAGAGGTTGTAGCCGCAGGCTGCGCACACGGTTGGTCCAACGCGAGACCTGAACCTCCAATCCCACAACCACGCGAACAGCCAAATCACGACGCACCATTGAGCGGATCCAGCGGTCATAGCGACGCAATAGAGCCACTCGTGCGAACCGAAACGACCACGTATGCCGAAATCAGAGAGCTTGTCGGCTTGGTCAGAGAGCACAAAAGCTGGGAAGTCGGGAACAACGACCCCAATCCACAATTGGAGGCCCTCACCGTTGCGCGCCACAGCGCTCGCCACGGTCCGTGCGACCAACTCCACCCAACACGCATGGGCAATGACAACGACGGCGATGCACGCCCATCGCTTGCGCCACAAGCGGGACCTGCGATGAATCACTGTCTTTTCCACTGTCGTTTCACCGAACTCACGGGTCGTCACACGTAGTCAGTATGGCATTGTATGCCCTATTCATTCAGCGGCGAATGCAGAGCGGAGCAATCTGCGGCGCACTGCTGAGCAACGGTGCTGCCCGGGCACGCTCCCTTGCGGTCGCGTCTCGGTTGCGAGTTGACACTCTGGTCAATCCGCAATCCGAATTCCGCAATCCGCAATCAGATCACGCGGCCGAGACGGCCTCGTCGAACTTGACGCTTACGAGCTTGGAGACGCCGGCTTCCTGCATGGTCACGCCGTAGAGGCGGTTGGTGACGGACATCGTGCGTTTCGAGTGCGTGACGATGATGAACTGCGACTGGCTGGTGAAGTCGTGGATGATGCGGTTGAACCGTTCGTTGTTGGCTTCGTCGAGGGCGGCGTCCACTTCGTCGAGAATCGTGAACGGCGACGGCTTCGAGCGGAAGATGGCCAGCAGCAGGGCGATGGCGGTCATGCTCTTCTCGCCGCCGGACAGCAGCGTCAGCCGCTGCGGCTCCTTGCCCGGCGGGCGGGCGACGATCTCGATCCCGCTCTCGAGCACGTTGCTCTCGTCCTCGAGCAGCACGTCGGCCTTGCCGCCGCCGAACAGCCGCCGGTACAGCTCCTGGAAGTGCTTGCGGATCTCGTCGAACGCCTTGACGAAGCGGTCGTGCGACTCGGCGTTGAGCTTCTTGATGAGCTGTTCGAGCTGGTGTTGCGAGCCGGTCAGGTCGTCGAGCTGGGTAGTGAGGAAGCTGAGCCGCCCCTCGAGCTCTTCCTGCTCGGCGATGGCGTCGAGGTTCACGTTGCCGAGTCGGTCGATCTTCCCGCGCAGCTCGGCGATCTCGGTCCCGACGGCCTCCCAGTGCGTCGCGTCCTGGGCTCCCGACTCGTCGAACCCCTTCTCGTAGACGTCGGGCAAGTCGATTTGCAGCTCGTCGAGCACGCGGTCGACCAGCTCCTCACGCCGCACCCGCGTCTCGCTCAGTCGCATCTGCAACTCGTGCAGATCGGTCTCGGTCTGCTCGAGCGCGTCGCGCTGCTCGCGGATCGCGGCCGCCAGCGATTCCTTGCGGTGCAGCAACGCTTCGCGGGCCCGCCGCTGGCGCAAGCCTTCGGCCCGCACCCGCTCCTTGTCGAGGTACATCTCGGCCAGCCGGCTCTGCGTGCTCAGGATGGCTCGCTCAGCCTGCTCGATGCGGTCGGTGCACTCGCGGGCCTCCTCGGCCGCCCGTCCGGCTGCGGCCTCGGCGTCGGCCGCTTCCAGCGTCAGCGACCGCGCGGTTTCGACCGCGGCGTTGCGCTTCTCGGTGAGCTGCCCCAGCTCCACCCGCAACTCCGTGACCCGATCGCGCAACTCGGTCCGCCGCTCGACCGCCTCGTCGACGAGACGCTCCAGCTCGATCACGCGGGCTTCGCGTTCTGCGTTGACTCGCTCGACCTCGACCAGGATGTCCTTGTTCTTGTCCGCCTGCGCCACCGCCTCGCCGATCGCTTGTTCGAGGCTCTCCATCTGCCCGGTGATCAGCGGCTGCTCCTTGGTCAGACGTCCGACACTCTCGGCCAGGCTTTCGATGCGTGAGGCCGACTCGACGCGGGCGGTGTGCCCGTCGTAGATGGCCGTACGCAGATCCTGTTGGACTTGTTCGAGGTGGTCGGCCTCGGCGGTCAGCCGGTTCTGCCGGTCGGCTAGTACGGCGATGCGCTGCTCGAGATCCTCGGCCTGGGCCGCCAGCTCGCGCAGTTCGCTCTGTCGGGTCACGAGCCCGGCCCGGCTGCCCGTCGGCCCTACCGACACACGTCCGTCCGCTTCGACCACCTGCCCCGACCGCGTCACGAACCGGTGCCCGCCCGGGACCATGGTCCGCAACCGCCGGGCTTCCTCGATGTTCTCGACCACCAGCGTTCGGTCCAGCAGGTGCCGGATCAGCCGCTGGTACTCGTCCCGGCCGATGCGGGCCTGCGGGGTCGGCCAATCGCCACCCACCTGATCGGTTGGGCGGACCCAGTCGATGGCCCGGGCCAGCACACCCGCCTCGCTCGCCACGTCGGCCGCCGCCACATAGGGCGGCAGCAGATCGAGGCAAATCACGTTGACCCGCCCGGCCAGATCGCCGAACGCATCGGCCTCGGCGAAGAATCGCTTGCTGTCGGTCACGACCAGGTACTGGTCGAGGTCGCCGAGCGCCGCTTCGACCACCGTGGCGTGATCCACGTCTGTCTGAACGAACTGCCCGACCATGCCCGCGACGTAGCTGTAGTGCTCTTCGGCTTCGTCGGTGTCGCGGCGGCGCAGCACCTCGCGGATCCCGGCCTCGACCCCTTCGAGCTTCCGGGCCAGATCCTCGAGCAGCTCGCGACGCGACTGGAGGGCACTGCGTTCCTCTTTGGCCGCGGCCAGCTCCTGCCCGGCCAGATTGCGGTCGGCCGACACCTGCGACGCCTGGGCTCGCTTCTCCTCGAGCCGCTCGCTCTGCTCGGAGATGACGGCCTCGATCTCGCGATGGCGGGCCTCGGCCTCCGCCTTGCGGATCAGCAGCGATTGCAGCTCGTCGCTGATCCGAGCGTCGCGCTCCAGCAGCCGCCCCTTCTCGCCCCGCAGCGTTTCCTGGTGGGTGTCGAGCCCCTGGATCTGATTCCGCAGCTCGGACGACCGACGCAGCAGGTCGATCAGGCCGGACTTCTCGTCGCCGACCTGGGCCTGGAGTTCGGTCAGCTTGCGGGCCTCGGCCTCTTCCTCGGCCACGACCGAGCCCATGACCTCACGCTGCCGCTCCGCCTGGGTCCCGAATTCGGCCGCCTGCTGCTCGGTCTGCCGGCACCGGGCTCGGACTGACGCCGCGTGCCTCCGCTCGGCGACCAGGCGGGTACGGCACCGGGCCAGCACCGCCTGCTGCTCTTCCGCACGTTGGCGCGACTGGGCCACCCGCTCCTCGTGAGCCCGCACCTCCGCCTCGATCCGCAATCCCTTGTCGTCGATTCGCTGGATGGCCTCGGTACGTTCCAGCACCTGCGTGTCCAACTCGGCCGTTTCCGTCTCGTGGCGGCTGACTGTGGCCCGGATCTCCGCTGCCCGGTCGACCGACGCCTGCTCCCGGCCGGCGGTCTCGTCGTGCTCCTGCGTCAGCCGGTGATACTCGGCCAGCGAGTAGCTCGCCCGGAGCTCCGAGAGCCGGGCCGCGTACTGCTGGTAGTTCCGGGCCTTGCCCGCCGCGAGCTTGACGCTCCGCAGCCGTTTCTCGACCTCCTCGACAATGTCCTGCACGCGCAGGAGGTTCTGCTCGACCCGTTCGAGCTTGCGCTCGGCTTCCTTGCGACGGGCCTTGTATTTGGCAATGCCCGCCGCCTCCTCGAAGATCGACCGGCGTTCCTGCGGGTTGGCCTGAAGCAGGGCGTCGACCCGGCCCTGCTCGATCATCGAGTAGGCGTCGACGCCGATCCCGGTGTCCAGGAACAGCTCACGGATGTCGCGGAGCCGGCAGGTCTGCTTACTCAGCAGGTACTCGCTCTCGCCGCTGCGGTAGAGCCGGCGCGAGACGGTCACTTCGGCCTGATCGATCGGCAGCCGCCCCGACGTGTTGTCGAAGACCAGGTCGACCTGGGCCATGCCCGCCGGTTTGCGCGTGCCCGAGCCGCTGAAGATCACGTCAAGCATCTGCTGTCCGCGGAGGCTCTTGGCCGACTGCTCGCCCAGCACCCACTTGACCGCATCGACGATGTTGCTCTTGCCGCACCCGTTCGGGCCGACCACACCGGTGATGCCTTCGTCAAAGTGGAACTCCGTCCGGTCGGCGAAGCTCTTGAACCCCTGCAAAATCAGCGACTTGAAGATCATGGATTGCCGGGCCTCCAATGCCCACGCCGAGGAAGCGGCGTCCATGCCGCCGTGGCTACAGTGCGTACCAACCCTTCCAGCATTATCGACGGCACTCTAACACCCCCCCAGGCAAAGTCAACCGGACAGCGAGGGTTCAGGGTTCAGGAATGTAGGCTTCGTCGTGCGGGCCGGAACGCTAGGACGAATCTCTTGTCCGCTGCCGCCCTGCGCGCTACAATTGATTCATGACATCGATTCAAGGCAAGTTGACTGACCCTTGGCACGTTGAGTTGACCGACCCCGTGCCGGCAGGAGAGGATTGCATCGAGGTCCGGTTCGTTGGCTCGAAGAGCGGTGACACGAGCAACGTGCCCCTTCTGACGCGAAACCCGGCGTTCGATTTCCTCCGCGATGACCCCGACGAGGTCTTTTGAGTTGACGATGAGGCGGGAGACGTCCCGGCCGGTGTCGACCGCCGGACCCAGCGATGTCAAAGACCAAGGTCATCCCGCGCCAGCCAAGTCCGTGGCGCTTGGCGGTCCTTCTCGTCGTGGGGATGCTCTCAATCGGCGGCAACTTCAGCGGGGCACGCTGGTTCGTCTACAACGTTGGCGCGGCGGGCCCGGAGATCCACGTCGGCCTGATCGTCACGTTCTTCCTGTTGATTCCCGGTCTGCTTGTTGCCTTGTCGTTCTCCGAACAGCGCGTCCTCGTTGCCGTGTTCGAGGCAATCGCGGTTTGGCTCGGCGTCGTCATCGCCGTGTACCTCTCGAGTGCGTTGACTTCGGCGGTGATACGCGTGGCCGCGCTGGCGTGGGTTGTACTGGCCGCGTACCTTGTTGCGATCCGGCTCGCGGGCCTTGCTGTCGTCCGCATGTTTGTTGTGACTGTCGTCGTCCAGGATGGTACGCTGTGCGGCGCCTGCGGGTACGATCTGACCGGCAACGTTTCCGGTGTCTGTCCGGAATGCGGCACCGAGATTGAGGCCGCGGCGAAGCTCGATGCCCATTGAGCCGGTGGTTCGGTGCGGCGAGAACCGACGCGCACCGACACGACGGAGCACGCACCATGCGCCAGATCATCTTCCTGCTCCTGTTCACGTGGGCATCGACGTTCATGGTGGGTTGTCCGATCGTGTGGCCGGACGTGACGGATTGCGGTGCCTTCGGCGCTACGTGTGCGACGCCCTAAGCGCTCGAGTGACTCGTCTCGGATGGGCTCGGCCGGCGATCGACGAGCATGACGTGTTCGCGCGGGGAACCTGACGCAATGCGGTTGTTGTACTTCGGCACCGGAGAGTTCGCGATCCCGACGCTTGATGTGCTGCTGGCCGGGCCGCACGAGGTCGTGCGCGTGGTTACGCAGCCCGACCGGCCTCGGGGGCGCGGGCGCGGCGTCACGCCGACCGCCGTCAAGCGCGTCGCTCTCGACCGCGGGGTCGACGTGCTGAGCGTCGCGGATGTTAACGCGACCGACGTGGCCGACGACTTGCTCGCGACCGGCGCCGACCTCGCCGTGGTGGTGGCGTTCGGTCAGAAGATCGGCCCGAAGCTGCTCGACGGCCTGCCCGGCGGGATGATCAACCTGCACGCCTCGCTGCTGCCGCGGCATCGCGGGGCCGCGCCGATCAACTGGGCCGTGCTGGCCGGCGACGGTGTCACCGGCGTGACCGTCTTTCGCCTCACCGACCGTATGGACGCCGGGCCGATCCTGTGCACACGCAGCACGCCGGTCGCCCCGGGCGAGACCGCGGCCGAGCTGCACGACCGCCTGGCCGAGATCGGGCCGGAAGCCGTGGCCGAGGCCCTGGCCTGTTTCGAGGGCAACCTCGACCCACCGGGCGAACCGCAGGACGAGAGTCAGGCCACCACCGCGGGGAAGCTGACCAAGGCCGACGGCATCCTCGATCTGAGCGAGGCGGCCGAAGCGCTGGCCCGGAGGGTGCACGGGCTGTGGTCGTGGCCCGGTGCGATGTGTCGCTTCCGTACCGCCGACGGCCGGCGTGACGAGCAGGTCACGTTCGCCCGCGTCGAGGTCCACGTGCCCGACAGCGGCGATGCGCCCGGTACCGTCACCGGCGACCTCACCGTGGCCACCGGAGCCGGAACGCTGAAGATCGTCGAACTCAAGCCCGCGGGGGGAAAGCTCATGCCGTGGACGGCCTACGTCAACGGCCGCCATGTGCAACCCGGCGACCGGTTCGTGGCCATCGAGAAGAAGTCCTGATCGTCGCACAGATGTGGACCGCGGGTGCCCCATCCTTCGCGGCAGTTTGCGAAGGGTGGGGGACGGATGACTCACGATCCGGGTCAGTCCCCTCACCCTTGTCCCGGCCTTCGGCGGGCCCAGGATGGGGCACCCCGCGCGCCGCACTGCGGTCGCGCTTGCCTTCGCGCTCCCGGCGGTCGTTACTACAATGCCCCGCCATGAACGAGCACACGACACCCCAGCCCGGCTCCGATCCGCCGACGGTGACGCTTCTGTCGCTGGGTTGCGCCAAGAACATCGTCGACTCCGAGAAGATGCTCGGGCAGCTTGCCGAGGCAGGTTGCCTGGTAACGCCCGAGCCCGAGGCCGCGGATGTCATCATCATCAACACCTGCGGGTTCCTCCAGGAGGCCCGGGAGGAGGCGCTGTTATCCATTGAGGACATGGTCCGGTACAAACAAGAGGGTCGATGCTCGCGGATCGTGGTGGCCGGCTGCCTGGTCCAGCGCGACGGCAAGACGCTGCTCGACGAGGTGCCGGAAATCGACGCCCTGGTCGGCGTGAACCGCCGCGACGACGTAGTTCGGGCTGTCCTCGCCGGGGCCTCCGGCAACACCGACGAGGAACAGGTCGACCTCTACCTCGGCGACTACCATCCCTACGTCAATCTCGACAACGCCCGGCTCCGGATCACGCCGCGGCACTACGCGTACCTGCGAATCTCCGAAGGGTGCGACCAACTGTGCACCTTCTGCACCATCCCGGCCATCCGCGGGGCGATGCACTGCAAGCCGCCGAACATTGTCCTCGACGAGGCCCGCGAGCTGATCGACGACGGCGCGCTGGAGCTGAACCTCATCGGCCAGGATACCACCTCCTACGGCAAGGACTGCGGCTACGAAGGCGGCCTCGCCGGGTTGCTGCGCGAGCTGAACGCGCTGCCCGGGGCCCAGTGGATCCGGCTCATGTACGCCTACCCATCGGTGTTCACGGACGAGATGATCGACGCAATCGCCGACTGCGAGCACGTGGTCAAATACATCGATATTCCCCTCCAGCACATCAACGACCGGGTCCTCAAGGCCATGCGCCGCCGCATCACGCGGGCGCAAACCGAGCGACTGCTCGCGAAGCTGAGGGACCGGATCGACGGCGTGACCATCCGGACCACGCTGATCACGGGGTTCCCGGGCGAGACCGACGCCGAATTCGAGGAACTGCTGGCCTTTGTGCGTGATTTCGGCTTCGATGCCCTGGGCGTCTTCCCGTATTCGCGGGAACCCGATACGCCCGCGGGCAAAATGCCGCGCCAGGTGCCCGAGGATGTCGGCGAAGAACGGGCCGAGGAGATCATGAGCACCCAGCAGGAGATCGCGTTCGCCCGGGCTACCTGCTATATCGGGAGGCGATTCAAGGTTCTGGTCGACTCGGACGATGGCACCGATATCGTCGCCCGCCACGCCGGCCAGGCGCCGGAGGTCGACCCGGTCACCTACCTCGCGGCGGAAGACGCGGAGGAAGGCCGGATGATCGACGTGCGATGCACGGGCACAGACGAGTACGACCTGATCGCCAGGCCGATGACCGTGAGCCTGCCGGTTCGGTGAACACCGCTCCGGAACGCCGAGGACGCAGCACAACGACATGAGTCGCAACCTCCCCAACCAGATCACGTTCTCCCGGCTGCTGATCGCGATCGTCTTCTTCGTGCTGCTCACCCAGTTCGACGCTGCCGACCCCGAGCCGCGACGCGGACTGCTACACGTCTGCTTCTGGCTGTTCTGCGTGGCCGGTGCGACCGACGTGCTCGACGGCTATCTCGCTCGCAAGTACAAGGTCGAGTCGTCGCTGGGCCGGATCCTCGACCCCTTCGTGGACAAGATCCTCGTGTGCGGGGCGTTCGTGTTCTTCGTCGGCCCCGGGTTCGTCGATGCGAGCGGGGCGAGTGTCTCGCACGTGGCCCCGTGGATGGTCGTGCTGATCCTCGGGCGAGAGCTGCTCGTGACCGGCCTGCGCGGCGTGGCCGAGGGAAAGGGTGCTGCCTTCGGCGCAATCGGCGTGGGCAAGCTCAAGATGCTGTTCCAGTCGATCACTGCGGGCTGGGTGATGGCGACCGAGTCGCTGCTGCACGATGTGCATTGGTTCTGGGACGAGGGTCAGGTGGTTGCGATCTACGTGACGGTGGCGATCACGGCCTACTCGGCCTACGTCTATGTGCGTCGTGCGTATTCCGTATTGCGTGAGCCCGCCCGTGCGTGAAATCGCGATAACGTTCTTCTATCTGGGGCACTTTCCCAAGATCCCCGGGACGTGGGGCTCGGCCGGGGCTGCGTCGTGCTTTTGCGCGTACTGGCTTGTTGCCGGAGACCAGCCGCTGTTCGACGTGCTGCTCGCCGTAGGTGTGATCGCCGCGACGGTAGTGGGGATTGCCCTCGGGCCCTGGGCGGTGCGCCGGTTCGAGCGCAAGGACCCCGGGCCGTTCGTCCTTGACGAGGTGGCCGGGCAGTGGCTCAGCCTGCTCGCGATCCCGATGGTTACTGTCGAGCGGATGCTCGTGATCGTGGCCGTCCAGTTCTTCCTGTTTCGCGTGTTCGACATCGTCAAGCCCACGCCCGCCCGGCAGCTCGAACGGCTACCCCACGGCTGGGGCATCATGGCCGACGACCTAGCCGTCGCCGTGTACGTCAACCTGATCGGGCAGGTCGCATTTCGCTACCTATGGCCTGCCGCGGCCGTCGCCTGAGGAAGGGGCCAACCCCACACCATGCTCGAAACGTACTGGGAGGCTGTCTTCCTCGGCATCATCCAGGGGCTGACCGAGTTCCTGCCCGTCTCCTCATCCGGGCACCTCGCGATCGCTCAGGCGCTGATGGACCTGAAGCCCGAGTCGCCCACGATGCTCCTGTTCGACGTGGCTACCCATGTCGCAACGCTGACCGCGGTCGTGGTCGTCTTCTTCGGCTCGTTTCGCAGCTTCGTCGGTCGCCTGATTCGCGACCTGCGCAGCCCCGCGACGGAGGGCTCGCCACAGGACGCGCGACCCTGGTTGGTGCGCGCGGTGGCGATTCGCGTGACATTGCTCGGCGTGACGGCCAGCATCCCGACGGCCGTGATCGGCCTGGTGTTCAAAGACCAGCTCGAGGCCGCCTTCGGCAAGCCGCCCTACATCGCTGCGGCCTTGGTCATTACCGGCACGCTTCTGCTGATCACGGCGAAGCTGGCCAACACGACGAAGAAGGGCTGGCGGCGTTTCAGCTTCCTGGCTGCATTCGGCGTCGGCGTGGCTCAGGGCTTGGCCATCATGCCGGGCATCTCGCGTTCCGGCGCGACCATCTGTACAGCCATGCTGCTCGGTCTGCGTCGCCGGTGGGCGGCGGAGTTCTCATTCTTCATCGCCGTGCCGGCTATCCTGGGGGCCACCTTGCTTCACGTGCGAGATGTGATGGACCTGAGTCCGGACGAACTCGCCGGCTTGCCGGTGGGTCCGATGGCTGCGGGCTGCGCCGCGGCCTTCCTGACCGGTTTGCTCGCCCTCATGCTCCTGCTCGCGGCCGTGCGCCGGGCCAAACTCGCTCCGTTTGCCTGGTACTGCTATGCCGTCGCCGTCGCGATCGTGGTGCTGACCATCACGGGGCGGATGTAGTCTCGTGCAGTAGGCCCGGGCTTCCGCTCATCAGCTTCCGGCCAGAATGCCCTGAAGGTGCTCGATGCTCCGCCCGGCCTGTTCCTCCGTTCCGCACTCGACGCAAAGCACACCTTCGTACCCGACGCCGTCGAGAACGCTGACGACCTGCTTGAAGTCGATCACGCCATCGCCGCACGCTACGCCCACGGGGGTCCCGGTGATCTGCCCCTTCTTCTCCAGCAGCTCGCCGCCGATGTCCTTGGCGTGCACGTGAACGATCTTGTCCTTGAACGTCTCGAGGTATTCAATCGGGTCGGTGCCGGCCAGGAACACGTTGCCGGAATCGTAGTTGACCCGCAGCCACGGCGAAACCGACAGGTCGAGCAGCCGCGCCATCGTGTCGATCTTGACCGTGTACGGGCTGTGGGGTTCGAGGGCGAGAAACACCTCGTTCCGCTCGGCCTCGCGAAGCACCGGGCGAAGGTTGAGCTTGATCAGCTCGAACGCTTCATCATCGCTCAGCCATACGGGCTTCTTCCCCTCGTCGGTGTTGACACACGGGGCCCCGATGGCCGCCGCGTACTGGATCGCTTGAATCAGGTAGTCGACGCCCCAATCCGACTTCATCAGCGACGCGTGAGCGCTGACGCCCGAGGGTTTGAGCCCGTGCTCGGCCAACTGGTCGCGCATCCAGGCCGGATCGTTCTCCATGCTTTGCAGGTGGCAGTAGCCGTGCTCGGAGAGCAGGCATCGTCCCGTGATCAGGTTGGGCTCGAAGTACTCGTAGCCCATCTTCTTCGTGGCCTGGAGCGCCAGCGTGAACGACTGGTCCGCGTGACGTACAAATTCCGGGTTGAGCCCTAGATGGATTGATGACATAGTCTGTTCTCCTATTGGATTGTCCGCGCTGTGGCGACATCGTAGTCCGGGCTCGATGATCCGTCGAGGCTTCCGATGCGCCTTCCGGGTGTTCGGGTGTTCCCGGACTCCCGCCGCGTCGAGGCTGGCTTTCTGGGTCTCCCGGAGGCCGTAGGGGGGGCGATTCGCCCGCAGACCGTCTTTTTTTCGGATTCCGTGTCAGATGCGGACGTGCGTTGGGTATACCCCAATGGAGTGCCCGGTTTGGGTCCGTCCACGTAACCCACGCACGGCAACCGCCGCCTGACCGGCTGTTGCTGCCCGAACATGTGGTGCTTCCGTTGCCGTCGGCCGTCCAAGCGCGCAGGACGGGCGATGTCGTTTTTTAGGCATGAGCGCAACTACCCGCCGACTCTCGGCTTGAGCCAATTCGAATGCCCAGTCGAGCGTCGCCGTCTCCTCTTCCGTCCCCATCACTCGGTGCGGAACCCCCCACGCGGTCAGGGTCGCTTCGGTGACCGTTGCGACGCTGTCGGGCAAGCGGGTACCCAAGGTTCGGTAGCCTCGATACCCCACAATGCACACCAGTGGGATCGCCATGGCCCGGGCCGTGCCCCGGATACTGTCTCCGGCCTCCAGGAGCCCCGTGTTCTGGATCACCACCGCCGGATGTGCCCCACCCGCATGGAGCCCGCTGGCAACCGCAAACGCCTCACCCTCTCGACAGACGGGCACCACACGGACACTCGGATGCTCGTGCAGCAGTGCGTAGATATGTCGCGACTGGTTGTCCGGGAGCCCCGTGACGTGGTCGATGCCATGAGCCAGCAGCGCATCGACGATTCGCTCGGCCCGGCGCCGCAGCGCGCCGTCATCGCCCCCCATTGCCGGCTCTCGGTAGGTTAGTGCATCCGACGCCATCGCGCACCCCAATCTCCACAAGGCTGCCTCGCAGCATCCCGCGCCTTTGTAGCCTGGCGCCCCGTGTCGTGCAGGCCGCTACGAGCCGTACGAGAATCGCCCACCGATGTGGTGTTGGACTGATCCGTTCGGCGAGCGTTCCCGTTTCCGAGGCTACCACAATCCTTCGTGCGGGAGGAGGGGATCGTGTGCCCAATGGACCAGTGGCATGAGCACGGGTGAGCCTGCGAACCGAAGAGGCAGACGCCGAGCTGGTTCGGATAGCGTCTGACCGGGCGTTCGTCTGCCATATGTCGTTGCTTGACAGGTCAGTAGGCCCAGCTAGAATCCTTCACGTGTCTTGTCCGCGGAGCCGTACACCATGACGACGACGGTGGCAGCGCCCGCGAAGCTCAACCTCACGCTCGCGGTCAAGCACAGACGGCCGGACGGGTTCCACGAGATCGAGTCACTCGTCGTCGCCGTCACCCTGTTCGATGAACTGACTATCGCGAGTCGGCAAGAGCCCGGCATCGAGTTGGTATGCAACGACGAGAGACTCCCCTGCGATTCGCGAAACTTGGTCTATCGGGCGACCGAGCGGCTGGCCCAGGAGGCCGGCGTCACACCTGCAGTACACGTCCGGTTGGAAAAGCACATTCCGATGGGTGCGGGGCTCGGTGGGGGGAGTTCCGATGCCGCCGCCACGTTGCTGGCCTTGAGTCGCCGCTGGCAGCTTTCCTGGCCGCTGTCGCGGCTCGCTGCCCTCGGAGCCGAGCTCGGCTCCGACATCCCGCTCTTCTTTCGTATGCCCGCGGCGGTGGTACGGTCGCGTGGGGAACACGTCGAGCCGGTGGCATTCGACTGGCCGGGGTTGTTCACGCTCATCCTGCCGAACATCCACATGTCGACCCCCGAGGTCTACCGGCGGTGGAAGCCGTCCGATCAGCTCCCGTCTGCCGCCGCCGCGCTCGCCGCGAGCGACCAGCCCGCCGAGCAACTCGCCCGCACGCTCGGCAACATGCTCGAACCGCCGGCGTTCGAGCATTCGCCGGCCCTGGCCGAGCTGCACGCTCGGGCAGAGTCCTTGTGCCCCCATCCCGTGCGGTTGTCCGGGAGCGGCTCGTCCTTGTTCACCCCGTTCGACAGCCGGTCGGAAGCGGATACCTTCGCAAGCAGAGTACAGCAGCAGTTGGGTCTCGAGACACGGGTTGTTCAGTGTCTGACCACCAGTGGTATTGCCAACCGAGGAGGAGTGCATGGAAATCACTGAGGTTCGCGTCAAGCTTGTCGGCAGTCGTTCCGAACGCCTCCGGGCGTTCTGCAGCATTACCCTCGACGGTGACTTCGTCATTCGCGACTTGAAGGTCATCGACGGCGTCAACGGTGCCTTTGTGGCTATGCCGTCGCGCAAGCTCTCCGACCGCTGCAGAGGTTGCGGGGCCAAGAATCACCTGCGAGCGAAGTTCTGCAGCGAGTGCGGGGCGAGGCTTCCGGAGAACCGTGCTCCCAAGGACGCGCACGGCCGGGCGAAGCTCCACGCCGACGTGGCTCATCCGATCAATTCCGCTTGCCGCGAGCGCATTCAGGCCGCCGTCGTTCACGCCTATGAAGAGGAGTTGGAGCGGTCGAAACAGCCGGGCTACAAGCCCGTGGACTACGATGAGGATTACGACGATATCGAGCACGAGACCCCTGCTGTCGAGTCGCGCCGGACGCGTGATGAGGTTGACCGGCCGGACGTAGTCGACCGGCCCGACGAGGTCGATCGGCCCGACGAAGTCGATCGGCCCGACGAAGTCGATCGGCCCGACGAAG
>CAYMME010000001.1:29454-84381 GCA_964391465.1 uncultured Planctomycetales bacterium
GTCGATCGGCCCGACGAAGTCGATCGGCCCGACGAAGTCGATCGGCCCGACGAAGACGATCGGTTCGGCGAAGTCGATCGTCCGGACGAAGACGATCGGTTCGGCGAAGTCGATCGTCCCGACGATGACGAGACAGTGCCGACGAGTACGGGTGACAGTGAGTACGATTCGCTGATCTCGGATCTCAAGCGGGACGCGGCGGCTCGCCGAACCGGCCAGCCCGTCGGCGAGTCGTCGGTGCGTGACGACGACTCGGACGATCGCGCGGACTCGCGCCCCGGGCGTGACGCGGATCGCGCCCCGGCGGATCGCGGTGGCAGAGGCAATCGCCCGCCGCGCGGTGAGCGCCGGGACCGGGAGCGGTCCCGCCCCCCGCGCGAGGCCGAAGCGGAGCGAGAGGAAGCCGAACGTCCCTCGTCCGGGGCTACGGAGCCTGCCGTCGCCGAGCCCGCCTCGAGCAACGCCGGGACCGAAGAGACCGCCGCAGAGCAGGAGCCGGATCGCCTCGCCGATTTCGGGGCCGGCATTCTCTAAACGCGGTGCCGCCGGGCATCCCGTGCCTGCGTGCCGGACGTCGCCCGAGTGGTGGGCATGTTGTTGGCAAGAACACGGTAGCAGCGAAACCGATGTCACTCTCGGCCTCGATCGAAGACTACATCAAAACGATCTACTACCTCGAGGCCGAGCGGCAACGCCCGACCACCAAACGCATCGCCCAGCGGCTCGGGGTCAAGATGGCCTCGGTGACCGGAATGGTCAAACACCTCGCCGCCGAAGGGTACTTGCGGCACAAGCCCTACTATGGCGTCACGCTCACCGACAAGGGCCGGCACGCTGCGCTCCTGACGCTGAGGCGCCACCGAATCATCGAGCTGTTCCTGGTCAAGACGCTGGGTCTCGGTTGGGACGAGGTCGACCACGACGCCGACGCCCTCGAACACGCGGTTTCCGACTCGCTCATCGAGCGGATCTACGAGTTCCTCGACCGACCCGACGTGGACCCGCACGGCTCGCCGATCCCCACCAAGGACGGAAAGGTCCGCACGATCGAGACCACCTTGCTGGCCGACGTGCCCGTCGGCAAGCGGTGCCGGGTCCAGCGCGTCTCCGACCGGGACCCCGAGTTCCTTCGCTACTTGACCCGGTCGGGGATCGACCTCGGCACACGGCTCACCGTGCTCGAACGCGCCCCTTTCGAGGGGCCCGTCACCCTCCGCACGGGGCGCAAGAACCTCGTTCTCGGTGTCGAGGCCTGCCGCCGCATCTTCGTCTCGGCCGTCAAGGCTCAGAACGCATAGCGCCATTGCGGTCGCATGGTTCGGAAGAAATGCAATCTGCTCGAGGCGCTACACCGTTCGCCCCTCGTGTGGCGTCCGTCCGCCGGCCGAACCGCCATCGGGGCATCGGCGTTCCGAGGTAGGGTTCACGGGCTGGAGCCGGATGATGCAGGCGCCGCACCTCCCCGCGGCAACCGGATGCAGAACGCGGCGCCCGGACCTTCGTGATCCGACAGATCGATCGTCCCGCCGTGGCGCTCGATGATCTGACGACAGATCGTCAGTCCCAGGCCGGTGCCCTTGGCCTTCGTGGTGAACAGCGGCTCGAAGAGACGATCGCGATGCTCGGCCGAGACGCCCGGCCCGCCGTCCCGCACCATGATGGCGTCGTGATCGGCGTGCCGCCGGGCCTCGACGGTGATTGTCCCTTCGTCGCCCATCACCTGGATCGCGTTGGTGAGCAGGTTGGCCATGACCTGCCTCAGCAGCCCCGGGTCGGCGTACACCGCGAATGGGGCGCGGTCCAGCGACAGACGACACCGCATCCCCTCTCCGGGACCGACCTGATCGAATACGGCTTGCACCGTCTCGGACAGATCGACATGCTCCTTCACCGGTACCTTGGATCGCGCCATCTCCATCATGTCGCTGATGACGCGGTTGGCTGCCGCGATTTCCTGGTCGATGATGCCAAGATACTCCGGGATCCTCGGATTCTCCGTAGGAGCATGCCGCTTCAGATAATAGGCGGCGTTGCGAACCGCCCCGAGCGGGTTGCGCACCTCGTGAGCGATGCTCGCGGCAACCTGACCGATGGTGGCCAACCGCGTCTGGCTGACGAGCTGCTCCCGCGCCTTGTCGAGCTCGACCTGGACCCGCTCCGTCTCGTGCCGCTGATGCTCCAGCAACGCGTCCTGGGCCTTGCGGGCCGCTTCCTCGACCCGCTTGCGCTCGGTGATGTCGACCCACTGACACACGACATGCATCAGTTCGCCCTCGGCGTCCAGAATCGGAAACATGGACACGTCGATGTACAGATCTCGCGCGCCGTCGAACGCGGCAGTTCCAGCCTCCGCTGCCCTCCAGGGAATGCTGAACCGCGCGGGCTCGTGCTTCTCGAATACGTCCCTCACCACGGGCATGACGCCGCGTGTCTCGAGGTTTGTGTCCGTGAGCACGTTGTATCTGCCGACAATCTGCTCATCCGTCAGCTCCAGCGTCTCGCGCAGAGAGCGGTTGGTCCTGATGACCGTGCCCTCTGCGTCGGAGACCCACATGGCGAACGGACTCATATCCACGACGGTGTCGAGGAATGACTTGGCCGACGCGAGTTCCTCCTCCGCCTGCTTGCCTTCGGTGATGTCGCGCACCACGGCGAGGATTCGCTCCTGACCGCCGATCGCCGCCCGTTTCAGATGTACGTCGACCCAGAAGAACTCGCCGTTCTTTCGTTTCGCCCGCCATTCGAAGCGTTGCGGACCTTCCTCAAACGCCTTTCTGACCTTCTCGCGTGCGTGTGGCATGGTGTAGGGCGACTCGCCCGGACTGAGGTCACCGACCGACAACCCGAGAGCCTCCTCGTGCGAATACCCGTACATTTCACACATCGCCCGGCTGACGTCGAGGATGGCTCCGCTCTCCGCATCGTGGATGAAGATTGCGTCGTCGGTAGCGTTGAAGATCCCGCGGTAGCTGCTCTCGGATTCCTTCAGCTTCGCTTCCGCCCGCCTGCGCTCGGTGACGTCGCGCACCACGGCGAGGATCCGCTCGTGGCCGGCGATCATCGCCCGCTTCAGGTGTATCTCGGCCCAGAAGAGCTCACCGTTCTTCCGCTTCCCCCGCCATTCGAAGCGCTGCGGCCCTTCCTCGTACGCTTTCCTGATCCGCTCGAACGCGCGTTCCGTAGTGTAGGGCGGTTCGCCCTGACTGAAGTCGCCGACCGAAAGCGCGAGCGCCTCTTCGCGCGTGCATCCCACCATCTCGCACACCGCTCGGTTGACGTCGATGATGGCTCCGCTCTTCGCATCGTGCACGAAGATCCCGTCGTCGGTTCCGTTGAAGACTCCGCGGTAGCTGCTCTCGGATTCCTTCAGCCTCGCTTCCGCCTGCTTGCGTTCGGTAATATCCTGCACGATGCCCGAGAGTTCGGTGGGGTTCCCGTCTTCGTCGAAGGTGCCTTCGGAAGTCGAGAACAGATGCCGAACAGCGCCGTCCGGCAGCAGAATGCGGCCCTCGATGCTGTAGGGTTGGCGCTGCGCGATCGCCGTCGCGATGATCTTCTCGTGCAGATCGCGATCGTCCGGGTGAAACCGCGTCATGACCGAGTCGATCTTGGGTCGGAAGCTTGCCGGATCAAGCCCGAAGATGCGATAGACTTCTTCGGACCACTCGATCTCACCCGACCGGATGTCCCAAGTCCAATTCCCCAGGCGCGCGAGTCTGTGCGCGTCGAGCAGGCTTCGCTCGCTCCGGCGTAGCTTCTCTTCCTGTGTGGCGGATGCACCGCTCCGCTCCATCTGCAGAGCCACAAGCGCCGGTGCATCATCCGTCGCGTGTCGCAGGCGCATCCCTCGGCAAGGGAACTCGAGCACCGCGCCGTCGGCCCTGCGCAGGGACAACTGTCCCACGGTCGGCTCACCGGAGCCGGCGCAGATGTGCAACAACCGCCGGGTCTTGTCGGGTGTCTCCGTCGAAAGGTCGCAGAGCGTTCGTCCTACGAGCGTTTCGTGGTCGCGCCCGAGCTCTCGGCCTGCGGCCGGATTGGCCGAGACAACGCGACCATCCTCGCCGACGACCAGAACGGGCTCCGCCTGCAACCGTGCGAAGTGAACACACTCATCGGGAATGGACATAGCCGCCGCTCCTGTAGCATTCACGTTTGCCCACCGCGTCTCGCGCCGTGCGGCACGTGTCACGCGTGTAGAGAAGCGGGTCATCCACGCAGGAGTCTCCTACGGATCTTGCCTTGATGTACTGCCCAAACCGGCCCCAGTATCCGCAGATTGCCGCCGCAGGCAAGCGGATTCGCGATGCTCGCCCCGAAACGGGAGCGGCATGGAACCCAGGGATCTCGTGCTCAGCATCGAGTATACCAGGATCAGACAGTTTGAACTGCTCAAGGGTCTCTAGAGCACGGGCGGCCCGGGAGCGCCCGCCGAGCCCGCGTGACGGCGGCGCCGTGGCACCGGAACACCGAATCCGCGTTCGCAGTCGGTGGCGAAAGCCGATGGTCTTCTCACACGAGCCCACGCCGCGAGCCTCGTGTAAGGAGCCGAGTGATGTTGAACGAAGGAATTATTGCGAGCGATGCCCGGGCGCTGGTCAAGTCCGAGATGATCCGGCAGCTTCGGACGCTGGGTCCGACCACGCCGGCGGTCTGGGAGCGGGCTGTATTCAAGGCCCAAACCGGCCACGATCGCGACGAGGTGGATTGGAGCGTCGAGGACAACCAGGCGGGCTACTTCGTGTGGCTCAAGAGCTTCGACCAGCTCATCGAGGAGTTGATCGAGGACGGTTACGTGTGTGTCCAGGAGGTCGCGGGGAGCAACGAGTGCACGTTTGTGCCCACGGAGACCGACCCACCGCTCGACTGGTCGCGCATGGCCTACCCGAAGCGTTGACGCTGGCGGGGCAGTTCCGGAGCGATCGCCCGTGACCGGCCATCATTTGCCGCCGAACACCCGTACCAGGGTCTCACCACCGTGGGCCCGGAGGCCGAGCGAAGCAAGGACAACGACCGTCACCGGCGTTGCCATCCGAGACCGCATGCGTCTTCTCCCTTGCGAATCACGCCGACGTACGCTCGACGAACGATCCTAGCTTCGTCGGTCGGCCGATGAGGCATTCGATGTGGTAGTCGAGCACGCCAAACGCGCCTTGCTGACCCTCCGCGGCCCAGTTTCCGTCGGTTAGTCCCACGATTGTCGGTTGAGCCACCCGGCGTTTCTCGACTACCGTCGGCTCGCAGTTGCGGCACACGAGGCCCCCTTCGCCGGATGACAGGTATGCGTCGCCCCGGCCGGGATAGACCTTGTCGCAGCGCACGCACCGCCCGAAGTCCGGCATCAACCCCACCTCGCGAAGCAGCGCGGCTTGGAATGTGACCACGTGGCCAAGCGCTTCCTCCGCGGCGCAGAGAGCCGACAGCATCTCTACGAGGCAATCGTACGCGACCGCGTGCGGGTCACCGTCCTCAGTCAGCAGGTGGACGATCTCGGCGGCATACTGCCCGGCATAGAGTCGTGCGAGCTTCGACCGTAGCGGCGTGAACGCGTCAGTCTGCCGCCAGTCGGTGAGGATGCCCAGTGTGGCCTCGGCCTCGTCCTTGCGCGACCAGATCACCTCGCCGCTCTCGAGCAGATCGATCCCCGGAGCCACCCGCTGCCTGGTTCCCCGCTTGATGCCCTTGGCGATCAGCCGCTGCTTCCCGTGCTCCCGCGTGAAAAACACGAGAATCTGCGACGTCTCTGAGTACTCAAAGCGTCGCAAGGCCACTCCCGCATCTTTGAACAGACTCATGCCTTCAACCCGTCGCAGGTTTCAGGATTTGGGGTTCAGGGTTCAGTGCAGGCACGGCGTCGCCTCCCGTCCGCTTCGCGTCCTACGGTTGCCGGTTCGCCGTTCTGCCCCTGCACGCTTCCCCTGCGGGTCGCCGCGAAGCACATACCCGCGCGCTCCGCTACGGGTCGCCGCTGAAGCGCCGTCCCTTTCTCACCTTCAAACCTACGAGCCGTCGCACGTTTTTCCCTCGTCTCCCGTTCTGTGTCCGGGCCGAGGACGGCCCGGCTCGCTGTCCGACCCGAGAACGGCCTGACCGCCCCGCTCTCCGGCCGCCCTGCGGGGCGGCCTTGCAATACATCGCAATATCATTACACTTCGTACCATGTCACGTGCGCCGCTGCAACTGCCCTACTCGCAGTCCGTCGGACCTCGGATCCGGCAGTTCCGCACACGGCGCAAGCTCACGCAGACGAAGCTCGCCCGCTCGGCCGGCATCAACCAGGGCTACCTCTCCGAGATCGAGAAGGGCACGCGGAACCCGTCCGTCTCAACCCTCCGCGCCCTGGCCGTAGCCCTCGACGTACCAGAGGCCGTGCTCGTCGGTCAGAGTCCCGATCACGACGCCCCGCAGCCGCTCGACACGAACGAAGTGCCGCTTTTCGGCACCATTCCCGCAGGACCTCCCGCACAGTCGCAGGAACAACTCGAGATGTTCCCGGTGCTCCGGCATCTGTGGGGGCCCGACCGGTACTGCCTTCGCCTCTATCATGGCTCAATGGAACCTACGCTCAAGCCCGGCGACATCGTGCTCGTGCACTACCGCCCTGATGTCAACCCCGAGCACATCCAGGGGAAGATCTGCGCGTGCCTGGTCGACGGCAATCCGACGCTCAAACGCGTGTCCGTCGAGCGCAAGGCCGACCGGCGATTCATCGTCCTGCGTGGTGACAACCCCGACACCCCGCCCACGGTCCTCGACGAAACCGCCGACGTCTCCGTCCAGGGTGTGGTCATCTCCCTAGTCAACCGCGACCTGTAGCAGGCACCACCCACGGCCCGAGCGGGATGCCCCGGGATCAGGACATGGCGTAATCTTGTATTGGAGAACGACTTACATGCGGCACCCGCCACCGGCCGCACCATCCTTCATCCCTGATCCCTCATCCTTCATCCGGCACCCCGCCCAACTCCCTCAACCAGGCGCAATAAAAACGCTATAGCTATTGACTTCCGGCGCTGCCCACCGTATGTTCGGTTCCCGTACGGTGATCCTTCGGCCGGCATGAACTCAGCGGGAGTGTCTCATGACGACGACCCTTGCCGGAACAACCGTTCCTTCCTTGGACGCGCATGGCTTGGTGGTGAAACCGCGCGTGCATCGTGCGCCGACTCCGCCGCCGCCCTCAGCCCGTGTCACGGACGTGGCCCTACGGTTCGGGCTCGACCCGGTGCCCGAACCGCTCGCCCTGGGGCGCGAGCTCATGCTCGAGCTGAAGCCCCGAACCATCACGTTGATCACCGGCCCATCCGGCAGTGGGAAGTCCTCGTTGCTCGATGCCATCGGCGCGCTGTGCCCGGCCGCGCGGCGTGTGGATCGCGTCGCGTTCCCGCCGGACCGCGCGGTCATCGACGCGGTGGCCCCCGAGGCCCCGCTGTGTACCGCCCTGTCGATCCTCACCGCCTGCGCGTTGTCCGAGCCGCGATTGTGGTTGCGACGGTTCGATGAGCTGTCTGCCGGAGAGCAGTTTCGTGCGTCACTCGCCCGCGCCATCGGGCTTGCGTTCTCCAGCGACGCAGGTGTGCCGTTGCTCTGCGACGAGTTCGGCGGCTTGCTACATCGGCGCGCCGCCCGTGCGATCGCGTTCAACGTGCGTAAGCTCGCGACGCGACATCGCCTCTGCCTGGTTGTGGCCGCAAGCGACAGCGATCCGGCCGTCGATCTTCAACCCGACGTGCTGATTCGGTTGACGTGCGAGGGTGCCGCCGAGATCTCGCGACGCAGTCCGCGCAAGACCAAGCCGTTCACTCTCGCTCGGAGTCTTCGCATCGAGGCCGGGCACAAGTCGGATTACGACCAGTTTGCGGCCATGCACTACCGCAAGCGCGACGAACTCGGTTTCGTCGACCGCGTGTTCCTGCTTCGCAACGGGATCGGCGGTGAGCCGCTCGCGATCATCGTCTACGCGCATGGGCCCATCGAACTGTCGTTGCGAAACGTGGCCACGCAGAAACGCTTCCTGCGCAACCCGACCCGATTGAATCGCGAAGTGCGCATCATTCGGCGTATCGTGGTGCATCCCGACGTGCGCGGGTGCGGCCTCGGCCGGCGCCTGATTCGCGAGACCATGCCGCGCCTTGGCGTGCCCTACGTCGAGTCGCTCGCTACGATGGGCGAGCTCAACCCCATCTTCGAGCGCGCGGGTATGAAGCGCATCGGCACGTGCCCGCTGCCCGCCGGCCGGGTCCGCATCCTCGAGCAGCTTCGCCGCATGCACGTCGACGCGTTCCGGCCCGACTTCGCAACCAAGGTCAGCCGCCGGCCGCGGCTCCGGCAGCTCGTCGCCGAAGCCGTAGGCGACTGGTACCGTGCCTCGACCGGCGGCGGCAAGACGCGCGTCGCGGGACAGTCACCGCGCTTTCTCGCCGAGACGTTCCGTCAGATTCTCGGCTCCCGACCTGTCTACTACCTATGGTGCAAAGATGAGAAGAGACACAGAGCGTTGCGCACCCTGGCCTCAATCACGTCCGACGTGCCCGAAGACGACGCGGCGCGACCCCGCTCGACCGTCGATCGCCAACGCAAGGCCGATCCGCGACGAGCCCCGGTCCGGTCCGGCCGATCCAAGTGCGCGTAAGGGGGACTCCGTCCGAGGCAAGCATCCCTCGCCGTATCGAGTGGACCGACGCAGCGTCTAGCGGTCGGTTCGCAGCAACCGGCCCTTGCCGGTTGCCGGCTTCGTCTCGCTGCTGTCCGATGGTTGATCGCCGGCTGGCCGCGAGCACTGTGTGCGCAGCACTCTCACGAGACTGTCGGCGTCGATGCCGACTTCGGCGAGTTGGCTGTTGCGGCTGCCGTGGGCGATGAACTGATCGGCGGGCATGCCCAGACGCGTGAGCTGTCGCGTATCGAGGCCGAGTTCCTGGGCGGTCTCGAGCACGGCCGAGCCGAAGCCGCCCGCGACCGAGTGGTCCTCGACGGTCACGACGGGATTCCCCGAAGCGAACGCTTCGCGGATCATGGCTTCGTCCAGCGGTTTGGCGAACCGGGCGTTGATGACCGACACGAAAAGATCGTCGGCGGCCACTTCGTCGGCGGCTTCCACCGCTCGGCTGACCGTCGACCCGTAGGCGAGAATCACGGCGTCGCGGCCTCGGCGGATCGTGCGCGACTTGCCCAGCTCGAACGCCGGGCCGTCCCCCAACGGTTCGGGCACAGTGTCGCGCGCATAGCGGATCGCGCTCGGCTGGTCGAGCTTGAGCGCGAATTGCAGAGCCTGCTTCAACTCGGGCTCGTCGGCCGGCGCCATCAACACCATGCCCGGCAAACCGCGCAGGTAGGCGATGTCGAGGAAGCCGTGATGCACGGCACCGTCGCCGCCGACCAGCCCGGCCCGGTCGATGCACAGGATCACGGGCAGCCCTTGCAGCGCGACCTCCTGGAACACCTGGTCGAACGCGCGTTGCAGGAACGTCGAGTAGATGGCGGCCACCGGACGCAGCCCGGCCTTGCACAGCCCGGCCGCAATGTCGACGGTGGCGCTCTCGGCGATCCCCGCATCCAGGTAGCGGTCCGGGAAGGCCTCCTGGAATTTGTTGAGCCCGGTTCCGTCGGGCATCGCCGCAGTCATCGCGAAGACCCGCCCATCGTCGCGGGCGACTTCGATCAAGGCGTCGGCGAACGCGGCCGTCCAGCTCTTGCCCGGGCCGGACTGCATCTCGACATTCCCATCGGAGACGCGGAACGGCTTGGGGCTGTGGAACCGACCGGGATCGGCACTGGCCCAATCGCAGCCGCGACCCTTGTCCGTGTGCACGTGCAACAGCACCGGATGCTGCACGTCCTTGAGAGCGTTCAGCATCTCGATCAGGTGCGGCAGGTCGTGCCCGTCCGTAGGCCCGACGTAGAGGAAGCCGAGCTGTTCGAAGATCTGGTGCGGCGATACAGTGGCCTTGATGCCCTCCTTGAGGTGATCGAGCACCTCGTACACGCTGCGGCCGACGAGTGGCAGTCGCGCTAGGGCCTGCTTGGTCCTTTCCTTCATCTCCTCATAGAGCCCCGACGTGCGGAAGCGAGCGAGGTACTTGGCCATCCCGCCCTGGGTGGGGGCGATGCCCCACTCGTTGTCGTTGAGGATCACCAGAAGCTGGCGCTCGAGCAGGCCGGCCTGGTTGAGCCCCTCGAAGGCCACGCCATTGAAGATCGAAGCGTCTCCGACGAGGGCCACGACGCGCGTGTCCCGGTCGAGGATCTGGTCGCCCCGAGCGATCCCGACCGCCGAGGCGATCGAGGTGCCGGCGTGGCCGACGGAGAACAGATCGAACGGGCTCTCATGGATGTCCGGGAATCCGGAGATGCCCTCGCGCGTGCGCAGCGTGCTGAACGCGTGGTGCCGACCGGTCAGCAGCTTGTGCGGGTAGCACTGATGCCCCACGTCCCACAGCAGGCGGTCCTTCGAGAAGTCGAAGCAGTAATGCATTGCGATGGTCAGCTCGGTGACCCCGAGGTTGCTGCTCAGGTGGCCACCGTTCTTGCCGACCACGGAGACGATCCGTTCGCGGATCTCCTCGGCAAGCCGGGGAAGCTGCTCAATGGACAGGCGTCGCAGCTCCTGCGGCCCGTTGATCTTGTCTAGCAGAGCGCCCAATCGAATCCTCGGTTCATGATGCTCGAAGGGCCGAAATGGAACTCACGGCTCCTCGAATCCGGTGCGGTTCAGTGGTCCCGTTCCACGACGAAATGGGCCACCCCCCTCAATTCATCGGCGTCGGGTCCGAAAACCTCTAGTGCCGCAAGGGCGATCTGAACAACCTCGGCCGCGGCCGTCCGACTGCCCTCCACTCCTACGACGGCCGGGTACGTGAGTTTGCCCGCCGCCTGATCTTTCGCTACATCCTTGCCCATGGCCCCGGCCGTGCTCGTCACGTCGAGCAGGTCGTCGGTGATCTGGAACGCGAGCCCCAGATGGTGGCCGAATCGAGCGACGGCCTCGAGCCGTTTGTCGTCCGCTCCGGCGGCAATGGCGCCCAGGCGGCACGAAGCCTCCAGTAGCCGCGCGGTCTTCAGGGCGTGAATGTTGTGCACCGTTTCGCGTCCCGTCGCGGAGATCTCACCGCTCGCGATGGCGATGTCATCGGCCTGGCCGGCGATCATGCCATTCCACCCGACGGCGTCCGCAAGCTCGCGAACCCACGCCTTCGACACCCGCGGTTCGATGCCCTCGCCGGTCAGCAGCTCGAAGGCGAGCGTGAGCAGGGCGTCGCCCACGAGTGTGGCCGGCCCGTCGCCGTACACCTTGTGGCAAGTCGGTCTGCCGCGACGCAGGTCGTCGTCGTCCATCGCGGGCAGATCGTCGTGCACCAGCGAGAACGTGTGCACGCACTCGATGGCGACCGCCGCGGGCAGGGCGTCGGCCTCGGTGCCGCCGCAGACCTTGCCGCACTCGACGACCAGGTACGGCCGGAGCCGCTTGCCGCCGGCCAGCAACGAGTAGCGCATCGCCTCGCCGAGCCGGGAGCGACCGGCATGCCCGTCGGCGAAGAGCGACGCAAGGTGCGGATCGAACCGCACCGCGAACTGCTCGATGGCCGACCGAACCGCGTTTGAGTCTGTCACCGGATGCGCCATGTCACTTCCACCCGTGCGAGTGCCCGCCGACGAATTCACCACTCGCCAAACGCGATTGTAGTCGTCGCGCGCAGGCGTCACAAGCGCGCGCCGCTGCGCGGCGGCGGAATGTCCAATGACGAATGACGAGAGAATGACGAAGCCCGAATGACGAACGCTGCCGGGTGCCCCATCCTTGGCTTGCCGAAGGCAAGACTAGGGTGGGGGACTGACAGACGCCGGATGTGTCGTCCGTTCCCCACCCGCCGCACGAAAGCCGCCAAGGGCGGGGCATCCGCGCGCTTCCTTTCGCGGGAAGTGATTCCCTCGTCGGGTCGGTGCGAGAAGTGATTCTCGCACCCGGCGGACCCCGGACCCTGGACCCTGATCACAGCCGTTCGCCGAACGCATGCTGGTCCTGGTGGTACTTGCCGTCGAATTGCTGTGTTGTCTTGAACAGCTCGCAGCGCCCGTCGCCGGCGATGGCCCGGGTGCGATCGAGAAGGGCGTTGCGCTCGTCGTCGCTCATTGGTGTGAACGCGCGGGCGATCTCCAGGTTCTGCTCGAGCACATCCATCCGGTCGACCCCGGTGACCACGGTCGAGACCGGCAGCGTAAGGGCGTAGCGCATCGCATCCGCGGGTGAGACGCCGCCCTGCGTGGCGATCTTGCCGCCGCCGAGCGTCTTCATCGCCATCACGCCGATGTTCCGCTCGATCAGGATGGGCAGCACCTCGCGCCCGAAGCTGCGAAAGTGGGCGTCCATCACGTTGACCGGTATCTGCACGGTGTCCCAGTCGAAATCCTGCTCGAGCATCTTGGTCGCGATGTGCGGCGACTTGTGAGCGGTGAAGCCGATGTAGCGCACCTTCCCTTGCCTGCGGGCCGCATCGACGGCCTCGATCGCGCCGCCCGGCGCGAAGATCCACTCCGGGTCGTTGTCGTAGTTGATCTCGTGGAACTGCCACAGGTCGATGCGGTCGGTGCGCAGCCGGCGCAGGCTCTCCTCGAGGTGTTGCATGGCCCCTTCGCGGTCGCGGGCACAGACCTTGCTCATGAGCAACACCTTGTCGCGCCGCCCACCGGCCGCGAGGGCCTCACCCATCCGGTTCTCACTGCGCCCGTCGAAGTACTCCCACGCGTTGTCGCAGAACGTGAAGCCCTCGTCGACGGCCCGCTGCACGATCCGCACCGCCAGATCATGCTCGACCGTAGGCCGGCCCAGGTGCCCTCCGCCCAGACAAAGAATCGACACGCGCTCGCCCGTCCGACCAAGCGTTCGCACGGGAAGCCCCTGTTCACCCTCAGCGGTTGATGTCATCTCGGTCATACGGGTACGAGTTCCTTCCGCGCTGCCGTCCGACGGTCATTTGAGAGCAACCGACGCCACCATCGCGACCGCGCCGCCCAGAAGCACGATCAGCAACAGCAGCGCGAGCCGGCGCATGGTGCGCGGGTGCCGCGGAGCTTCCTGGTCATCGGTGTTGGCGTACTCGTATTCCATCGCCGCGCCGCGAAAGTAAATGCCGCAGTGCGGGCACCGGCTGGTGCGCATGTCGATGAGCTTGCCACATTTCGCGCAGGGGACCTTGTCGCCTTCATCGTCGATCGGCTCGTCATGGTTCCGAAACTTCAGTGTGTCATCGTCGGACATACGCAGTCCTGATTGCGAGCGAAACCGTGTGATGGATCTCTGAACCCATCGGTTTTCCTGCGACATGTTACCGGAGAGAACTACGGGCCTACACGACATGTTGCCGGACGGAACAGGTGGGTCAAGGACTCAGTGCATGTTTCGCGTCCCGGGTGGCATGGGCAGGCGTCGCTCGCTCGCGAGCGAGGTTTGCCCGTGGTGTCACGCGAACGCGCGCAGCCACGGGCAAAACCCGACTCTGGTGGGACGGGTCCTGCCCATGCCGCACGGCCAAGCGCATTGGGTCAGTGGCCTACCTGGTGTTTCGTACGCCGACGGAGCACGAACCCCTCCCCTCGGGTATTCCAGTAACTGTCTGTTCTACAAAGAGTAACGTTCGCGCGGGCTCGGCACGCAATATTCGCACCCCGGCTGCGAATCCCTCCCTGAACGGACCCGCCGCGGGTCCGGGATCGATGGTGAAAGCATGCGAGCAAACTCAAGGAGCAATATCATGCGGATCTGCAAATGGGCAGCACGGGGTACGGTGGCGTTTCTGGTGCTGGGTGGAGTGGGTGTGGCCCTGCTCGGGACGGACGTCGGGTCGTACGTGTTCTCCGGCGGCAAGTGCGTACGAGAGGCCGTGGTCGACGCGGTGCCGCTCGAGTTCGAGCTGCGGCGGGCCAAGGACATGATCGAAGAGCTGATTCCCGAGCTGCACGCCAACATCCGGCTGGTGGCCAAGGAAGAGGTCGAGGTCGAGGCCCTCGAAACGGAGCTGACCGACGCCCGAACGCGGGTGACGGAGCATCAGACGAAGCTGACCCGCGTGCGTGATGCCCTGCGGGTCGAGCTGGCGTCGTACACGATCGCCGGCCAGCGCTTCACGCGCACCGATCTGAAGCGGGACCTGGCCCGTCGGCTCGACGAGTGCCGGAACGCCGCGGACCTTCTCGCGGGCAAGGAACGGCTGCTGGAGAACCGTCGCACGGCCTTGCACGCGGCCCAGCGCAGCTTGGCCGAGATGCGTACCGCCAAGGAGCAGCTTACCGGACAGGTCGCGGCGCTGGAGAGCCAGTTCCGGCTCGTGCAGGCCACCGGTGCCGGCAGCGAGTTCGAACTGAAGACCACCAAGCTGGCCAAGACGCGCAAGCTCCTCAAGAACATCAAGCGACGCCTCGACGTGGCCCAGCGCGTGCTCGAGAAGGAGCAGTACTTCGTGGACCGGATCATCACCGATCCGGTGTCCGATAACGAGCTCTTCGAGCAGGTGGACATGTACCTCGACGGTGGTGAGAAGCCGGGCAAGCACAGCCTGGCCGCCCAGACCGACTGACCGGATCTCACCCGAGGCGCTGGTGCGAGGATTCGTTCTCGCACCGGCAGGGCGGCAAGCCAAGTTTTTCGCCCTCAGACGGAAGTGCTAGAATCAATCGTGTCTGTCCTGACCGCGGCTGACTCGCGGGCATCTCTGGAGGATCGTTCGGTGTTTCAGCGACTGCCATCCGTGCGACTGAAAATGGCGGAACACGCGCTGAAGGACGGCCGGCTGGACGACGCTCACGAGCTGGTCACGGCCTCCGACCTCCGCGACCATCGGCGGGCCCAGAAGGTGCTCCTGCGACTGGTGCCTGCCTACATGGAACGGGCCCGCCGCCGACTCACCGAAGGTCAACACGCCGACGCCCTCGCGGACCTCGACAAGGCCACCGCCGCGGGCACTTCGCTCGACGAGATCGGTACTCTGCGCGAAGAGGTGCTGGCTTCGATGAACCGGCAGCGTCGCGAGGTCCGGCAGCGCAAGGAAACGCTCGAGGCCGCGGCCGACCGCATCGCGGGCGGATCGGTCGGCGCAGGCCGGGCGATCCTCGACCGGGTCGACGACGACTCGCAGGCCCGGCGTCTTCGCGACGACGCAGACAATCGCGAAAAGGCGATCCAGACCGCGATGGCCGACGCTCGCCGACTGCTGGATGCCGGTCAGCTCGGCGGGGCGGTCGAAGCACTCCGCAAGGCACGAACGCTCTACCCGCGGGCGACCGGACTCGCCGAATTGGAGGCGCACGTTTGCGACGCGGTGTTGACGAATACGCGATCATCGATCGAAACCGGGGCGCTCCATCGGGCCGCCGACGAGATGGCCCTCCTCGGTGATCTCGGGGCCGCCTTGCCCGCGCGTCAGGAACTGCGCCGCATCCTCGACCTGGCCGGCGAGGCCGCGACTGCTACAGACGCTCGTCGCATCCCCGACGCGATCACGCACCTACGAAAGCTCTCGCACCTGTTGCCCGGCTGCTCGTGGGTCACGACCGCCCTCGGGCGGCTCGTCGACGCGCAATCGAATCTGGATGAAGTCGTCGGCGGTCCGCTTGGCAGCTTCGCGGCCGTTCAGCGGCGCATCGACGAACCTGGGAAGGCGCATGCAATGGCGACGCCACCCGTTCGGGAGCGAGCCCCCTCGACAGAGGACACCATCGGCGTCGACACGGTGCCGGAGCGGCTGCTGGTTTCGGTCGACGACGGCGGCGGCTATCTCGTGCTGCGTTCGAATCGGATCAGCATCGGGCGCGCCGGACCCGGCAGCACGGCCGACTTGGCCCTGTTCGCCAATCTGTCCGACCGCCACTTCGAGATCGCCCGCATCGACGACGACTACTTCCTCTTCGCCCGCAGTCCGATCGAGGTATCGGGCGAGAAGGTGACGCAGAAGCTCCTGCACGACGGCGACCGCATTCGCGTCGGACGCCGCGGGCGGATCACGTTCCGCCAGCCGTCGCGAATGAGCGCCTCGGCCGTGCTGGACCTGGGTGAGGGATTACGCTCCTACAACGATGTGCGCCGGGTCGTGTTGTTCGACCGCCACGCGCTTGTGGGGCCGCACGCACATTGCCATATTGCCGCCCGCGGGGGCGAGCTGACGCTGTTCGAGCGGAGCGGGCGATTCTGGTTGCGAGAGACGGGCAACAGTCGCGAGCTGGTGCGCTCGCGAGGGCCGGCCCGGGCCGTGCCGATGGGTCAGTACGTCGGCGAATCCGGCGTGGGGCTGTCGATCCGCCCCTGGACGAACGGAACCTCGACAAGGACGTAGAAGGCCAATGGGACGTGGTGTTGATATTCACGAAGGCAGGCACGGGCAGCGGGTGCCCCATCCTTCGCGGCTGTTTGCGAAGGGTGGGGGACGGAGCTCCCCCACGGTCGCAGTTCGGATAGGGCGATGACGTTCACGTTCAAACATGGTGATCGCCCGCTCGAGGGCTACACGGTGCAACGCGGCGTCGGGCGCGGCGGCTTCGGCGAGGTGTACTACGCCGTCGCCGACAGCGGCAAAGAGGTCGCGCTGAAGTACCTGCGCGACAACCCGCAGACCGAGCTGCGCGGCGTCAACCAATGCCTGAACCTCAAGAGCCCGTACCTGATCACGATCTACGACGTGAAGCAGAACGACGAGGGTGACTACTTCGTGCTGATGGAGTACGTCTCCGGCCCGTCGCTGCGCGAGATGCTGCTCGACGCACCCGAAGGACTCGGGGCCGACAAGGCCGTCTTCTTCACCGACGGCATCGCCAAGGGGCTGCGCTATCTGCACGAACAGGGCATCGTCCACCGCGACTTGAAGCCGGGGAACATCTTCTACGAGGACGGCTACGTCAAGATCGGCGACTACGGGCTGAGCAAGTTCATCTCCGCCTCGCAGCACAGCGCCCAGACGATGAGCGTGGGGACCGTGCACTACATGGCCCCCGAGATCGGGTCGGGCCACTACCAACCCGGCACCGACATCTACGCCCTCGGCGTCATGCTGTACGAGATGCTGCTCGGGCGCGTGCCGTTCCAGGGCTCGAGCATGGGTGAGATTCTGATGAAGCATCTCACCGAGCAGCCGGAAGTCGACGCGTTGCCCGAGCCATTCCCGGCCGTGATCCGCAAGGCCCTGGCCAAGGATCCCACCGACCGCTACCAGTCGGTCGACGAGATGACGGCCGAGCTGTTCGGCCAGAGCGAGCTGCGCAATACGCTCTCAGGCTTCGACGTGTCCACGCTGAGCGTCCGAGCCGAGCGCGTCGCGGAACGTGTCGCCGCGCGGGCCGCGGTCGGGGCGGGTGGTACCGGAAGCTCGCAGTACACGCCGCTTCACGACGACCCGGCCTACGACAACACCGTTACATACCACGGACACCAGCCGCGGCTCCGCGCGGCCGCCCATCGCGTGAGTGAAGCCGCCGGTCGGTTCGGCGAGAAGATGGGGCAAGCCGCGACTCGGTTCGGTGAGGGGTTCGCAAGCCTCGACAGCGACCGGAAGAGCGAGCCTCCCGCATTCCCGCAGCGCAGTCGGTTGGTCGCCGGGTTCCTCGGAGTCTTCCTCGGTCCCTTCGGCATCCATCGGTTCTACCTGGGATACGTGGGTACCGGCATCTGTCAGATTCTCGTGACGATCTTCACGGCCGGCACCGGCGGGTTGTGGGGTATGATCGAGGGGGTCGTCATCCTCTTCGGCGGCAGTTTCACCGACGTCCACGGTCGGCCCCTGGTTTGGGCGTACGCCGACCGACGCTCGGCATTCGTCCGCACCGTTTGGGGCGTCCTCAGCACCATCTTCCTGCTCGGCACACTCGCGCTGGTCCTTGTGCCTCTGTTTGTCGCGGTGCCCAGGCTGCAAAGCGAGATCCAGCGCGAACTCGGCATGCAGATCCAACCGGGCGCTCCGCCGTTGGCCTTCTTGTGGGCCATTGCCGCACTCGTGCTTACGCTTGGCGTGTTCTTTGTGTGGAAGGCCGCCCACGGTCCCGGATACTCATTCTGGCACGCGACGTTGAGACCGGGCGTCCTGGCCGTCTGCACGGCGCTGGTAGGGGCGGCCGTGGTGTTCGGCAGCGCGTACGGCGCAGAGCGAGAGCAGACCGTGATGCTGATCGTGATCGGGTTCTTCGCTGCCCTCGGTGGTTCGGTGTGGCAGATTCGTGGCGCGATCCCGCCGTCTCCCCGGGATCACAAGGCGTATCACGCGGTGGTGGCGTGGGTGTGCGTAGCGGTCGCCGGACTCGCCGGATGGGTCTGGATCGTGGCGGTCGACTACGACCCGGAGCGGTTCTTCGCAAGCATGCTCGGCTTCCGCAATGCGGGCAGGGACGTGTCCTTCGGAGGTTACGCAACGGTGCTCGTCTCGACGGTTCTCACGGTCTGCCTGGTGCTCGAAGCACTGTATCAGATGACACGTGCGGCCCAGGCCGCCAAACACGATATGCAGGGCCGCGCGGAGACGTAGCAAGCGGGTGGGCGATGCCCACGCTACTGGCCGCTCCCTTACGGTCGCGGTTCGGATAGGAAGATGACGTTCACGTTCAAACATGGCGATCAGCCGCTCGAAGGCTACACCGTACAGCGCGGCGTGGGGCGCGGCGGGTTCGGCGAGGTCTACTACGCCACCGCCGACAGCGGCAAGGAAGTCGCACTCAAGTACCTCCGCGACAACCCGCACATCGAGCTGCGCGGTGTGGGCCACTGCTTGAACCTCAAGAGCCCGCACCTCGTCACCATCTACGACATCCGGCAGAACGCTGAGGGCGAGCACTTCGTCATCATGGAGTACGTGGCCGGTCCGTCCCTGCGCGACATCCTGGTCGAAGCCGGCGGCCAACTCGACGCGGCCCGGGCCGCCTACTTCCTGCGCGAGATCGCCAAGGGGCTTGCTCACCTGCACGACCGTGGCATCGTCCATCGCGACATGAAGCCGGGGAACATCTTCTACGAGGACGGCTACGTCAAGATCGGCGACTACGGGCTGAGCAAGTTCGTCTCCGCGTCGCGGCACTCGGCCCAGACCGTGTCCGTGGGCACCGTTCACTACATGGCCCCGGAGATCGGGTCGGGCGACTACCACGCCGGCACCGACATCTATGCGGTCGGCGTGATGCTTTACGAGATGCTGCTCGGGCGCGTGCCCTTCGAAGGGTCGAGCATGGGTGAAGTGCTGATGAAGCACCTCACGCAGCAGCCGGAGGTCGACGCGCTCCCGGAGCCGTTCCCTGCGGTCATCCGCAAGGCGCTGGCCAAGGACCCGAAGGATCGCTACCAGTCGGTCAACGAGATGGTGGCTGACGTGCTCGGCGTGGACGACATCGAGCAGTCGGTGGCCTCGTTCGAGCCGGCCTCGCTCTCGACCGCCGCCCAACGCGTCTACGAGCGCGTCGGGGCCGACGCCGACGCAAGCCCGCCGCCTCCGCCGCCGGGCGTCAGCGGTTCCAGCAGGATCGACATCCTCGCCCGCCGCGTGGCCGACCGCGCTGCCCAGGTGTCGGATCGCTTCGACGCGCGGGTGCCGCCGGCCCAACTGGCCCCGGTCATCACGCATACGGAACGCATCAAGCGCATCGTCCTCACCGCGATCGTGGCCATCGGCTTGGGCTGCGCTGCCGGTGTCCTCGGCGGTGGGAGGCAACAGCCGGACGCCACCATCGCGGCCATCGTGGCATTGCTGACGGTGACGTTCACGACCCTGTTCGGAACGTTGACGGTGTTGCCCCGCGTTCGGTGGGAGCATCGCTGGGTCGTCCGGCTCGTGATCGCCGGCATCGCTACCCCGATGTTGCTCATCCTCGAGGAATCCCTGGGACTCCGTGGCTTTGAAGAGATGATCCTGCCCTTGCTACTCACGCTCGTCATCGTCGACTGGGTGGAGCGGGTGCGCAAAGGGCGACGGGGAATCGTGAGCTTCGGGTCCGCGGTCAATGCTGCCATGGGCGCGCTCATCGCCGCGGTGGTTTTCCAGACCGATTCAACCGTCGTGTTGATGGGCATCGCGGCCGCGGCGTCGTTGGCCGTGCAGGCCTCGGCGTCGTTGTGGCCCGTCGTACCTCAGGGCCAGATGGACCGGGGGCAAGCGAAAGGATCCTCGCTGGTCGCGGCACCGTTCGAGCCCGAGCGGGTAGCGCGACCCGACCAGCCTCCGCCGGGCAAGCGCCGCGTGCAAGCGGCGGCCCACGCTGCCCACCGCATGCCGATCAAGCAGGCAACGTCCGGTGCCGAGACCGAAAGCGGCAACATCGGCTTCCGCCTCGCCGCGGCAGGGTGCATCACCGCCGCGATCATCCTGTTCACCGTGGCCGTCGTCGAGGATGAGCCCATCGTCGCCGCTTGCGGCGTCGGATGCCTTGTGTTTGCCGGGGCGTTCAGCGCCGACTGGCTCAGACACAAGGGTCGCGGAGTCGCCGAGCTGCTCCGCACGGCTTGGTGGGGCGAGCACCGGCTGCGGTACCGCCTCGTGCTTGTGTCTGGGGCAATCGGCGTGGCGCTGCTCGTTCTGGCCGTGACGGGCCCGGCGCGTGATGCCGACGAATTCTTGGCCATGGCGTGCGTCGCCGGCGGTCTCTCGCTGCTCTCCCTCCTCGTCCCGAAACGCCGAGCTCGGCCGGCGGAGTCCGGCGCGGTTGTGACTCCCGCGCCAACCGTGGTGCCGCCTTCGCTCCGGCGATCCATGGGTGAGCGGGTGGTCTGGCGCCTCGTGTCCGCCGCGAACCTGACGGGCCTGGTTGTTGCGATCGGGGCCGCGTCGACCGGCGCGTTCGATCGCATGCGTGACGAAGAGGCGGCCATCATTGCGGGTCTCGGCTTTGGCTGCGTGAACTTCCTGGTGTTCTCGTTGTACAAGAGCAGACCACGGCGGCGCCCGGGCATCTGGGCGGAAACCATCCGGCCGTTCCTACTTGCCGTTCTCCTCAGTACAGCGGGGATGGCTCTGGCCGCACTGATCTCGATCGGAGACATCGATCGCGGCGAGGGAATGATCGCTTTCGGTGTTCTCGCGGGCGCTCTCGTCTTCGCGTGGAGCATCTACCGGCTTCGGGGTGACGAGCCCGTGGCGGACGCGACGCCGATGCCGCACGTGGCACGTCCGCTGCGGGAAGACCTACCGGCTCCGCAGGACGAAGCCGTGACGATGGAGAAGTGACATGAGGCGTACGATGAGCAGTCTCGCCAGTGAAGGTGCGTCATGACTATTACCTGGGGTGGCATTCTCTTCATCGTGGTTGCCGGTGCGATCGTGCTGACCCTGTCGAGCGAACGACGCTCAACGTGGAAGATCCTCGGCGGAGGGCTGCTCGGACTGTGCGTTCTCGGGTTCCTGGCCGCGGTGTTCGCGCCCAGCGCGCATCGCGCGACCCGCTCACAGCCACGGAATGTCGTGCCCAGCGAGGTGCCCGTACTTGCGGAGACGGCCAGCGCTGTTCCTTCCTGGCCGCTGCTCGCGCATTGGCCCGCCGACCGCTATCCGACCCGGGATCGAGCCGTCGAGGCGCTCGCGGCTCGAGTCGTGGGTGAACTCCGCGACGGCGCCGCGGCGTGCTCGCGACTCCTCGTCGTGGCCGAGAGCGATGAGCCCGGCGTGGGTGACGTGGTGAACGCGTTGCGGCTCCGTGCCGGGAGCCTCAGCGTGGCCATGGCTGCCGATGACGACATCGATTCGGCTTCCGATGCGGCCGTGTTGGTCGTGGATGATCAGCAGGCGGACGAGGCCGGTGCGTTGAGCGTCGACCTCGCGTACCCCACGCTTAACGGAGATCGCGGCGACAAGAAGCTCACCGTTGCGTACGCCGCCGCGCCATGGGTGCTCGAAGGTGCGAGTGTTCGGGATCCCAGCGGGGCCGTGTTCGTCGGCCGTTCGGATGCTGTGGGGATGAGCGAGAAAGCGCAGGCGATTGCCGAGCGGGTTGCGTTGCGACGGCTGGCCGATGCCGTGCGGGCGCGGCTGGAGGCCCAGGGCATGCCCCGGGTGGCTCGTTGGGCGCTGCGCGACGACCGGCTCGACGAGATGCTCGAGCCGATTGCGGTAGCGACCGGGTGGCGGGCCGAGGCGGCGTTTGCCCAGACGCTTCAGACGGGGCAAGGCAGTCTGTCACGAGCGGCCGTGCGATCGGCGCCGGTGAACGTGAATCGGATCGCCGACCAAGTCGCGCGCCAGGTCGACGCGCGCCGGGCAAGTTGGGCTACGCAGGGTTTCGCAGTGCTGATTCTGGGCGGGCTGACCTATCTGGGTTACCGTGTGCTCGATGGCGGGACGCGGGGCCACTTCACCTGGCGGTTGCGGGTCGTCTCGCTGGCCGCATTCGTTGCCGCCACCACGGCAACGCTGCTGGTCGTGGCGTGATCGTGGTATTCAGCGAGCCGGGTCGTCCTCGACCCGGACACTGTCCCGGGTCCGGGCGGAGGACCGCCCGGCTCGCTGGTACGACGCGGTTCGCCGAAAGACCGTACAATGCACCGATTGCGAATGCCGTGCATGCCGCACGGTGCGCATGCTGGGAGTTCCAGATCGCCACCGACGACTCGCTACAGGCCGACCAGTTCCTCGTCGACGAGATCCGTCGCGGGTCGGAGAGCGCATGGCGTCAGCTCATCGAGCGCTATCAGGGCCGGCTGCTGGCCTTTGCCCGCTCGCGCCTGTCGCGCGGCCCGGACGCCGACGACGCGGTGCAGGAAGCCTTCGTCGGCCTCTTGCAGAGCCTGCCGCACTACGACGGCTCGCGCTCGCTGGAAACGTACCTGTTCGCCATCGTCCGCCACAAGATCCTCGACGTATGCCGCCAGCGGAACGTCAAGCCGACGGTCTCGTTCGACCAGGAGCGCGACCTGGGCGACTCGCAGATGCTCGGACCGGCCACCGGTGAGACGCCCAGCGGCGTGCTCCATCACAAGGAGGCCACCGCAGCGCAACGCCGGGCCCTGGCCCAAGGGCTCCGCGCCGTAATCGCGTACCTGCGCGAGCAGACCAAGCTCGGCGACCTGAAGGTGATCGAGCTGATCTTCTTCGCCGGTCGGCGCAACAAGGAGGTGGCCGCGGCGCTGGACATGGACGAGAAGGCCGTGGCCGGCGTCAAGTTTCGGGCCATCGGCCGACTGCGGCAGATCCTCGAAGAGACGCCCGGCGCGGCGAGCCTGTTCGACCGCATCGACGAGGTGACCATGGACACTACCGTCGCCTCGGTATGGCAAGACCAGCGACTGACCTGCCTCAAACGCTCCACGCTCGGCGCCTTCCAACTCGGCGTCCTCGACGACGCGTGGGACGACTACATTCAGTTCCACCTCGAAACCTTGCAGTGCCCGTACTGCACCGCCAACCTCGACGACCTCCGTAGCGAAGCCCACGAGCAACCGCGACGCGACTACCGCGAGCGCGTCTTCGCGTCGTCGGTAGGGTTCCTCTCCCGCCCGTCGTCACCACGGTAGGGTCCGCGTGGCGGCCCCCACGCCGTGCGCGTTACACTGCCGCCATGAATACGACACGACGACGTTTCATGCGGACGGTGGCGGGTGGCTTGGCGGCGTACGGCGTCTCGGCTCGCACCGTGAGGGCGGCAAGCAGGAACGCGGGCCGCGAGAAGCTTGCTCACCGGCGCCGGCGGATCATCTTCAACGACGACGGCGACGACGTGTGGGACCCCCGGGCCGGTACGCCGGAAGGGTTCCTGAGCGTGCGGATCAAGCACGTGCTCGACACGCAAGTCGACACGCTGTTCTATTGCACGACGCAATCGTTCAACTACTTCACGCACAACACGAAAGTCGGTGAGGTCTTCCTCTCCCGCAAGGGCAGCTTCACACACAACCAGATGCAGACCCTGATCGATCAGGGCACCGACCCGATCAAGGTCGCCACCGACTTCGCCCACGGCAACGGCCTGGAGATGGTCTGGACGCTGCGCATGAACGACATCCATGACGCGTTCACCCCGCCCCTGTATTCGCAGTGGAAGCGCGACCATCCCGACGCGCTGCTCGGCAAGCAGGGCGACCTCGGCAAGTACCCGCCCGGTTCGCAGCGCCGGTGGTGGGCCGGGGTCGACTTTGGCCGTGACGACGTGCGGAAGCGCACCGTCGAGCTCATCGCGGAGGTCGCGCGGAACTACGACGTGGACGCCATCGACCTCGACTGGCTGCGCCACCCGATTCACTTCCCCGAGACGCTCAACGGCAAGCCCGTCACGCAGAAGCAGCTCGATCTGATCACCGGCCTGGTCCGCGAGGTGCGCAAACTGGTGGGAGAGGTCGGCGACAAGCGCGGTCGGCCGATGCTCCTGTCGACTCGAGTGCCCCTGACCGTCGAGCAGGGCCTGTACATGGGCACCGACATTGAGACCTGGCTGAAAGACGGGCTGGTCGATTTCCTGTGTACTGGCGGTGGGTACGTGCCCTTCTCGATGCCCTCGGGCGAGATCGCCGCGATCGCACACCAGCACGGCGTTCCGGTCTACCCGTGCGTCAGCGCCTCCGGAATGATGCGACGCAAGCCCTACGGACCGGGGACAACGTACGCGGTCGAAGGATGGCGCGCCGCCGCCGCCAACGCCTTCGCCGCCGGCGCGGACGGGACCAGCCTGTTCAACCTGTTCCCCGTGCCCGGTAACGACAAGCAGAACGCGTTCGTCCGGCAAGTCTTCACGCAAACCGGCGAACAGAAGACGCTGGCCGACAAGGACAAGCTCTTCTGTCTCGACAACGCGGCCCACATGGCCACGCACGGCTACATCAACCACGTCGTGCCGTACAAGCAGTGCCTCCCCAAGCCCATCGAGCCCGGCAAGACCACGAAAGCCGAGCTGCCCGTCGGCGAGGATGTGAACAAGGCGAAGTCCGCTACGCTGCGGATCCAACTGGACAAGGAAGCCAACCTCGCCGCGTCGTTCAACCAGCAGCCGCTGACCCTCCGACCGGCCCCCGAGCTGACCAAGAAGTTCGGCATGGTCTGGCTCACCGCCGACATCAAGGCCGCCGGCATTCGCAAGGGGCAGAACACATTCGAGGTCAAGCTCGCCGGATCCGCCGACAATGCCGCCCATCTCACGGGTCTGGAGCTGCTCGCTACGTACGCGTGAGTCGCGATGCGGCGTGCGGAGTTCGGTCGGTGGGCGATACTCGCCCTACGCGCGCAGGACGGTTTCCATTCTCTTCGCGATGTCACCCGGTTCACCCTTCCCCTCGTAGGTGAGTGGGCCTTCGTAGCCCGCCTGCTCGAGGGCGGTCCGGACGGCGGGCCAGTCTACGTTACCCTCGCCCAGCGCGCAGAATCCCTCGGGGCCGCCCGGATCCAAGCGGAAGTCCTTGACGTGCACGCGGACGATGCGGTGGCCGAGCGTGGTGATCCAATCCTGCGGATAGCCATGGGCCAACACGTTGCCGACGTCGAAGTAGGCGCCTACCCAGTCGCTGTTGACGCGATCGATCAGCCCGGCCAGTTCCACGGGCGAGAGCAGGAACCGGTTCCAGACGTTCTCGATGCCGATGGTGACGCCGCGGTACTCTGCCTCGTAGGCAAGTTCGCGGAGCGCATCATAGCTTCGATTGAGAGCTTCGGAGTACGTCACCGATGCCTTGGCGTCGCCGGCTCGGCCCACCAACGCGGGCACGACGAGGATGGCCTCGGTCCCGATCCAGGCGGCCCGGTCGAGCATGGCCAGCGTCAGATCTGTGGCCCGTTGCCGCGAGGCCGCATCGGCTGCGGCGTAGTTGTCGCGCCAGAACAGGCCCGTGGCCAGCCCCACCGGGGTCAGACCCGCCTCGCGCACCCGCTCACCCAGTGCGACACAATCGGATTCCGAACTGGCCGCGGTCAGCTCACCCTCTTCCTCGAGGGTCAGCTCCAGTCCGGCAAACCCGGCCTCTGCGGCTTGGCGAGCCATGTCCGCAACGGAGGTGCCCGCTTCGAACGACCATGCATTGATTGACTTCAACATAGACCGCAACCGGTAGTGTCGTACGGTCGGGCGCTTTCCCGAACCGTCTGTTGATCAGGCCGGGCGGCTATTATAATCCGATCCACGGTTGTGTCACCTTTGAGGGGCCGCGCAGCATGGGACGCATTCGGGTCCTGGACAATCTGCTCGTCAACAAGATCGCCGCGGGCGAGGTGATCGAGCGTCCGGCCAGCGTGGTCAAGGAGCTGATCGAAAACGCGATCGACGCCGGCGCGGCCAACGTCGGTATCGAGGTCGAGGACGGCGGCCGACGGCTGATCCGCGTCGTCGACGACGGCGGGGGGATGAGCCGGGACGACGTGCAGTTGGCGGTCACGCCGCACGCAACGAGCAAAATCGCTTCCGAGGAGGACCTCTCGGCCATCGGGACGATGGGCTTTCGCGGTGAGGCTCTCGCTTCGATCGGCTCGGTCGCGCAGATGCGACTGACGTCGCGACCGGCCGCGGCCCCCGAAGGTCACACGATCGCGGTGGCGGGCGACGAGGTGAAGGGGCCCGAGGTCGCCGGGTGCGCCCCGGGCACGACCGTCGAGGTTCGGCAGTTGTTCTTCAACGTGCCCGCGCGTCAGAAGTTCCTACGCGGCGCGCCCACCGAGATGGGCCACATCACCGAGCAGGTCACGCGTACCGCTCTGGGCCATCGGCATGTGGGCTTCACCATCACGCACAACGGACGCGAGACCCACCGCCTGCCGCCCACCGACGACATGCGGCGGCGCGTCGGCGAGTTGTTCAGCAGCGAACTTGCCGAAGACCTGATCGAGATCACCCGCAACGAACGCGGCCTGCGCATCGAGGGCTGGATCGGTCCGCCCTCGCGGTCCCGTTCATCGGGCAAGTGGCAATACGTCCTGCTCAACGGGAGGTACATCCGCGATCGCTTCGTTCAGCACGCGCTCAAGGAGGCGTATCGCGGCCTGGTCGACGTGCACAACTTCCCGGTCGTGTTCCTGTTCCTGAACATCGATCCTGCGGCCGTCGACGTCAACGTCCACCCCACCAAGATCGAAGTGCGGTGGCAGGACTCGGGCCTGGTGCACTCGCAGGTGCTTTCGGCCTTGCGGGAGACGCTGCTCTCGCGCGACCTGACCGGCAGCGTGTGCGTGGACGGCGGACCGGCGGCGCCGGCGATCTCCGATGAAGAACAGCGGTCGGTCCGGCAGCAAATGGCGGAGTTCTTCAAGAGCGCCGAGCCGACGGCAGCTCCACCGGAGACATCGTGGCCCGCGCCGCAAAGGGCAGGCGGACCGGCCGGCCTCGGCGGAGGCGGAATACCGACGCCGAGCGGCGAACGACACGGCGGCATCGGCTCGGACGCTCAGTACGATGCGCTCTATCGGCGGGTCGATACCGGCGATCCCTCAGTATCGCACCCCGGCGGTGCACCCAGCGCCGATGACAGCCTGTTGACCGGCAGGGCCGTTGCCGCGGACGATGAGACCGCGCTGCCGTCGCGGGCCATTCAGCTCCACAACACCTACCTGGTTGCGGAGACCGACGACGGCCTCATCATCGTCGATCAGCACGCGCTGCACGAACGGGTACTGTACGACGAGCTGCGGCGCCGGCTGGAGCGCGGTTCATTGGAGTCGCAACGACTCCTGCTTCCGGAGACGGTGGAAGCCACCGAGGCCCACACGGCTCTGCTGGAGTCGCACGGCGAGTTGCTGCAGCGCCTGGGCTTCGAGATCGCACCGTTCGGTCGGAACTCGGTCGCCGTGCACGCCGCGCCGTCACTGCTGCCGGACACGGCCGTGTCCGATTTCGTCGCGGGTCTGTTGGATAAGCTGGGTGACTTGCCCGCCGAGCCCGAGGAAGTCATGCACACCCTCCTCGACATGATGGCCTGCAAGGCTGCGGTCAAGGCGGGCGATCCGCTGACCCCCGAAGAGATCGAGTCGTTGTTGCGGCGCGGCGCGGATACCGAGAAGGCGAGCAACTGCCCGCACGGCCGACCGACCACGTTGCGGCTCACCGTGCGCGATCTCGAGAAGCAGTTCCATCGAGCCTGATCACGACATGCCGATCTCGTGCTCGTCGGTCGCCGGGACCGGGGCGACCGGCGAAACCGCCGGCTGCCGTTCCGTGAGAAGCAGCCACCAGGTCATGAACGCCACCGCACTGACGGCCAGGCAGGCCATTGTCGCACCGTTTCGGAACCACGGGTGCTCCGCGCCTTCCGGAAACAGGTTCACGAGCAGCAGGGCGAGCAGGTTGTTCGCGAAATGGAGGATCGAGGAGTAGACGATGGTTCCGGTCTGAGCGGCAAGTACCGTCAGCCCCAGCCCGAGAAACGTAAGCGGGATCATCATCCCGAGGGCGGCCAGCGGGGCGCCGATCACGACCGTGACCACGTGCACCGCCGCGAAAACCACGCCTACGATCACCACCGCCGGCCAAACGCCGAGCAGTCGCTGCAATGCGGATAGAAACAGGCCGCGGAACAGAATCTCCTCGCACACCGCCGGCACGAGGGCGATCTGGAATATCACGATGAGCGCCTCCGGCCCGCTGTTCCATTGGGTCAGTTGTTCCATGAGATCACCGTGCTTCATGTCCGGCGGGAAGATCGTGCCCAGATACTGCGACATGACCTGGGATGTGATCGGCCAGATCATCACGAGTGGGATCAACGCCACCAGCAAACCCGTTCGTGGTCGGACCAGCATCAGATCGCGCGCCGGCGTCCCGCCGGTTACCAGCACGATGCCAATCGGGAGCAGGGCCATGCAGGTGACTTCACCGACCACGACGATGGCGCCGAGCCTGTCGAGCGTATTCTCCTTGCCGAGCACGTGCATGAGCACGAGCGCCCCGACAAACTGGCTCACGACGAACAACGCGCCGCAGACGAAGAAGCCCGTCAGTCCGATCCAGGGGCGCCACGCTGCCCTGCACAATGGGGGACGTACGTCGTCCACGCCGACGCCACCCGCCGCCACGGGCCGAGCCATCCGAACGGCAACCGGCAGCGGGCCCACGGTTCCCGCGTCCGGCGTCGAATCCGCCAGCTGCGTCGGGACAGTCTCATCTTCAGGGTGCTGCGGGGGTTGACTCATCTCCACTCACGCTCGATTCCGGCAGGCGACGCGTTGCCCGGCCACCGGCCGTGCATCTCACATCATCGCCGGTTGGCGCGGCTCCATCCAGTCGAAATCGTGGGAGTGAGGTCGCGCGGCGCCGGTGGTTCGGTTCTCGCGGGCATCCCGGCCCGTCTCTATTGCGCACAAACCGACATCAGCAGTCCACTGGAGAGTTCCCACGCGCCCGTGCTGCGGGTTCCCGGCTCACTGGGAACGAAGCGGACGGACACGGCAGGATGGGCGAGGCCGGATCGCTTGCCACTGACGATCAGAAGCTTCCGCCGCTCGCGTTGAAGAACCCGTAGATCGTGTCGGAGACGAATTGGTTGATGATCGTGGACGAGACCCCGGCGAGCAGTCCCGCCCCGAGTTCGCCCAGCGTGCCCTCGCAACTGGTGGCCGTCGTCCCCAACAGCATTCCCCCGAACGTGAGGCGGGCCAGCCACCGTCGAGTGTCTGTGTGCTTGGAGTCTTTCATCAGGACTACTCGTTGCCCCCGCTCTTCTTGGTTGTCTTCGAAACCTCGGTGACGCTCGGTCCGGCTGCGGCGCCGGCTCCCTTCCCCTTCGCCTCGTCATTGGACGTATACACGTCGATCTCGGCCGGCACGACCGCGGCAATCGTCCTTCCCGCCGTGGCCAGTTGCGTGCGATCGGCCGCGCGCACGCGCACGTACTCACCCACGTAGCGCCCGATGTCCACTTGCGACTCAGGCGGCAGCTCGAGATACGCGACGGTCCGGGCGGGTCGTTTCGTCGGGTCGACAAGCCGATATCGTCTCGGAAGCGCCTTGCTGTCAAACACCTGGCTGACCCGTAACTCACCCTCGACGTCGAATTGCTCCTCGAGCGGGGCGGGGCGAGCCGAGACGCGCCACGGTTTCCGATTGACCATCACCTCGTCGCTGGTCTTGCGAACCGTCTTCAAATCCCCGACCAGAGCCATCCAACTGCGCAACTGCTTCGCCCGCTGTCCTGCATAGATCTTTGCGATACGGTCTTGAGCCGTTTGGGCCACCTGCTCCAGCCGGTCCGCCATCGGACTGAGATCCCGCAAGTCGATCGGCTTGGTGCGTTCCTTGGCCAGGTCACCCTCGATCCGGTCGAGCTCGTCTCGCCCGGGACTGGGCGGGAGCTGCCGCAGCGCCGCGTGCTTGGGCACACTCGCCCTTCCCCTGGCGGGTGGGCCTTTCCGGGCAACGGCGCGCGTGGTCACGACCTTCGCCGCCGCGTTTGCGTTTGGACGCTTACGCACCGCCGGCGCCGGTCCCCCTGCCGCCGACCGCACGAAGTCCTTATGGATCCACAGAAGAGCCCCTTTGGGGGGCACGATCTTGTAGAATCCGGCCTCCTTGTCCTCGCCGAGAATGGTCACCTTCGCACCCCGGCTGAGCTGCGCCGCGTCCTGGACCGCATATTTCTTGGACGACAGCTCGCTGCCGGCACGCACCCGCACGTCGTCGGCGTTGACGGTTCCGGTCTTGTTGTCGCCGGTGTCGACGAACCCCACGTCGACGAGACTGTAGCACCCGGCCGGGGGCTCGATCTTGAGCCAGCCGTACTCCTCGCCGAGTACGGTCACGCGACGCCCCGCATGCACCCTCGTTACGGGGTAGTAGTTCGTGCCGTTGCCGCTGCGCACATTGACGTTGGTCCCGGTGACCACGCCTTCGTAGGGGAACTTCGTGGCCGCCGCCGCAGGCCGCGTCGCCGCAGGCGCGGCTTGCGCGACCGTGCCCGCCGCCGGCACCTCCCGTAGTGCGCCCTGGACCTTCGGCTTCTTCTTCGGTCCGGCCGGCGCCTCCTGCCCGAGGGTCGAGCCGACGAGGCCGATAGACAGCATGCCGATCACTGCAATCGTCGAAGCACGCATCGCATGAGTCCCCTTGCTGGCGGTTTGGATGTGATCTGGGTCAGACTGTGTTTGGTCGCGCTCCATCGCTCGCGTATCCGCCTGGCAACGTCGCGGCCGGAAGCCCGTCCGCGCGACCCCTTCGTGACCGGGGTCCGGGCATTCCTACGGTCTCCAAACGACCGCCACACCCTAAGGTTACACTCGGAAAAAGTCAAACGAACAACCAGCGGACCCCGCCCACACAGGCCCTCGCAAATCACGCAGACACGTGCTTATCGCGATTTCGCGACCTGCGTTGCGGTGTTTGCTTGACACGCCTTGGCGTGGTCTGCAATCTGCTCGCTCACGCGCGGGATTTGCGCTGTCCGGGCGCCGTGCCCGAGGAGTGCAGCCGTGCAATGCGCGCTCGGCATCCTTGGCCCAGGTGGTCATGCCAGGCGGCAGGCGGAGACAACAGGAGAACTCGGGTGGCACTAGACGGAAAGACTGCATTGATTACGGGTGCGAGCAGCGGGATCGGAGCGGCCGCGGCCGCGGCGCTGGTCGGGGCGGGATGCCGCGTCATGATCGCCGCCCGACGTGACGACACGCTGCGCGCCGTCGCCGAGGCCAACGGCGGAGAACCGGCGATGCTCTGCGCGGCCGCCGACGTTTCGCAGCGCGATCAGGTGAAGGCCTTGGTCGACGCGGCGCTCGCTCAACTGGGCCATATCGACATCCTGGTGCAGTCCGCGGGCACCAACGTGAAACGCCGGTTGTTCTCCGAGCTCTCGCCGGAGGACTGGGACCGTCAGATCGACGTCAACCTCACCGGGGCGTTCAACGTGATGCATGAAGTGGTGCCGCACATGCGCTCGCGCCGCACCGGACTGATCGTCAGCATCTCTTCGACCGCGGGCAAGCGGGCGTGGGAGGTGAGCGGGTCGGCCTACACGGCCTCCAAGTTCGGCCTCGACGGACTCACGCGCACCGTTGGCGTCGAAGAGCTCGGGAACGGCATTCGTACCTGTGTGATCTCGCCGGGTGAGGTGGACACCGAAATACTGCGGCTGCGGCCCAATCCCGTCACCGACGAGCACCGAGCCTCGATGCTCAAACCAGAGGACGTGGCCGCGGCCGTCCTGTTCGTGGCGTCGCTGCCCGAACGCGCCAGCGTGCCGGATCTCATCATCAAACCGACAGCGCAAGCTTGGGGGTAGCCCCCTGTGGTTCCCGTACCCCGCCGTGCGACCCTACGGTGCGGGTTGCGGCGGGGGTTCGCCTTTGGGCTCTCTCTTGTGGCGGCGCGGACCGCCGTGGCGCGGGCCGCTTCGGAGCAGCCGCTTGCGGATCATCTCGTTGAATTGCTCGTGATGCTCTTCGGCGAGCAGCGCCCTCTGTTCCAGCATGTGCTCGACGAGTCGCTTCTGAATCTGCTGTTGCACCAGAGCGGCCTGCTCGAGCTGGGCCGAGATCGCGTCGCGGTCCGGCTCCGGCGCAGTCACGAGATCCGCGAGCCGTTCATGCTGCTCCGTGGCTGCGCGACGGAGCGCCTTCATTTCCTCGAACAGCGTCTTCCGACCTGCCTCGAGTGCCGCCTGCTCCTCCTCCGAAAGACCGAGATCCGGCCACTTGTGAAAGCCCTTCGATCCCCGTCGCTCCTTGCGATCCTGGTGGTGGTGATGGTACGTCCGCACGGCGAATGTCGTGCCGAACCCGGCGTTGAACGCCAACGAGATCGTCAGGACGCACAGCAGTGTCGCTTTGGACCAGATCAGTCGCCCCACGGCTCAGTTCTCCTCAACCGATAGGAGGGCCAGGTAGCCGTCCCCGAACGAGTCGGTGGGTACGGGCTTGAATGACGCCGCATAGATCGCTTCCACCGGATCCTCGGAGGCGGCCGATTGCCCATTCGACTCGCCATTCATCGCGAACGCCAAGGCGATTCCGCAAAACAGCGCGATTGCGGCCGCCGCTGCCGTGAGCGGGCGAAGGGCCTCGATCCATTCCCGGAGCCAGAGCCGTTCTGACTGTTGGTCCTCCAGGCGGGCCATCGTCCGCTGCGTGAACCCCGGCCGCGGCTCGGACGCCGACCACCGGTCCAGCATCGACGCGAACCGGGAGAGGTCCGCGGCGAACGCTTGACACTGTGGGCATTCCGCTAAGTGCCGTCGCAGATCCCGCTCACGGGCGGGATCCAACTCTGCGTCTTGAGCGGCGGACAGCCATCGTTTGGCGTTTCGGCATCTCATGGCAGAAGACAACCTCCCGATCATTAAGCACCCGAAGGCGGCGAAACTTGCGGGGTCCCCTCGAGTTTCGCCTCCCCCAGCGCCGTCCGAAGCGTCTGCCGGGCCCGGAATAGCATGGATTCCACGGCGGAGACGGACACGCCGAGCACCTCGGCAATGTCCGCATAACTGAGTCCGTGGAAGTGCCGCAGAATGATGGCTCCCTGCTGGTTCGGCGGCAAGTCAAGAATCGCCGTCCGCACGCATCGGGCCGTCTCGTCCGCCATGACACCGGTGTCAGGCGGAGGCGACGACGCGTGGACGGCCGCCTCGCCGAGGCTATCGAGCGATACGGCCTTCCGAAGTCGGCGGCTGCGACGGTGGTTCAGGCAGGTGTTTCGGGCAATCCTCAGCAGCCACGTCGTAACCTTGGCCCGGGGCTCGAACGAAGGCGCGCTCCGCCAAGCCGAAAGAAAGATATCCTGGGCGAGGTCCTCGGCGGTCGCGCCATCCGCCCCACCCAGAAACCGATACACGAACTGGACGATGGTCCGGTGATGCCGCTCGACGAGCGTCGCGAACGCGTCCCGGTCGCCGCCTCCGGCGGCCAGGAGCAGGTCCGTGTCTTCGCCTTCTCGCATCAAACGCTCCAACCTCACCCCTCACCGTCGTTCGTGCCGGGCGTCCGGCGCAGCAGGCGGCCCCCAGGGTACCAGAACGGACGACCGCTGCATCTATTCTGATCGAGCACCCCCGGTACGCCGCCCGCCCGGGCGCGTTCGGTCGTTTTTGTGCGATCTGCCGCAAGATTCGGGTAGATTGGGTGCTTGTATCAGGGAGGAGCAGACTGGCCGATAGGGACCCGACGCGGGTACGACTGCCTCCCCCGCAACTGCCGCGGCCGAGTCGCGGCGTGACAAGCCGTCGGCAGGGAAGTGCCGGCCCCAGACGGAGATCTCGCCTTGAAACGAACAGGAACCAACGGATTTACTTGCGGGCTCGTGCTGGCTTTTGCATTGCCCGTCATCGCGGCGCAGGATCCCGGGCAGGACCGCCCGGGCCGACCCAGGGCCGGACGCGCTCAGCCGCCGGGCGATAGGGGCGGGGAGCGGGGTCGGCGCATGCGCGGACGCCGTGGTCGCGGGCTCGACATGAAGCAACTGCAGGCTGAGATGCAGGCCAAGCTCGAACTCAAGCCGGAGCAGCAGCAGGACGTTCGGGAGATGATCGCCGAGTACGAGAAGGACGTGAAGGAGGCGAACACCAAACGCCTCGAACTGTTCGAATCGCGTCGCGACGAGATGACCGCACTGCGCGAGAAGATGATCGCCGCACGCGAATCCGGGGATCCGGATGCGGTGACCGCGGCTCGCGAGGAGATGCGGGCGTTGTTCGCCGGCGGCGGTAGCAACCAGCAGCAGTTGCAGCAGGAGCTGATCGCCGCCATCGAAGAGGTTCTCGACGACGCGCAGCGTGAAAAGTTCAAGAAGATCGTGCAGGACTTGTCGCAACGTCGAGGCAGGCCCGTTCGCCTGGAACGAATGCAGCCCGCGCAGCTCTTGCAGGCGGCCAAGGCGGCCAAGATCGCCCAGGAGAAGCGCGATGCGCTCGCCACACTGACGGAGGAGTTTGAACAGGCTCGGAAGGAAGTGGATCGGTCCGATCGCGAGGCAATGCGGGAACTCTACGGTGAGTTGCGCGAGCACGTGCAGGAGTACCTGAAGACGCTGACGGCCGAGGAACGCGAGGCCATGACGAAGGCGGCGGGTGAGATGCAGCAACGTCGCGGAGAAGGACGCGGACGCCCGGGTCGCGAGCGCCGTGGACAGCGCGGGGCCCGCCCCCAGCCGGAAGGATGATGAAGGGTGACGGATCGGACTCGTTCGTAGCTTCAGGGTGGGGCGATCAGCCCCGTGGAGTGACTGATCGCCTCTGGGCTTCCGTCGCCCGGGTTCGCGAAGGAGCGGTTCCGATGAAACGGCAACGGGCGTTCACGCTGATCGAGCTCCTTGTCGTGGTCGGCATCATCGCCGTGCTGGCCGGGGTCCTGTTGCCTTCTCTGGCCGGCGCCCGGCGGCAAGCCAAGCGGTCCGTGTGTGCCTCCCACCTCCGGCAACTGGGCATTGCGCTGAAGGCCTACATGCACGACAGCAACGACCGTCTTCCCCATGTCTCCTACATGCCGTCGGTGGGTCCGGCGCCGCTGGACACGGAAGAAGACGAACCCGTGTATCTTGCCGACGTGCTCGCGAGGCAGGCCAAGGGCCAGGATGACGTGTTCAAGTGTCCGGAGGATCGCCCCGGCCGGTCCGAGCGGGAGCCGCCCAACACGGGCCGCAGCTACTTCGAAACCGAGCGATCCAGCTACGAGTACCGCACGTCACTCGCCGGCCTGAACCCGGAGGAGTTCGACACACGGTACGCCGGGCACGGGCACCGCCACGGTGCGTCCGATGCGCCGCCGAACACGATCTGGGTCTTGCGGGACTTCAACAACTTCCATGGAGAAGCGGGTGAGCCGGGGGCACGCCGGTACCTCTACATCGACGGGCACGTGAGCGACTACGAGAACTAGGGGCACGCAGATGAGCTCGGCCACACTCAGAACGGATCGAATCCTTGTCATCGCACTCGGCATCCTTGTTGTGGGCGGAGCTGCCTGGGGGTGGGCGGCTCTGTCGCTGGCCGAGCCGGCGGCGCCGCTGCCCGAATCACTGTCCGCCGACGCACTCAAAGCGGCGGCGGAAGAGGATCCCGGCAAGGCCATGCAGCGTGTCCGCGAGGCGTTTGAGAACCAGGATCTGAGCGAGGCTCAGCGCGAGCAGCTTCGCGACAACGCGCGCGAGGTACGGCGTGCGTTCATGGAGACGCGCCTGAACGAGTACTTCGAGGCGCCCGAGGAGGAGCAGGTGGCCATCCTCGACCGGCACCTTGACGAGTTCATGGCTCGCGGTGCCGAGTGGCGGCAGCGCCGCGGCGAGCGGGCAGCGAGTCGACCGGCGGGGCGGCCGACGGACCGGCCGGTGGGGCAAGCGACCAATCGGCCGGCGGGGCAGGGCGCAAGTGCGCAATCCGGTCCGCCGTCGGGCCCGCCGGGGCCGCAAGGCCGGCGCGGACCGCGTACTCCGCCGACCCGTGAGCAGCGCAAGGTCCGGTCCGAAAGCCGAAGCCCGGACCGGAGGGCCCGGCATATGGCCTACCGCACGGCCATGCAGAAGCGAGCGAAAGAGCGCGGCCTCGAGATGCCGGGCCGGGGTGGGCCCGGAGGGGGACGTGGCGGCCCGAGGTAGCGACCCGTTGCGTCTCCGACACCGCCGGTGCCGACCGCACCCACGCGGACTGAACGACCGACGGCACGCCGGCTGCAGCTGTGTCATTGATGCTATTTCCCCGCCGAATTGCGCGATCCTCTTGCTGGAGAAAAATGATGACCAGATCGACATTCAGTCTCGTTGCGTTGGTTGCCATGGCCCTCGCCGCCAATCTCGCGCTGGCTCAGCCGGCCGGAAGAGGCCAAGGCCGTGCGGGTCGTGACCGGTTCGGTCCTCCGCCGAATCCGCTGACGGAGGCGATCGATGCCGATAAGGACGGCACGATCTCCGCGGCCGAAATGAACAAGGCCGCCGCCGCGTTGAAGAAGCTCGACCGCAACAGCGACGGCAAGCTTACCTCCGACGAAATGGGCCGTCCGGACCGCCGACCTGGCGGTCGCCGGCGCGCGGCAGCCGATCCGTCGTCGTTCGAGCGCCCGACGGCACCGAAGGACGACGCAGAGAAGAAGATCCTGAGCGTTCTTGGCGATCTCGACGCGAAGCAGCGCAGGGGGAACATGAACGTCCCGCTCGAGGACGGCCGGCTGCTGCGTTTGCTCACGGAGACGGTCGGGGCCAAGCATGTCGTCGAGGTCGGCACGTCCAATGGCTACTCGGGGATCTGGTTCTGTCTGGCCCTACGCACGACGGGCGGGAAGCTGACCACCTACGAGATCGATGCCCGCCGGGCCTCACTGGCCCGGCAGAACTTCGCGCGGGCCGGCGTCGACGGCCTCATTACGCTCATCGAGGGCGATGCCCACAAGGAGGTCACCAAGCTCGAGGCGCCGATTGACGTGCTCTTTCTCGACGCGGACAAGGAAGGGTATGTCGACTACCTCGAGAAACTGCTGCCGCTGGTCCGCCCGGGCGGGCTGATCCTGGCCCACAACATGAACGGACGCCAGGCGGACCCGCGCTACGTCGACGCCATCACCAAGAATCCGAAGCTGGAGACGCTGTTCCTGCACATGAACGGTGCCGGCGTGGGCGTGACGCTCAAGAAGCGCTGACCAAACCTGCGGGGTGCCATGGCCAAGCCCGATCCGCGTCAGCGGGGCGGGCGCCGCCATGCGCTGCCGGTTGCACGTTTCCTTGCCGTCATGCATGGCGGGGCCCGGCTGCGCCGAGCTTGGCCATGGCACCCACCCGCTGCGAAACCGTGTTTCAGGGTCCACGGGTCCCGGCGTACGTCGGGATCCGTCCGCGTTCCGCGACAACGGCACGGGCAGACAAGCTGCCCGTGGCACCCGCCGCCAAACGTGCGCGGATTTGACCCTGGGCCGGTGCGCGGGTATATTGTAAGTGTACACTTACGAATGACTCGGGACATCGAGGTGCCTGATGCCGAGACCCAACCAGACGGGCGAGCAGCGCAAGCGGCTGGCGCCGATCATCGCCCGCACCTTCGCGGAGCTGGGCTATCGGCGGACGACCACGGCGGAGTTGGCCCGGCGATGCAAGGTGCGCGAGAACATCCTCTACCGGCTCTGGCCGGACAAGAAGGCGATGTTCGTGGCCTCGATCGAGTACGTGTACCGGCTTTCGGTCGAGACGTGGGCGAAACTGCTCCACGAGGAGGGATCGGCCGACAGTGCGGCCGAACGCTTGCTGGAGTACGAATCGCGGCATCACGGCGAGTTCGGTCTGTACCGCATCGTGTTCGCGGGTCTGAGTGAGACCGACGATCCGGAGATCCGCGATGCGCTGCAGAACATGTACGGCCGCTTCCACGACTTCATTCGCCGCCAACTTGCTGCCCACCGGGGCGGAGGGAAAGGGCGGTCGCTGCCGAGCGCGGACCGGTCGGCTTGGGCCATCGTCGGACTTGCGACGGTGGCGAACATAAGTCGTGAGTTGGGGCTGCTGACGGACCGGCGGCGAAGAGCGCTCATTGCCGACGTAGGTCGGCTGCTGTTGGAAGGGCGATCGACGTCGCGTCGATCGCGGTGACGGGTCGGCCCGTGCGCTGTAGCGGCCGGCGCCCCGCCGGCCGGGCGGCCTGCGAGGCGCAGGCCGCTACGAACGCATGCGTTCGGTGTGCCCGTCCGCAGGCGGGTGAGGTCAAGGCACCATGCGAGGCGACGAGTTCTTTGTCCAGGTTTCCAGGAAGCCGCCGTTTACCAAGCTTCATCCGAAGGTTGCGGTGTTCTTCAAGGACTACTTCTCGCACGAGAAGGTCATTCGCTTCCGTGATCATGCGGTCGTGAACACGAACTTCCCACCGTACCCCAGCCGCGCCTTCGACAACCTGGTCGACGGGTTCGGATTGATCGGCGACGGCGGCGAGCCACGTCTCTACTCGGTGACTCTGGCGGTAACGAACCGGTGCCACTACGACTGCTGGCACTGCTACAACGCGGGCCGGAGTGAGGCGGATCTCCCCCTCGAGACGCTACACAGGGTCGGCGCCGAGCTGCAGGAGAAGGGCGCCGTGCTGGTCACACTGACCGGCGGCGAGCCGCTTCTTCGAGACGACCTCGAACGAATCGTCGAACGGTTCGACGAACGGTCCTGCCTGATCCTGGGCACAACGGGCGACGGCTTCACCGTCGACCGCGCCCGCCGGCTGCGGGACGCCGGGCTCTTCGGTGTCGGCATCAGCCTCGACTCGACTCACGAGGAAGAGCACGATCGCCTCCGTGGAAAGGAGGGCGCGTTTCGCGCCGCACTGGAGGCCCTTCGGGCAGCGCGGGACAACGATCTGTATCCCTACATCGTCTCGGTGGGGACTCGGGAGTTCCTCCGGCCGGACCGGTTCATGTCGTTCATGCGTTTCGCCGGTGAGGCCGGGGCGCTGGAAGTGCATCTGCTCGAACCGAGCGCGACCGGGAAGCTGGCCGGGCGGACGGACGTTCGGCTGACGAATGCGGAGCGGCAGTCCATTCTCGAGTACCAGAAGCAGATCGCAGGGATGGACGACCTGCCGATCCTGTCGTCGTATACCTACCTGGAGTCGGCGGACACGTTCGGGTGCGGGGCGGGCCTGACGCATCTGTACATCGACGGCAGCGGCGACGTGTGTCCTTGCCAGTTCGTGCCGCTGTCCTTCGGAAACGTCGGCCAGGAACGACTGGACGCGATCCTCCCCAGGATGGGCCGGTACTTTCGCACACCGAGAGCGGGTTGTCTCGGACACCTGTGCGCGAAACACGTTCCTGTCGGCGCGTCCCTGACGCTTCCCGACGTGTCGGCCGCATTTTGCGAGAAACACTTGCCTCGTTCGCATGCCTTGCCCCGATTCTTCCGGATTCGCGCGGAAGCCAGCGAGGAAGTCGGCCGACACGAGCTGCGGGCCGCCTACGATCATGTGCACGATGACTATGACCGGTTCTGGCTGACGGAGGCCGCGAAGCCGATCCAGACACTCGTGAAGAGGCTTCGATGGCGCGGGGACGAGTGCGTGTTCGAGGCCGGCTGCGGCACCGGGTATGCGACGGCCCTGCTGGCGGCCGAGGCGGCGAGCGTCGTGGCGGTGGATCTTTCCGAAGGGATGCTGACGGAGGCCCGCAAGCGGATGGATGATCCGGCGACCGGGACGGTTCGGTTCGTAGCTGGGGATGCCCTTGATAAGCTGGAGGAGGAAGGCCCCTTCGATCTTGTCTTCTCGAGCTGGGTCCTCGGCTACATCCCGCTGCATCCGTTCTTTGCTGCGGCGCGCCGCGCTCTGGCCGAGGGCGGTCGGCTGGCGCTCGTCGTGCACAAGGAGAACTCCCCGCGCGAGCCGCTCGAAATCTTTGCGGAACTCGTCGCGCGGGACCCCTCCGTGCTCACGAAACGCGTGGCGTTCGACTTCCCGCGCGACCGGGACCACGTCGCGGCCGAGATGGCGGCGGTGGAGCTCGAGGTCGAGGAGCTGTCGGCGGGGGCGATCGTGTTCCGCTACGACAGCCCCGAGGGCGTGCTCGAGCATCTTCTCAAGTCGGGTGCGGGAACGGCGTTCTACGATGCGATTGACGCGGACAGACGCGCATCCCTGGCGGATGAATTCGTCGCGTTGCTCGCCGAGAGACAGCAATCCTCGACGGCGTACGAAGTCACCCACGACTACATCACGTGCATCGCACGGAAGCCATGACTGCCGGATCCGGCTCGGGCTTCGCCACGATCGTTCTGGCTCTGGGTGTCACTGGCGGCTTGCCCGCCAGTGCACGGGCAGGCACGCTGCCCGCGGCACCTTGTCGGAGACAAGCCCCTACTTCTGCGTGGGTGGTGCTGATTCCGTCTGCGGCGCCGAGGTCTGCGTCTTGGGGAGGAGCTTGTCGATCACGCCGCTCTTGAACTTGACGCCGATACCGATGCAGGTTGCGGCCAGCGCCGCAAGGATGAGGGCGTTTCCGATCAGGCGCTTCGCGCCGGTGGCCATCAAGTTGCCCATGTAGCGTTTCTTGTTGTTCAGAACGATGAACGCGATGTAGGCGATGGGCAGCATGGGCAGGCAGATGACCGACGCCACGATCGGAGCCCAGAGTGGGAACTTGAGCGCCACCCCCAGCACCCCGACGGCCGGTATCAGTGAGAACAGGCGGAAACGCCGGACGGTGTACTCGAGTCCGAACATCTCGCAGGCAGTGAAGCCGCACACGACCATGTGTGCGGTGATGGAGGTGGCCGCGAAGCCGATCAGGCCGATGTCGAAAATGACCCGTCCGAGGATGCCTCCGAAGACCCCTTGCAGGGCACCGGCCGCCTGGACGGGGGAGATTCGCTTCAGGTCGGCCACGTTGGCGGAGGGGTCGTGCATCGTCGCTGCCATGGCCACGACGATCAGCGATGTGGCGATGATGTACGGAACCAGCAGCGACATGACCAGATCGACGCGGGCCAGTCCGCGATGGTGCTTGCCCCATCCCTTGGCCAGCAGCGAGTAAGGGTACAGGAAGGTCATGTTGATTCCGACGGCGGCCCCGAACGCGCCCAGGATCACGGTGGTCGACCCTTCCGGAACTCGAAACGCGAACAGACCGCGCGCCACCGCCGCGAACTGGATCTGCCCCTGGACTGCGGTCCAGACCACGACGATCAGAAACGCGAGGATGATGCACCGCACCGCCCAGCGCATGCCGCTCTCGTACCACCGTACGCCGGCCGCGTGAGACCCGTAGCTCCACGTCACGGCCGTGGCGGCGGCGAGTACAACTACGCCGACAAGCACCTTGAAGCCCATCGTCCCGGCAATGGCGACGCCACCTGCGTCGGCCAGATCGTCCACGGCTGCGGCGATCAGACCGTACTGCGGGAAGTGCCAGATGATCGACGAGGCCAGTGTGCCGATTCCCCACAGGAAGGCGATCGTGCCGCTGACTTCGCGCCGGATCGCCCCGTACGGCCGCTCGCCGGTGGCCAGCACCGCGTTGCCGATCGCCGCGAACATGATGACGCCCGCCACCATCGCCACCGGCTGCACCCACAGCAGGTCGTAGCCGAACATGTAGCCCGACATGACCGAGGCGGCAGCACTACCCGACCCCAGCGTCATGGCGCTCTGCAGCCACCCGGGCCCGGTGAGCTTGAAGTAGCCCCGGAGCCGCTGCCCCAGCGGGCGCATCTCCAGCTCGGCCAGCATGTGCTCTTCGGCCCGAAGCTTGTCCGGATCCCACCGGGCCACCATCGGCAGACCTTTGGCTGCCTCGGGTGAGGCGGAGGCATCAGGTGTCGTAGGTGTGTTTCCGTTCGGCATCGAAAAAGCCAGAGTTACAGGCCCAGGAGGGCCGCGAGGACCATACCAAGCCGGCCGGGCCGAGGCAAATCAGCAAACGGTTCAAGCCGCCCCGACCACACGCACCGCTAGCGCATTTTGACAAATATCTCATTGACTCAAGTTTCTACTTGACAATGTAAAATCCTGTGGTATCATTGTGCTAGCGTGCCACGGAGCGGCATTCGCTGATCGTCCTTGGGAACGGTGGACGAGCTGGCTGGCGTGGAGCCAAGCGGAGGTCCGACTGATGTTTGAAGCGGAACGGCTCGATCCCCGTCTTGTTGGTCGTCGGCTCGCGGAGGCCCGCAAGGCACGGGGCAAGACGCAGGAACAGGCGGCCGCACACTTGGGTTACAGCCGTCCAACGCTGATCGCGGTTGAGAAGGGGGAGCGCGCCGCGAAGCCCGAGGAAATCGTGAAGTTGGCCGCGTTCTACGGACGGTCGGTTCACGAGATCGTCCGGCCGGGGGCTCCGACCGTGGCCTTGGCGCCGCATCTGCGAGCGGTCGTCGATCCGTCGCTGAGTGGTGATAGCGAGCTTGATGCGGCCATCAGCGGTTTGCAGCGGTTCGCCGAGGACTACCGCGAGCTGGAACGGCTGCTGAAGGCGCGTCCGGTGGTGAACTACCCGCCGGAGGTGACGCTGCCGCGGCGCGGCAGCATGACTGACTTCGCGGAGGATGTTGCCGGGCAGGAAAGGAACCGCCTCGGCCTGGGGAGCCAGCCGATCCTCAACCTGCGTCAGCTCCTCGAAGCCGACGTCGGCGTGCGCATCTTCTACGGTTCGATGCCGTCGAAGGTCGCCGGGATGTACGCTTTCGTCGCGGACTTGGGCTACTGCGTCCTGATCAACCGGAAGCACCCACCCGAACGGCGACGGGCCTCGCTCGCCCACGAGTATGGTCATTTTCTCGGTGACCGCCACCGGCCGGGCGCGGACTATCTGGACGGCTCCGGCCGCAAGCTCGCAAACGAGCGCTTCGCGGAGGCCTTTGGCCTGAGCTTCCTGATGCCGGCAAGCGGTGTACGCCGCCAATTCCGTGAAATGAGCAACGCCACAGGTGATTTCCAGGTGGCCGACCTCTGCCGTTTGGCGGACTTCTACTTCGTCGGGGTCCAAACCATGACGCTTCGGCTTGAAGACCTCGGCCTTATTTCGAAGGGGATGTGGCAGTTTCTCGTCGAAAAGGGCTTCAAGTCGCGTAAGGCCGCCCAAGAGCTTGGCCTCGGCTCGCGTCATCAGGAAACGGACGATGCGTACCCTGAGCGCTACCGGTTCCTGGCCGTGAAGGCATATGAATCGGGCGAGATCAGTGAGGGGCAGCTTGCCCGCTTCCTTCGGTGCGATCCGGTGACGGCCCGCGAAGTCGTCGCGGAATGCCTGAGCCGCACCATCCTCGACTCGACCGGCCGGGCCACGCGAGGCCGGATGCCGTTCGAGATGTCGCTTCTGAACACCCGATCATAGTCTGATACGTGCGATGTCTGATGCCGTCGTGGACGCCTGCTGCCTGATCAACCTGTACGCCGCGGGCGATTTCCGTCGGTTCCTCGCGACCGTTGGCTTCGACTGGCATGTCCCCACGGCCGTGATGACCGAAGCGCTCTTCGTCAGAGTGCAGGACGAGTCGGGCGAAGAGAGAGCCGAATCGATGGCGCTCACGCCGCTCGTCGACGACGGTCTTATTGCTGTGTGCGCTATCTCAGGTGAAGCCGAGGCCGAGCTCTATGTGCGCCTGTCTACCGTCTTGGACGACGGCGAGGCGATGGCTCTGGCGATAGCGAAGCAGCGCGGCTGGACCCTCGCCACCGACGACGTGAAGGCACAGCGGTACGCCGGCCAGCTTGACGTGCCTGTTCTCACGACGCCGGACTTGATGCGCCGATGGGCGGACGCGAATGAGCTTGATGCACGCGGAGTCCGCGCGGCGCTCCGTCGCATTCAAGCGTCCGCGAGATTCATGCCGAGGAAAGGCTCGCCGATGCACGCCTGGTGGGCGCGCCACGTCGACTCGCCGCCCGGGACGGACGACGACTGAGGAACTCTGCGGCGGCTTCAATTCTCGCTCGCGCCGAACGTTCGTGACCGCCTTCGGCGTCGGTCGATCAGCAGGATACCCGTCAGCACAGTCATTCCCGCGAGCAGGGCCACGTGCCACCTGGACAGTGCCGGCGCCAGGACGGACGGACGGCTCTCGTACGCGCCCATGTCCACCGTTCCGTTCGCGATGCGTGGGTTGCCGTCGCAGTCGGTCGCGGGCAGGTTCGGTGCGGCATTGTCTCCGGCGTCGATGGCGGGGGATCCGTCCGTCAGCGTCAGGTTGCCCGCAGACGCGTCCAGAACCAACGGATCGTCATCGATGTTGCCCGTGCCGGCGTAGATGGCTGCATCATCCGGATCGGCGTCCTGGATGCAACTGTAGTTGACGACGGCCGTGCCGATTCGATTACTGATCTGAGAGGACTCGACACTCCCGATCTCGTCGGTGTTGGCCCAGAGGATGCAGTTCGTTACCGTGGGGGCGCCTTCCTTGTTGTAGATGCCGCCGCCTTTCCACTGGGCGGCATTCGCGGTGAACGTGCAGTTGGTGACCGTGGGGGCGCTCCACTCGAAGTTGGACATGCCGGCGCCGCCGGTGAGGCCGGCGCCCATTCCGCCGGCGAACTGCGTGTTTCCGACGAACAGGCAGTTCGTTACCACGGGGTTGGCGCTGCGGTTGCCCATGCCTCCACCGAGCCGGGCCGTGTTCTCGGTGAACACGCAGTCCGCCACGGTTGCCGAACTGTCGACGTTGCACATCCCACCGCCGTCGGCGCCGGCGGTGTTGCCAATGAACGTGCAGTTCGTGACCGTCGTCGAGCCGCCGTCGTTGTACATTCCGCCGCCCTCGGCGTCGGCGGAATTGGCCGCGAACGTGCAGTTGGATACCGTGGCACTGCCGCCGTCGTTGTACATGCCGCCGCCGGCATCGTGCTCCGAGGGGAAGTCGTTGGCGAATCCGGCCGTGATCGTGAAACCGTCCAGGACCGCGGTGGAGTCGACACCGCTTCCGTCGACGACGTGCAGGCTGTTGTCGGTGGCGTCGCCCGCGCCGCCGATCTCGCCGCTGAGGACCGTCACGCGCGCGGCGAAGTCGCGAGCGCTGCGCACGGCCTCGGTGCCGGCGAATCCGCCGTACACGGCTAGGCCGCTGCGCAGCTCGAAGCTGCGACTGCGGGCGACTGTGCCCCGGATCGGCGTGTAGGTTCCCTCGGCAACCCAGACCTCCTCGACACGGCCGCCCGAGGCCTTCGCGATCGCGAGGGCATCCAGCAGGGTCGTGCACGCGTCCGTCCAGCTTGTTCCGTCACCGGCACCGGCCGCGGTCTCGTCCACGTGAAGAATCGTCGCGGTGACCGCCGGAACAATCGAGATGGGGTTCGCATGGGTGCTCCAGTAGGCCCAACTGACCGTGTCGTCCGGGCTGTAGGCGTAGGCAACGAGGTTGTCATCGCCCGCCAGATCCATATGGCCCTCGGGCGTGCCGCTGATCCCGGCGTTGTGAGCCCAGTCGTGCAGGCTGCCGCGGATTTCGCCGGCCTCGGTGAACGTGAGCCCGTCCGTCGAATCCCACACCTGCAAGAAGCTACTTGCCGAGAAACGCTGACGCACGCCGATGCCGATGAACCGGCCCAGCGCATCGACGTACTTCACATCCGTGGAATCTTCGCCTGGACCGCGACTCAGCGCCACGCCCTGCAGCGTCAGGTTGCCGGGCCAGTTGGGGTCGGATGCCGAGGCGGTGGCCACGCGCGTTTGCGCAGTCGAACTGAGCCAAGAGTAGTAGACGTACAGGGTCCCGTCCTTGACCACGAAGCTCGGCTCTCCCGCACCGAATTGGTTCGTCGGGCCGGTGAACTCGATCATGGGCTGGGGGTTGCCTCCCCAACCGCTTCCGTTCCACTTCTCGAACGGTCCGGTGGGCGATGTGCCCCGAGCGACGAACACGTTGTTGTCGGTGCCCCGCGCATCGGTCGTGGATGTGTAGCCGATGTGGTAGTACCCGCCGATGACCACGACGCCCGGATCGCAGACGGAGAAGTGGTCGACCGAACCAGGGGTCGGCTGCAATACGACCGTGTGCTCGCTCCAGGTGTAGCCCCCGTCGGTGGACCGCATGTGACGGATCCAGTCCCACTGCTCGACTGCGCCGTCCCCGGGAGAACTGGTCCACACATCGATGCTGTCGTCCGGATTGATGATGATGGACGGACCATACCGGAAGGCGCCTCCCGCTTCCCGGTCGAAGATGTCGCACCCGGAGGAAGCGACCACCATGAACTCGTCGTCCGCATGGCAGAGTGCGGCCTGTGCGAGCACGAGAGGCACGCAGGCCAAACCGATCGATTCCGTCGTCCGTCCGATGCTGAGCTTCGTCATCCGTCCTCCTTGTAGGCGGGTAACACCGGCCGACGCGTGACGGCGTCCACGTCAAGCGACGTCTTCTTGGCCGGGGCGTTTCGGGACCGCTCCGCAGGGGGGAGCAGTCTGCGCGGCTTCAAGCTTCGCTGGGCGGATTTGCGACGGTCGCCCGCGACCAACGCGTTCGATTCCAGTGTATCAAACTCGCCGTTCTTCCGCCCCCCACGCACGACTTGTGAGCGACGTCGGGCCGTCGCATCTGAACCGGCGTGCGGACGGCGGACGGTGCGATAACCGCACGAACCCCACGGTGAATCGGATGCGCCCAACCGCCGATGCTATGCAGAAGGGTTCGGTAATGCGGCGACGTACGTTCTCTCTCATTGAGCTGGTGATTGTCGTGGTGATCCTCGGCATCCTCGCGGCCATCGCCGTCCCGCGCATGAGTCAGGCGTCGAGTGGCGCCGCCGCGGTCGCGGCCGCCCAAACCGCCGCCCTGATCCGGGACGTCGTCGACAGGGAGACCGCTACCGAAGGTGAGATCCCCTCAGATGTGCTGCCCTCCTGGTTCGCCGGCAATCACGTGCCACCCAATCCGTACGCGCCCCATCTGACGCCTGTCGTTCGGGTGTCGGCTACGGGAGATGCCACCAAGCTTCATCCGAAAGGCAAAACCGTGGACGTGACCCCGCTCGGAGCGTATTGGTACAACTCCGCCAACGGTGTGTTTCGTGCCCGCGTTGCCAAGCAAGCCTCGAACAGCGAGACGATCGACCTGTACAACCGGGTCAACGATGCCGACATCACGCTGCTCAACCAGACGAACTAGCTCGCACTCGGACCGGCGTCGGGGCCATGTTGCCTTGCCCCATTCGTCCGGTTCCCGGCCTCGGATTCCACGGGGGGCTGGTCCGGGGTTTGCTCCACCCATTCGTGCGCTCTGCGAATGACTTCGGGCGGGTAGGCCTCCCGTTCGAGGACCCGGAGGGCGGTGCGGGTTCGGGCCGGGCCGGGGCGGAGCGTGTAGTCGAAGACCAGACCGTCGCCGTCGAGGTCTTCGCGGAAGTGGTGGTTCGTCGCGGCCTGTCCGTCGGCGAGGTCGGTCAAACGCCGCTCGTGGGTGGCAACGACGAACAGGTGCGGTGATTCGATCAGGTGTTGGAGCACGGCCAGACTTGCGGCCACCTGCTCCTGCGAGTTGGTGCCGCGAAACGGCTCGTCGACCAGACCGAGCACCGGCGCCGCGTCATCCGCGGGTGACACCATGCGGCGAAGGTGCCGCACCTCGGCCAGGAAGTAGCTTTCGTCGGCGGCCAGGTTGTCCCGCACGCCCAGGTCGGTGATTAGTCGCGCGGGCGACCACGTCATCGTCTCGGCAACCGCCGTCGTCCCGATCTGAGCCAGCAGCACGTTCACCGCGGTCATGCGCAGCAGTGTGCTCTTACCGGCCATGTTCGAGCCGGTGATGACCCACACGCGCTCGGCCCCGCGAAGGCTGACGTCGTTCGGCACGACGCGATCGGGCGGAACGAGCGGATGCCGGCCGGCGGAGATCAAGACCGTTGGCTCAGCGACCGGCGTCGGATAACACACGTGCGGTTGCTCCCAGGCGAAGCACGCGAGGCTGAGCAGGGCGTCGAGCTCGGCCGACGCCGCGAGGCTAGCCAGCAGTTCGTTCTGGCTCGGGAGGACACGGCGAAGAATCGCGTCAGCCAGAAGAACATCGTAGAAGATGACGATGTTCAGGAGCGTGTGGATCATTCCGCCCGTGTCCGTCCACGGCAGCAACTTGCACAGGCTCGGCAGCACTTCACGCTGCGAAACGGCGGTGAAGCGTCCGCGCAACGCCGCCAAGTCGGTTGCGGACGGAAGGTCGACGTCGCCCTGACGCGCAAGCGCGAGGTGCCCGCGCGCGGTGTCGTGCGCATCTCGCCACGGCTTGAGGGCCTCCTGCACCGTCCGCCGCATGCGAGCGAAACGCATTGCATTGAGGGCGAGCAGCACAAGCAGGGCCCAGCCCCAACCGTATGCTCCGATCAGGGTCTGGCCGAGGGCGAGTAGCGTGAAGAGCCCACTCAGTGTCGCCCACAGCCGCATGGCGGGTGCAACCACGAACGGCGGCAACGGGCGGGCCCTGCGGATCGTGGCCGCGAGTCGGTCGAGCGCCCGTCCCTGCCCGCGCAGCGCGGCCGTAGCGGCCATCAATCGAAACCGCTCGGCCGCGTGCTCGTCGAGCCACCGCACTGTGGCCTGTCGGGCCAGGATGCGCTCGGAGGAAAGGCAGGGGTGGTCGACCATGTCGCGCAGTCGGCGCCGGCCGATACTCGTGGACGTTCGGTTGAGCAGTCCGAAGATGCCCACGGGTTCCGAGTACAGGTCCAGGTCGTCGCGCTCTTGATCGGTCAGCGGCCAAGTTCTGCCCGGATCAAGCAAAGCTTCGAGTGCGGCGTCAGGGTCCGTCGGATCCACCGGTCGCTCGCGAGAGCGAACGAGCCCGACCGATCCGCCGCATCGCGACTGCGACTCGGCGATGACGTCGAGCAAGCGGCGGGCAAATGCACACCGCTCACGCGCCAGCCGATGTCGCCGGACGGCCACGTAGAACGTCAGAAGCATTGCACCGCTGATCGCGCCGGCGAACGCGGGTTGCTCGGCGATCGCGAACCACACGCCGATTGCCGCGAAGAACGTGACCAGCCGCGCCCAGGACCAGAGCGTTTCGCGCCTGTTCAGGTCAGCGTGGTGTTGCCTGCATTCGGAATGATAGCTCTCCAGCCAGACATGGGCCGGGGTCGGGTTGCGGTCGTCCGCGAGATCGGGCTTCGAGTCGGGCATAACTTGCGGTCTTCGCTTATCCGGCCGGGACGCAGCGATTTGCGGCCCAGGCCCGCAACTCGGAGATGCGTTCGGCCATGGTGACCGACAATGGACGAGTGACTTCCAACTCGGCCACGAGGGTCGTGCTGTCGATGTCCCGGCCTTCGGCGAAAGCTGCATACAATCCGGACACAATCGCCTGCTCGATCTCCGCGCCGCTGAAACCACCCGATGCCTTGGCGAGCACGTCGAGATCAAACCCGGACGGATCCCGCTTGCGCCGCTTCAGGTGGGCCCGGAAGATCGTCCGGCGGGCATCGGTGTCCGGCAGGTCGACGAAGAAGATCTCGTCGAATCGGCCCTTGCGCAGCAGTTCCGGCGGCAAGGCACTGATGTTGTTGCTGGTCGCGACGATGAAGATGGGGTGGCGATGCTCCTGCATCCAGGACAGCATGGTGCCGAACATCCGCTGGCTCAGGCCGCCGTCGGTCGAGTGGGCCGCGGCGGACGCGAAACCCTTCTCGATTTCGTCGATCCACAGCACGATGGGGGCGAGTGCTTCGGTCATGCGCAGGGCTCGGCGGAGGTGCCGTTCCGACTCGCCTACGTACTTGTCGTACAAGTTGCCCGGGTCGAGTCGAAGCAGCGGCATGCCCCACGCGGCCGCCACCGCCTTGGCGGTCAGGCTCTTGCCGCACCCCTGCACGCCCAGCAGCAGGATGCCGCGGGGAGCGGGCAGGCCGAACGCTTCCGCCTCCGGCGTGAGCGCCTTGCGCCGCATTCGCAGCCACTTCTTGAGGTTGCGCAGACCGCCGACTTCGTCCAATGTGATGTCCGGCTCGATGTACTCGAGCAGCCCCTGCTCCCGAAACATCTCTTGCTTGATGCGCAGAGCCTCGTGTAGGTCCTCGGCGTCGAGGCGATCGTCATTGAAAATCGCCCGGGCGATGGCGCGTTTGACTTCGTCGGCGGTCAACCCTCGGAGATTGCGGACCAGCGTGTCCAGCTCGCCGCGTTTCAAGTCCAGCGTTACCCGCCCGAACTGCGACAGCTCGCGATACGTTTCCTTGATGAGACGTCGCACGTGCTTGGCGTCGGGCAGCCCCAACTCGAACGGCACCGCTTGGCGCTCGTCCGCACCGACCAAGTTGATGCTGTCGGACACCAGGACCAGCGTCTGGCGCGTGCGGTTGAACTGGTGTGTCACCTCCCGCAACGCTCGTTGGCTCGCCGCATCACTCAGGTGGGGGGGCAGGTCCTTGAAGAGGTACACGGCGGAGTAGTCGCTCTCCAGCAGATGGAGCAGGGCTGATCGCGGTTTGTCCGTGCCGCCGATTGTCCCGTGCCCCGGTGGCTGCGCTCGCTTGAGTCCGTCCGTGATGCTCCACACGAAGAGCGGAATGCCCATCTCGCGACACGCTCGGGCGACCAGATCTTCGGCGCGGCGCTCCTCGACCGTCTCAATGGTGATGAGCGGATGGCGCGACCGGATCAGGAGTTTGAAGTCGTCAACGGAGTCCATTGCGAAGCATCATACCGTCGGCGGTGCCGGCGTGAGCGGCACGAGGATCGGCTCGACGCGTTCGGGGGCCTCGAGCGGCAGGATCACGGTGAACGTTGCTCCCTCGCCCCGTGGAGAGGTGAGTTGCAGCGAGCCGCCGAGCATTCGGGCGAGGTCGCGGCTGATGGGCAGCCCCAGTCCGGTGCCGGGATGCTCGCGCGTAACCGAGCCGTCGGCCTGACGGAACTTGTCGAAAACGATGGCCTGCTGCTCGGGCGGAATGCCCGGTCCGGTGTCGGTCACGGCGAGACACACGTGTTCGGTGTCGTAACGCTCGGCCACGATGCGCACCGTCCCGCGCTCGGGCGTGAACTTGATCGCGTTGCTCAGCAGATTGTAAAGGATCTGCTGGATCTTCCCGGCATCGGAGTTGAGCGTGGGCAGGTCGTCCGGGATTTCCACCGCAATGGTGAGCTTCTTCTTGTCACTCATCGGCTTGGTAAAATCGACCAGGCTTTCGCAGACGTCGCGCAACACGACCTGTGCGCGGCGGATCTCCATGCGGCCGGCCTCGATTTTGGCCAGGTCCAGCAGGTCGTTGATGATGTTCAGCAGCATGCGGGCGCTCGTGAGGACGTTGTTGGCGTAGCGTGTAAGCCGTCCGGCGCGGGCGGCCGAGTCCTCCGTGCGGCGGGCCGAGTCCCCCTCGAAGCCCTCCTTGAGCAGTTCGGCGAAGCCGAGGATCGACGACAAGGGCGTTCGCAGTTCGTGCGTGACATTGGCCAGGAACTCGGTCTTGAGCTTGTCGGCCTCGAACAGGGCGACATTGGCCTCGGCCAGCTCGCCGAGCTTCACGTCGAGCGACTTGTTCGTCTTCTGCAGCTCGTCCTGCGCGTTCTTGAGGTTCTCGAGCATGCGGTTGAACGCGTCGCCGAGCCGCTCGAACTCGTCGCCGGTGGCCACGCCGGCCCGGACGGAAAGGTCGCCGGCTGAAACCTTGTCGGCAGTGTGTCGAAGGTCGCGCAGTGGTGACAGCAACAGCCGCTGCGTGATGAGATAGAACACCAGGATCGCGGCCAGCCCTGCGGCCGCACCCGAGGCGAGAATCACGAGCCGATTCCACACCGCCTGCTCGAGCGCCGCCGGAGGAAGCTCGACGAAGACGACACCCAGCAGCGCGTCGCGCGGCGAACCGTGCTCACCCGTGCTGCGGATCGCCAGGGCGTACCGGAACCGGTGGTGGCCCTCGTCGTCCCGCTCGGTGGCGTAGTCGGAGTCGAGCTTGCCCGTCGCCTCGGTGTTGTCGACCGGGCACATGTTCCTGACCGCTCGCGTTTGGAACGCGTCGGCGGTGTCCGGCAGCTCATCGGCGCACGACAGGCGAAGCAGGGCCGGCATCGGTGCGGTCAGGTCTTGCGCTTCCGCGTAGCCGGGCCACCATGCGGCCAGTGCCTCCGCGGCCCCGCCCAGGTCGCCGGCCCGGAACTCGGGCCGGGCCCGCACCGCGAGCGCAATCTGCCGGGCCTTGTAGTAGTTCAACTGCTCGACCAGCATCTCCATGCGCTGGGCCGGCAGGAACAAGGCCACGATCATGATGAGGGCCACCGCAAGCCCGAACAGCAGACGGCATTTCGAGGCCAGCGAGATGCGCAAACCGGAGCCGGTGGACATGCGGATATGATACCGCACAGGCACCTCGAGGCAGAAGCGCGCGGCGGACGCACGCATTCAAGTAATGGGCACTGCCAATCCTACAGTTTACCCTTCGTGCTCGGGACGCCCTTGATGCGCTTGTCGATGCGGGTCGCATCGGACAGAGCGCGGGCCAGGGCCTTGAAGGCCGCCTCGGCCATGTGGTGGTTGTTGCCGCCGTAGCGGACGTTGACGTGCAGGTTGAACTTGCCGCTATGCGCGATGGCGCGCAGAAACTCACCGGCCAACTCGACGTCGAACGTGCCGATCTTGGGTCCCGTGAAGGGAATCTGGCAGACGCAAGCCGCCCGGCCGGACAGATCGACCGCGACGTCGGCCAGCGCCTCGTCCATCGGCACCGATGCGGAGCCGAACCGGCGGATGCCCTTCTTGTCGCTGAGGGCTTCGGCCAGAGCTTCGCCAAGGCAGATGCCGACATCCTCGACCGTGTGGTGGTCGTCGACGTGTAGGTCGCCGGTGGCTGTGACTTCCAGGTCGAATAGCCCGTGCCGGCCGATGTGGTCGAGCATGTGGTCGAGGAACCCCACCCCCGTCTCGGCCGACACCTGTCCCGAGCCGTCAAGGTCCAGCGACAGCGAGATGTCCGTCTCTTTGGTCTTGCGTTTGATCGTTGCTTTGCGTTTCGCCACAGCAAACCTCGCCGTAGGTCGGGTACGCGGATCCGTCAGCGGGCATAGCCCGCTACGCCAGGATCTCGCCCAATGCCGCAAGCAGGGCGTCGTTCTGCTCGGGCGTTCCGACGGTGATCCGGAGCTTGTCGTCGAGTCCGGGCGTATTGAAGTATCGCACCAGAATCCGCCGGGCCTTCAGTCGTTCGTAGACCGCGTCGGCCCCCGGGTCCGACGGGACCGTTGCGAGCAGGAAGTTCGATTGCGAGGGTAGCATCGTCAGACCCAGCTCCGTCAGGCTGCCGCAGAGGCGTTGTCGCTCGCTGCGGATGCGGTCCCAGCATTGGCGAGCGTATTCCTGGTCTCCGATGGCGGCCGTGGCCGCGAGGATCGAGATCGCGTCGACGTTGTAGGAGTCCTTGACCTTGAGCAACCCGTCGATGAGCCGCCGCGGCCCGACGCCGTAGCCGAACCGCATGCCGGCCAGGGCGTAGCCCTTCGACATCGACCGCAGCACGAGGACGTTCTCGTGGCGGCGGACGAGCGACAGGCAATTCCACTCGGCGAAGTCGACGTAGGCCTCATCCACCACCAGCACGCCACTCAGCCGCGAGGCCAGGGCGTCGACCTGCTCGACCGAGGCCATCGTCCCCGAGGGGGCGTTGGGGTTGGCCAGATAGGTCACTTGCCCGTTGGCCGCGGCCAGGGCGTCGATCGGCACCGCGTAATCGTCGGGAAACGGGACTTCCTGCACCATGGAGGCCTGAATGGCCGCAAGCACGGCGTAGAGCGTGTAGGTCGGCGTGGGATACACCAGCTTGGCTTCCGGGCCCGAGAACGCCCGCACCGTGAGGTTCAGCACGTCGTCCATGCCGTTGCCGCAGATGATCATCTCCCGATCGAAGCCGAGCACCTCCGCCGCCCGCGCGCGAAAAGCACTGCCCATCGGGTCGGGGTACCGCCGGAGCTGCTCGGGCTGGATGGACCGGATGGCCTCGATGGCCGCGGGTGAGGGCGGATAGGGGTTCTCGTTGGTGTTCAGCTTGATCACACTCGGGTCGAGCGGCTGCTCGCCCGGCGTGTAGCCGTCCATCGCTTCGATCTGGGGTCGAAAAAGACTCATGGGTGCGTCCGTTGCGGTGCCCGGGGTCGTCGGGCACCGCCTGTTGTATCATCGCGGTCGCCGCGCGCAAAGGGGTGGCCCACCGGGCGCCCCGTCCTTCGCGGCCGTTGGCGAAGGATGGGGGACGGGCATCTCTCGGCGCGCACCAGCCCCGCACCCTGGTCTCGCATTCGGCGAGCCGAGAATGGGGCACTCGGCGCCTACTTCGTGGTGAGGGCGTTCAACCTCTTCTGCAGGCGTGACTTGCGGCGTGCAACGGTGTTCTTGTGTAGCGTGCCCTTCGCGGCCACGCGATCGAGTTCGCGACAGGTCCGGCGCAGTTCGACCTCGGCACGCTCGGCGTCCTGCGCGCCCAGGGCATCGGTCAACTTCCGGATCTGCGTCTTGACCCGGCTCTTTCGCGCCCGGTTTCGCTCCCGGGACTTCACGTTCTGCCGAATCCGTTTCTTCGCCGACAACGAGTGTGCCACTGTAGCTGTACTCCTTCTGCCGCAATCCTCTAGTCTGAGGTCAGCTTGTTCATTCTTTGCCGTACGTCGCGGTAATTGTAATCCCACTGCAGCAATTGGCCAAACCCCTTCATCGCCTCCTCAATGTTCGCTTCCGCCAATTGCTGCAGTG
>CAYMME010000002.1:0-58166 GCA_964391465.1 uncultured Planctomycetales bacterium
CTCCCGGTGTCGGCAGCCGGGCGGCCGGGCGACAACCGCCAAAAAGCCCCTTGCCACGAACAGGGAATTCGCGTATAAGGGGGGGCTCCACAGCGAGTGGATCGTGTACCCTGCGGGATGGATTCGATGCCTAAGCAGAAGACGCATAAGGGTTTGAAGAAACGGCTGAAAGTCACCGGGAGCGGCAAGGTGACCCATAAGCGGGCCAATGCCGGGCACCTGATGAGCGGCAAGAGCGCTAAACGCCGACGGCACCTCCGCGGTACGGCCACTCTCGGCCCCGCCGAGACCCGCCGAATCAAGTCCGCCCTGGGTATTTAGAGGTCGCGCCACCGAGAACCGGGAGCATTCCACCATGCCACGCGCGAGATTGGGCGCTGCCCGACACCGAAAGAAGAAACGCGTTTTCAAGGCCGCCAAGGGCTACTACGGCAGCCGGAGCAAGCTCTATCGGATGGCCAAGGAAGCGGTCGTCCGCGCCGGCTGCATGGCCTACCGTGATCGCCGAAACCGCAAACGCGATTTCCGCCGCCTGTGGATCATCCGCGTGACCGCCGCCTGCGAAGGCCGCGGCATCCGCTACGGCCAGTTCATGAACGCACTCAAGCAGGCGAACATCACGCTCAACCGCAAGATGCTCGCTGAAGTGGCCATCCACGACCCGGAAGGCTTCGACAAGATCGTCGAACTCACCGGTCTGAAACCCGCGCAAGCAGCCTGATTGAACGGCGATGAGTGATCAGGGATAAGAGATGAAGGATGGGTCGCGCGCGCCATCCCTCATCTCTCCACACTCAATCACACTCTCGTCTTCTCCCAGTTTCCTCGGGTGAAGCGCCACACCAGCAGCGTGGCCCGGAGGGTGAGATCACCACACATCCCGATCCATGCTCCGACGAGCCCCCAGTCCAGCACGTGGCCGCAAAGATACGCCAGCGGCAGCCGCACGAACGTGATGCCGAGAAGCGTGAACAGCAGCGGGTACCGCGTGTCGCCAGCTCCACGGAGCGCGCCCACGTAGATGATGACCAGGGCCAGTGCAGGCTGGAAGAACGCCAGTAGCCGCAAGGCCGGCACGCCGATGGCCTCCACGTCGGTCACAACGTCGGGGTTCTGCTCGTACAGTGTGAAGAGTTGGTAGAGCTGCGGGGCAAAGACGAAGTACATCACGCCGACCAGCACGATGAGGGCCGTGCCCTGGCGCGCCGCCTCGTGCCCGGCCCGCCGCGCCCGCTGCGGGTCGCGTGCACCGAGCCCCTGACCAACGAGCGTGGCGGCGGCAATTGACCACGCCATGGCGGGCAGGTAGGTCAGCGACTCGATGCGAATGCCTATGATATGGGCCGCGTAATTGAGCGTGGACTCCTCCGGCGATCCCATCCGCGTGATGATCATCATAAACGCGTAGTGGCCGAACCACATGACCAGACCGTCCAGCAACGCGGGCACGCCGACGCGCAGGATGCGTCGCACCGTCGCGATATGCGGGTGCATGGCTGTGAGACGAAGACGCAAACCACTCCGGCCCGCGATCAGCACGCACAGGATCACCAATACACCCAGCAGCCGCGCAACAACCGTTCCGACCGCGATGCCCTTGAAGCCCCACGACTTGAGTGGTCCGGGGGCCAGGACCAACAGCGACGAGACGACGACATTGACCACGTTGGTCAGCCCGAGGACCAACATCGGGGTCACGGTGTCACCCGCACCGCGCAGGCACGCCGTCGCGGTCAGCGTCACGGCCGTGGCCAGGTGAGCGACCGACACGATCCGCAGGTAACTGGTGGTGACCGCGAGCGCTTCGCCGCGCAACCCCAGCACGGCCCCGAGCACGGGCGCGCACGCGTAAATGCCGACTGCGGCCATCGCGCCGAGGGCAAGCCCCAAGGAGATCGCCTGGTTCGTAGTACGCTGGGCGAGTTGCCGATCTCCCATGCCTACGGCCCGGGCCACCAGTGCCGTCGCCCCGGCCCCGACGAGCCCGAACACGATGATCACCAGCCAGTCCACGTAGGATGCGAAGCCGACCGCCGACAGTTTCGTGGGCCAGATCGTTCCGGCCAGGAACATGTCGTACATGCCCACGAACGAGCTGAGCAGTTGCTCACCGAGCACGGGCAGCGCGAGCAGGAACACGGCCGATCGCACGCTGCCGTGCAACCACCGTGAGCCCCGCGTCCTGTCGCCATTCGATGGGGAGTCCGGCACGAACCGTCTCGATTCCGAGTGCGGGTGAGTCGACTACACCGGCATTGTACGCAACCGAGACGGCTCGTGCGAAGCGCCCGCTCAAGCCACCAGCGCATGTCGAGATCCGCATGCATTGTGCGGCCAAAGCACTGGCAGGCAAGCTGCCAGTGGCACCCGGCACCCGCCAAGGCTACCGGCTCGGTTGCGTCGCCGTCGGCTTGGGCACATTCCAGATCGTGCCGGCCACGTGCGTGACGCCGTCGTCGGTGTTGATGTAGTAGATCGTGAACACCTCGCCGGGCTCGGTTTCCACGCTGATGGGATAGCCGTTGTCGCTACCGGGGTCGTTTCCGTCGCTGCGGATGACGAGCACGTTGTCGGTATCCCAGGTGCGGCCGCCGTCGGCGCTGAGCACGGCGCGGACGCCGATGGCTCCGCGGCGATAGCCGTAGCTGCAGAGAATACGGCCGTCGTCGAGCCGAAGCAGATGGGCGGGATAGCCCCAGATCTCGGTCCGGTGAGGCGGCGACCAGGTGATGCCGCCGTCGTCGCTGACCGACTGGTAGAGGTGCCCGCCCGCGGAAGGCTCGGACCGCATCATGGCGATGACCTGACCGTCACCGTTCTCTACGAGCGCCGTCTCGTTGAGGGTGACTCTGCCGGCCGGGTCGGCGGCCAAGGGCAGGAACCACCAGGTCTTCCCGTCGTCATCGGAGCGCAGGACGAAGGTCCGGCCCGTCTTGTCACCGTGAAGCCGTCCGTACACGGCCACCAGACGTACGCCGGACCGGAGCGCGCACCGCGCTCCGGAGTTGTAGCCCATCAGGGATCGGTGGCCCGGCAGATCGAGTTGTCGCTTCTCCCAGGTCTTGCCGCCGTCGACACTTCGACGGGCGTAGGCACCTTGAAGATACGCCACAACGCCGGGGCGGACCTGGCGAACGGTGATGTCCCGTTCCTCGAACTCGCTTCGGCGCGACTCCGGCACGTGACGCCAACTGTTGGCCCCGGCGAGGGCCAGGGAGCCGTCCTTGCACCGCAGCGACGGATCGACGGCCCGGAATCCGTTGGGCGGTTGTTCCCAGGTCCGCCCCTTGTCCCTGGAGATACGGGTTGCACTGCCCCCGGTGGGATCGATGTGGGAGCGCCGCGTACGGGTCCCGAAACCCGTGACCAGCGTGCCATCCTCCGTCTCCCGCAACGAGGGGAAGCACGCATAGACATCCGCTTCCTTGTAGATGACTACGTCACGGGCACCGGCAACGCACGGGGGCGGATTCAGTCGGCCATAGGACGCATAGCGAACGAAGTCCCATAGAGCCTCGGATTGGGCAGCGCTGCTGATCGATCCGAACGAGACGCAGTTCCGCGAGCTGTGGGCCGGGTGAGTGTGGCGACCTGTGCCGTCGATGACCGATTTTCCGTCCACCCAGAGATGAAAGTCGTCCCGCCGCACCGCGATGCGGTATACGTGGTAGTCGTCCGTGGTTTGCATCTTGTGCGTGATCCCCAACGATTCGACGGCGACACGATCCGGGTAGAGCGTCAGCCCAACCTCGTGTTCGCCGTCGGCCACGAGGATGCAGATCCCCGACCGGCCGTCGTTGGCGATGACCTTGACGCGGGCTTCGACGAGGCCGCCCGCCGACGGGTCGACTCGCCACGACCGGCGGTAGCAATGCAGTTCGCCGCTGCGTTTCCCGGAATCCACGATGCGCAGGACGCCCTGCTCGACCGTGCGTTCGGTGTTGGGTTTCAGGCTGGGGACCCAACGAGGAACGGCCTTATCGGGCACCGCGTCGGCGGTATATTCGCAAAACCACGTCGTGGGCGGCGGAGGCGACCACTTTCCATCGGCGGCCATGCCGAAGCGACCCGGTGCGGCCAGGAAGACCGTGCCCGTCACGAGCAGAGCGGCCGGGCGAAGGAAGGATCGGGATAGATGGCTGTCGGTCGGCGTTCGCATGGGTCTATGTTCCGGTAGAGCCATTGAGTGCATTCCTCGGATTGTGGTCGACGTGGCCTTCGGAACCGCTTGCCCTCCTCAGCGAGATCAGAGTGGACGACACCGATGCCGTCAACTTATCTGAGATAATCGGAGGTAAATCTCTTCATTGCACACGTCAGCCTGCATCGCGCGGGCTAGACCTGCCTCGAACGCGGCGATACGATGCACTTGCTGCGTGGCGGCGCGACCCGCGCGTCGCTTCCTCTTGATATCTGTCACTCCTTGCGTAGAGAGGCTGACGGGAACATGCGAATAGAGGCCCGAAATATCATTCCAGCGGTATTGTCGGCTCTGGTTGTGAGCCTCACATGGGTCGGCTGGCCGGCCGGCTTGTACGGACAGAACTTCGTCGTCGACAAGCCGCTGACCGCGTACGTGCCGCCGGACAAGACAATGACGCCGGCGGAGGCCGTCGCCGACTTCAAGCTGCCCGACGATCTGGCCATTGGGCTTGTGGCCCGCGAGCCGCAAACGATCGACCCGGTGGGCATCGTGTTCGACGAGGATCTCAGGCTGTACGTAGTCGAAATGGGCACGTACCCCGCGGGGTCCGACGGAGACGAGAAGCAGGGGCGGGTCCGTCTGCTCGAGGATCGCGACGGGGACGGGCTCTACGAAACGAGCACGATCTTCGCCGACAAGCTCGGCTACCCGACCAACGCGATCCCCTGGGACGGCGGGCTGTACGTGTCCAGTGCCCCGCACATCTGGTACTTCAAGGACACCGACGGCGACAACCGGGCCGACGTGCGCCGCGTGGTGTTCGAGGGCTTCGGTGTGTGGAACCCGCAGCACGAGGTCAACGGCCTGCAATGGGGACTCGACAACTGGATCTACTGCTCGAACGGTGACAGCCACGGCACGGTGACCTCGCCGAAGTTCCCGGGCAAGAAAGTGCCGATTCGCGGGCGCGACTTCCGCTTCCGGCCGGGAACGGAAGAGTTCGAAGCCATCTCGGGGTACGGGCAATTCGGCGTCGCCTTCGACAATTGGGGCCGGCGATTCCTGTGCAGCAACCGTCTGATCATCCACGAGATGGTCCTGCCGAGCCGGTACGTGAGGCGGAACCCTTATCTGGTGGTTCGTTCACCACACGTCAACGTGTGCGAACACGGGGACGCCCCGCGCGTCTATCCAACCAGCGAGCAGACGCCGAGATGGATCGACCTGACGCACCTCGGCTACATCACGGCCGCCGGGGGGGTCTTCGTCTACCGCGGGAACCTGCTGCCGCCGGCGTATCACGGGAACGCCTTCGTGACCGAGTCGGTGGCGAACCTGGTCGTTCGTCTCGTGCTGAGGAACACCGATCGCCCGGTGGTCTCGGCGCGGCGGGCCCGACCGGAAGTCGAGTTCCTGACCTCGACCGACCCGTGGTGCCGGTTGGTGTCCTTCGCCGACGGGCCTGACGGCGCCCTCTACGTCAACGACATGTACCGCCAGTTCATCGAGCACACCGAGTGGATCCCCGACGAACTGGAGAAGGTCATCAACGTTCAGGCCGGCAACCACCTCGGCCGGATCTACCGCGTCTTTCCGAAGGGCTGGACGTACAAGCCCCCACCGCGACTGGGCGGCGCAAGCACCGCCGAGCTCGTTCAGGCCCTCGCCGACCCCAACGGATGGCGTCGGACCACCGCACAGCGTCTGCTCGTGACCCGCAAGGATACAAGCGCCGTCCCGGCCCTGCGGGAACTGGCGGCGGCGTGCAGACTCCCGCAGGGACGCGTACACGCACTGTGGACACTGCACGCGTTGGGCGGCCTCGACGCACCGACGATCGAACGTGCTCTCGACGACCCGCACCCGCGGGCGAGAGAGAACGCGGTCCGGCTGGCCGAGACCGTGTTCGGCACGTCGAAGGTCGCTCGCGACAAGGTGCTCGCGTTGGCCGACCACGCAGACTCCCGGCTGCGGTTTCAGGTGGCGTTCTCGCTCGGTGAGATGGACGATCCGCGGGCGGTGCAAGCCCTGGCGGGCATCGCGAATCGCGACGGGGACGATCGGTGGGTGCGCACCGCCGTGCTCAGCTCGGTCGCGAATCGGACCGCACAACTGCTCACCGAACTCGCGACAAAAGACGCCTCACTGCTGAAGGGGTCCACGCCCGCGGGCCGCATCTGGGTGGCCGAGTTCGCCCGGATGATCGGCACCCGACAGAGCGACGACGAGATCGCAACGCTGCTTCGACTGTGTGAGGGACGCGGCTCGGGACCTTCGTGGTGGCGAATGATCGGGCTGGAGAACCTGGCCAAGGGGCTCGCTCAGGGCAAGGCGGAGAAGATCCGACTGCCCGCCGCTCAGCCGCGAGTACTGAAGCTGCTCAGTGACGCAACCGTCGAAGTGCAACGCGCGGGGCAACGCATCGCCTCCTTCCTCGATATGACCCCCTCGCCGGAGCAGGCGGCTATCGTCAAGCGCGCCGTCAAGTCAGCCCTCGACGACAAACAGCCTTTGACCGAGCGCGTCCAGGCCGTGGAAATGCTCGCCTACGGGCAGTTGGACGAAGTCCTCGACCCATTCGAGTCACTGCTTGGAGCGCAGCAACCGCGGCGGTTGCAGGCGGCGGCGGTGTCGGCTCTGGCGAGGTTCCGCGACGAGGAGGCGGGGCTGTTCCTGGTCGACATGTGGCGCGGCCTGGGTCCGGCCGTGCAGAAGCAAGCCCTGGACATCCTGTTGCGCCGCACCGAGTGGGTTCCCCTGTTACTCGACGCAGTAGAGGAGGAGGTCGTGCCGGTGTTCGCATTCGACGCCATGCGGCGCGATCAACTGTTGCGTCACCCGAACGAGAAGCTGCGGACCCGCGCGGAAGCACTATTCAAGACACCCACATCAACGGACACGGCAGAGGCCCTCGCCGCACTGAAGCCCGCACTCGAACTTGAAGGGCACACGAAACACGGAGGCGAGCTCTTTGTCGAGCTCTGCGCAACATGTCACAAGGTTGGCGACGTGGGCCAGCAGGTGGGACCGGATCTGACGAGCGTCATCGGACGTTCGAAGGACGCACTGCTCGTTGACATCCTTGCCCCCAATGCCGCTACCGCGCCGGGCTACATGAACTACCTGGTCGAGACGACGCGAGGCGAGGTGATCTCGGGCATCATCATGGCCGAAACCGCAAACAGCGTCACGCTGGCCAAGTCCGACGGTTCGGTGGAGGTGATGCTCCGGCAGAACATCGAGGCGATGAGTTCGTCGATGCTCTCGCTCATGCCGGAGGACCTCGGCGAAGGGCTGAAGCCGCAGGACATGGCCGATTTGCTGGCCTACATGAAGGCGCTGCCGTCGACGAAGCGTGCGGTCGGGTATTGGCGCCTCGATCACGACGGAGCGGACTCGGCGGGAGCGGTACCCGACGCGGCCGTCGTGGGCGACGGACGCGGCAACGCACCGGCGTTCGTCGACGACGTGCCCTCGCCCTGGATTCTCGACCCGCTCACCACGGTGACCCGCCAGAACGACGGCGCCGTGCGCTGCGACGGAGAGGACGACTACCTGCGTCTCGGCGCGGGCGACAGCACGGATCTCGACAGCGAGAAGGCTACGACGGCCCAGACACTCGAGGCTTTCGTGCGATTGGACGCACCGGTCAACGGCGACGATCGCACCGGGCTGCTCGTCGGCAAGTGGAACCAGACGTCGGACGGCGGCGATCATATGGCGCTGTTCGTGAACGGCAGCGGTACGATTCAGTGTGATGCACAGTCGTCGGTCGGCAAGTTCGATGCGACACACAACTCGGGCCGCGGCGGCAACCTGAACGATCGACGCTGGCATCATGTCGCAGCCGTCTACTCGTACGACGAGTCGACCGGCAAGGCGACGGTCACCGTGTACCAGGACTACAAACCGGTGAGTACGAAAACGTACGAGGTCAAGGGGCCGTTGCGGCGTGCGGCGATCTCGTACCAACTCGGCGGCGAAGGCGACGCGAAGCCGGAGGGGTTCCGATTCGTCAAGGCGACGTTCGATGAAGTGCGCATTTGCGATTCAGCGTTGACGGCGGAGGAGTTCCTTCGGGCCGGCGAACCGCCGTCGTCACGGCCGGCCACGACAATGCCGACGGCCGCGTCCCAGTAGTACGCCGCCTCGCTCGGATGGCTGTCCCGCAAGGTCTGACGCGGAGCGCCGGCAGTAACCCTGTGCACTGACGACCTACACGCGAGAAGTGGAGGTACTGGTCCATGCCGGAGGCAATCGGGCAATTGTGGTGGGCGTACTTGCTCCTGGGTCTGGTGTGCGGCATCTTCGGGGCTACGTTCGGCGTCGGCAGTGGGATCATTCTGATCCCGGTGCTGGTCCTGTTCTTCAGTTTCGGCCAGAAATCGGCGCAGGGCGTCTGCCTCGCCGTGATGGTGCCGATGGCGTTGGTGTCGGCGATTCGCTACAAGATGAACCCGGACATCCCCTTCTACCCGACAGCAGCCGTGTTGCTCGCTTGCGGGGCGGTGGTCGGAGCGTACCTCGGGGCCGCGATCGCGGGGTGGGCGTCGGGGGCGGTGCTGCGCAAGCTGTTCGCGGTGGTCATGATGGTGGCGGCGGTGCGGTTGTTCTTCTCGTCGCCGGGCGGCGACGCACCCAAGCCACCGGCGTCGCCACCAAGTGCGGAGGCCACCGAGTCGACATGATGGCCGAGAGCCTATCCAAGTAGGCGTTGCTTCGGGTGCCACGGGCAGCTTGCCTGCCAGTGCCTTTGCCGCAGAACACGGGCAGGCAAGCTGCCCGTGGCACCCTGCTGAGACAGACTCGCAGTGGAGGCATTGGTTGTGTCGTCATCGCTGACGCCGGAAGAGCAGGCGGTCTACGAATGGCAGATCTGGGTGCGCGACTTCGGCGAGGCCGGGCAGCGCAAGCTCAAGTCGGCGTCGGCGCTGGTGTCGCGCACCGGCGGGCTCGGCGGCCCGCTCGCCCTCGAGCTGGCCATGGCCGGCATCGGCCGGCTCGTGCTCGCCCACGGCGGCAACGTCAAACCCAGTGACCTGAACCGACAGGTGCTGATGACCCACGACTGGCTGGGCAAGCCGCGGGTCGAGTGCGCCGCGCGGCGACTGCGCGAGATCAACCCGAGGCTCGAAGTCGTCACCGTGCCCGAGAACGTCAGCGAGGAGAACGCGGCCGGACTCGTCGAGCAGGTCGACATCGTCTTCGACTGCGCCCCGCTGTTCGAGGAGCGGTTCGCCATGAACCGCCAGTGCGTACAGCAGAACAAGCCGATGATCGAGTGCGCGATGTACGGCATGGAGGGGCAGGTCACGACGATCATCCCCGGCGAGACACCGTGCCTGGCGTGCATCTGTCCCGAGAAGCCCGACACCTGGAAGCGCCAGTTCCCCGTGTTCGGCGCGGTGTCGGGCCTGGCCGGTTGCGTGGGTGCGCTCGAGGGCATCAAGCTGCTGGCCGGGTTCGGCGAGTTGCTGACCGGAACGATACTGTATTACGACACGCAGTCGATGCGATTCCAGCGGCTGCGAGTGCCGCGGCGCCGGGATTGTCCCGTCTGCGGCCACCTCCCAACGGACGACGAATAGTCGAGGCGTACAATGCTGAGCAAGAGAACGACACGTGGGAATGGGATCGGGGACCACCAGATGCACGCCGCAGGAAGGACGAATCCGCTGTACGTCATTGCGGCCGGCTCCGTCGCCGCCGCGGGACTGGGGTACCTCCTGTTCCGCGGCGGCGAGCAGGCTCCGGCAAGCGAGCTGACCATGTTCTGTGCGGCCGGTATGCGCAAACCGGTCGAACAGATCGCGGCCGACTATGAGGCGGCGTACGGAAGCCGGATCCAGCTCCAGTACGGCGGGTCCAACACGCTTCTGAACCAGATCGAGGTGGGCAAGGTCGGCGACCTCTACCTCGCCGGCGACAGTAGCTACACCGAACTCGCGAAGCAGAAGGGCTTGGTCCGGGAACAGATTCCCATCGCCGACATGCGCCCCGTGATCGCGGTGCAGAAGGGCAATCCGAAGAACATCAAGGCCGTCGCCGACCTGCTTCGTGCCGACGTGCGCGTCGCCCTGGGTAACCCCGACCAGGCCGCCATCGGCAAGACCACGCGACGACTGCTCACCGACTCGGGCCACTGGGTCGACGTCGAGAAACACACACGCGACAAGGGTGTGTTCAAGCCCACCGTGCCCGAAGTCGCCAACGACGTGAAGGTCGGCAGCGTGGACGCAGCCATCATCTGGGACGCCGTATGCAACCAGTACCCCGACCTCGAGGCCGTCCGCACTCCCGAGCTCGACGCCGGCACGTCCCACATCACCGTTGGTGTGATGACCGCCTCGAAGCAACCCACCGCCGCCCTGCGGTTTGCCCGTTTCCTCGCGGCTCGCGACCGCGGTTTGCAGACCTTCAAGGCCATGGGCTACGAACCGGTCGATGGCGACGTGTGGGGCGCCGAGACGCCGCAGCTCCCGTTCTACGCCGGCTCGGTCAACCGCAAGGCCCTCGCCCCGATCATCAAGGCGTTCGCCGCGCGCGAGGGCGTCGAGATCAACACGATCTACAACGGATGCGGCATCCTCACCGGTCAGATGAAGTCGATCCGCATGAACTGCGAGAGCGGCTTCCCCGACATGTACATGGCCTGCGACGTGTACTACCTCGACACCGTTCGCGACTGGTTCCAGGATGACGTGAACATCTCGAACACCGACATCGTCATCGTCGTCCAGGAGGATAACCCCAAGAACATCCAGAAGCTCAGCGACCTGACCCGTCCCGGCATTCGCGTGGCGGTCGGCCAGCCCGACCAGTGCACCATCGGCGTGCTCACGAAGCGCCTGCTCGAAGCGGAGGGCGTGTACAGGACGCTCTTCGACCGGAAGAACATCGTCACCGAGACGGCCAGCTCGGCCATGCTCGTGCCGACGGTCACCACCGCCGCCGCCGACGCCACGCTGGCCTACGCCACCGACGCCCGAGCCGAGGCCGACAAGATCGACACGATCCCGATCGACTCGCCGTTGGCGAAGGCAGTACAGCCGTACAGCATCGCCCGCTCCAGCGAATACAAGCATCTCGGTCGGCGGATGTACCAGGCCATTTCGCAGTCGCGCGACTCGTTCGAGTCCGCCGGCTTCGTGTGGCGCCTCGGCGGAAAAGGGTCTGCCGCGAGCGCGCCCGCGTCGCAGCCGCAGGGGACCAGCACGCAATGAGCCGCACGGCCGCACCCGCCCTCGGTCGAGAGCACCACGTCGGCTCGGACACGCCGTTCTTCGCTGTCCTCGCCGTCATCAGTGCGACGTACTTGGTGCTCATCATCGCCATGCTCGTCGCCGACGCGGCCTACATGATGCGCGGCGAGGAGGATGCAGCGTCCGCGTGGCCCGATGCCCCGCCGATCCTCGCGTTCATTGCCGACACGCCGATTGGGGCCGCCCTCGCCGACGCCGACATCCAGTACTCGATCAAGCTGACGCTGATCTCCTGCACCATGACCGCAATCCTCTCGCTGTGGGTCGCGGTGCCGGTCGGCTACCTGCTGTCGCGCTATCAGTTCTTCGGCCGGAACTTGATCGACGCGGTGCTCGACATCCCCATCGTCCTGCCGCCGCTGGTCGTCGGCCTGAGTCTCCTGATCCTGTTCCAGTACTTGCCGCTCGTGGTGCGCGAGGCGGTCGTCTACCAGATCCCGGCCGTGATCCTCGCCCAGTTCATGGTCGCCTGCGCGTTCGCCGTGCGGATCATGCGGGCCACCTTCGACCAGATCGACGCCCGGCGGGAACAGGTTGCCCTGACCCTCGGTTGCACCCGAGCCCAGGCGTTCGGGCGTGTGGTGCTGCCCGAGACCAAACGCGGCATGCTGACCGCGGCCACACTTGCCTGGGCCCGCTCACTCGGCGAGTTCGGACCGCTGTTGGTCTTCGCCGGAGCCACCCGCGGCAAGACCGAGGTGCTCTCCACCACCGTCTTCCTCGAACTCAGCATCGGCGACCTCGAGGCGGCGGTGGCGGTTTCGTTGATCATGGTATTCGCCGCGATCTTCGTCCTGGTGATCGCGCGACTGTGGGGCTCGCGCAGTCTGACACTATGAGTGTGCCTATGCGCAGCAAAGACAACCGATGGGTCTGGGTACCACGGGTCCCGCCGTGCGTTGGGTACGCGTTTACCGCGGGTGGCATGGGCAGGGCCCAACCTGACAGGGTTGGGTTTTGCCCGTGGCTGCAAGCGTGTTCACGCCGCCCACGGGCAAACCTCGCTCGCACGCGAGCGATGCCTGCCCATGCCACCCAAGATACTAGACACGCACTACGTTGGGATCTGCCCGTGCCGGCGTTCCGCACTGGCAGACAAGCTGCCAGTGGCACCCTTCTTCACCTAAGCTCGGAGCGAGAAGCGACGTGATTCGGGTCGAAGAGCTATTCGTGCGGGCGGGTGCGTTCGAGGTGCGAGGCGTCTCGTTCGAGGTCCCCACGGGCGCGTACGGCGTCCTCATGGGCAAGACCGGAAGCGGCAAGACGACCATCCTCGAAGCGATTGCCGGGCTCAAGCCGATCCTGGGCGGTCGAATAACGCTCGGCGAGCGCGACGTGACCGCACGCAAGCCCGCCGAGCGAAACCTCGGCTACGTCCCGCAGGACGGCGCTCTGTTCACAACGATGCCGATCCGCGAGCAGCTTGCCTTCGCGCTGACGATCCGCAAGACCCCGCGACGCGAAATCGACCGGACGGTGGGCGAACTGGCCGACATGCTGGAGATCCGCCACCTGCTCGACCGCACGACGCTGGGCTTGAGCGGCGGCGAGAAACAGCGCGTCGCCCTCGGCCGGGCGCTCGCGTTCCATCCGACCACGCTCTGCATGGACGAACCGCTCAGCGCCCTCGACGAGGAAACGCGAGAGGGCATGTACACGTTACTGGAGGCCATCCGGGAGCGCACCGGCGTCACGACCCTGCACGTCACGCACAACCTCAGCGAGGCCCGGCGTCTGGCCGACACGGTCCTCCTGCTCGAAGACGGCGCAATCCGTCAGGTGCGCCCGGACGAGTTGGCCAAACCGCCCGCCGAGCGGCGATCGGCCGATCACGAGAGCCCCCTGCCGCCGCACGAAATGCGCGCCCACCCGGCCACCTGAGGAACGAGAACCCAGCAAGCATACGTACCGTGGAAACGCTGGCGCACCGTCTCGGAGCCGGCGACGTGTATCCGACACCGAGACGCGACCGTCAGGGAGCGTGGGATGCCGGCAGAGCCGGCATCCGCCCCACGGACAGACTTCGATCGGGTTGAGGCGCCACGCCAGTTGCAGCAGCGTTGACCGGCCGCTCTAATCCACTGAGCGTCCCGGCACGCTCCGGGCAACTTGGAGTTGCGAGAGCACCATGGCGGAAACGACCAGCGACAAGACACCCGAGGCGATCATCCGGCAGTTGTCCGAGACCCCGCCGACGAAATGCCCGTGCGGCGATGCGTTTCGGATCATCGGCGCGGCCGACGGCGCCCCGGCCAGTCTTCACGTCGTGGAGATCCGTGGCGAAGCGAAGAAGCACTACCACAAGCGAATGACGGAGTTCTATCACTGCCTCGAAGGCGAGGGCGAGATCGAGCTGGGCGACGTGCGTCATCCGTTCCGGCCGGGCACGACCGTCATGATCCCACCGGGCACGCCGCACGCCGCCCGTGGACACTTCAAGATCATCAACGTGGTCGTCCCCGCGTTCGACCCGAACGACGAGCATAAGGTCGAGTGAACCAACCGCCGCCCGAGAGGAGAGGATTCACCATGAGGAGCCTGGCCGTTGCTACGCTGGTTCTGTCGCTGGGTGACAGCGTACTGGCCGAACCGGCCTCGCGCGCCATCCGACACTCGGACATCGTGTTCATGTACGACAGCGCGAGCATGTACGAGCCGTACGGCTGCACGGTGCTCGGCTGGGCGGGGTGGGCCAACGCCGAGCGCGTCCAGACCGCCCACGACAAGGGCGTGCGGCAGTTCACCTGCAGTGTGGGCTTTCTCACCGAGTTCAAGAACGTCATCGACTTCGACCCGGACTTCCTCGACGCCGCCTGCCGCAACTTCGCCGGCGAGCCTTTCGTCGTGCCCTGGCTGACCGACCACATCCACAAGGGCCGGCCCGCCTACTGGTGGTGCACGAACAGCCCGCTGTATCGGCGCTACCTGAATACGCGGCTGGAGCAGGTCATGAAGGTCGCGCCCGACGGCCTGCATATCGACGACTATCGCGGAACCTCGGGGTCGGTCACGTGGCTGAACGGCTGCTTCTGCAAACACTGCATGGCGGCCTTTCGTTCGTATCTGATGGAGCATGCCCCGGGTGAGAGACTGAAGGCCCTCGGCATCAAGGACCTCACGACGTTCGACTACCGGCAGTTCCTTCTGGATCGCGGCGTGAAGCCGGAAGGCTACAAGAAGCAGCGACCGAAGCTGCCGCTGGCCGAGGCGTTCCATCACTTCCAGGTGATGGCCAACAACGCGTTCGTGGCCGAGTATCGCAAGCGGGCCGAGGCACTGCGCGGTAAGCCGCTCACGCTGTGCGTCAACTCCGGCCTCTCGAACCCGCACGCCCTCGTGATCGCCCCGCAGCTCAGTTACTTCTGCTGCGAGGTGCGGCACGATGCGAGCAAGCGCCGCACGGCCAAGCACCCCGCGTACGTCTACCGGCTCGCCGACGGGCTCGACCGGCCCGTCGCCTCCACGGCCGGCGGTTGGGACTGGGCCTACGTCAAGGAGCACAACCTGCCCGGGCTCGCGCGGACCTGGATCGCGATGTCGTACGCCTTCGGGCACAACCTCATGGCCCCGCACCGGCAGTGGTGCTACACGAAGAAGAAGGGCACCCACTGGTACGACGGACCGACCGAGCAGTACGCTTACATGTATCGGTTCGTCCGCGAGCACGCGCGGTTGTTCGACGACTACGAAGCGGTGGCCCCGGTGGCCGTCTTGTATAGCAACGCCGCACGACGCCAGGGCCGCGGCAACATCGAACCGATCTGCATCGCTCTCGCCGAGCACAACGTGCCGTTCACCGTCGTCGTCGCCGGCGACGCATGGCTCGACTACCGACTCGATCCGAAACGATTGGCAACATTCCGCACCGTCATCAAGCCACCGGTCGACCTAGCTCTCGACATGAGACAACAGAAGGCGTTGGACACGGTGGCAAAGCAGGGCCGACTCATCACCTGGCCCGCCGACAAGAAGCCGCCGGAAGACCTGCGCAAGTGGATCACGGTCGAAGGATCGAACGACGTATGGGTACTGCCGCGCACGGCACCCGGCCGCAAGAACGCCCCGACCGTCGTACACGTCCTGAACCGCAGCTACGACCCGAGCAAGGACGCATGCGTGCCGCAGACGAAGTTCCGGATCCGTCTGGCCAACGACTTGTTGGGCGACCGCGCGTTTCGCAAGGCCACGCTATACGCACCGAAAACGGCGCCGGTCGAGTTGGCCCTGACGCCCGACCCCAATGCGGTCGTCCTCACCGTACCCGAACTCGGAACCTGGGGAGTCGTCGAACTGGTGCCGTGATGCGACAGGACAAGGTCTCACCTCTTCGCTGGTTGTTGCGTCATCGGATGGCGCAGGGAGAGGTCATTCCCCCGGACGCCCGGGTCGATCCCGATCGCTTCCCGGAGGACGAGTTCCCGCTCTATTGCCCGGACTGTGACTACCTGTTGCGGGGTCTGACCAGGGAGCAATGCCCGGAATGCGGATACGAGTTCGAACGCGGCAGGTTGCTCGTCCAACAGTATGTGATTGCGAGCGGGAAGCAACTCTGGAAGCGCGCAGGCAAGCATGCCAAGTGGACTCTCGTCGTCGGCTTCTTGCTCGGCTCCGCTGGCCCCGCCTTGTTCGCACTGGCGGCATCTCGCGTCGACGAGGCAGCAATGAAATCGCTGACGTTCGCGCAGATGCAATCCCTGATGGATGTGTCTCTTGCGCTCATGCGCATCTTGCTTGTGCTGATGGCCGTGGGCGCGATTCTGATTTTCGTCTCCATCGCGCTGTGGTCGCGATTGGCCATCGCCACGAAGAAGAAACGCAAGCAGGTGTTCACGGCCATCGATCGTACGACACCATCCTTTCGGACGGCGCAGCGGCACAGGTGGATCCCCTTGACCGCCTTCCTTGCAGCGGCGATCGCCGTGATCGCGTGGGACGTTGGGTCAGACATGAGGTCAAGTGGGTGGCTCCGCTATTACTCCCAGGCGCCGCTGCGTATTCTGATCCCGGTCGCGATCGCGCTGGGCGTGGGCATCCTGCTCGACGTGGGCACGCGTCTCCGGCGTCGATGGCAGCGCCGGCAGGACAAGCAGGAGGAAACCTGATACAAGGCTCCTCCGCGGCCGCCAGGACAGCAGGCGCGGCGTTGGCCACGTTGCCAGCAATCACAAAGAGGTGAAGCCGCTGTTCGGAAACGAACGACGGGTGGCAATTGGAGCGTCGTCGGCGAGACGAGGTGAGCGGATGCAGATTCGATTTCTGTCCGGTGTCATAGGCTGCGTCTACGCTGCGGGAGCAGCTTCGGCCGCCACCCCCGAGTGTTTCGTCCAAGACGCTCTTGGGGGGACGCTGGCTCGCGACCATCAGAGCCGGGCGATGTACTTCGAGGGAAGGCACCGGCGCACTTATGTCGCCTACATGGACCACCACTTCGACGCCCGTATCACGTACTACGATCACGACGTCGAACAGTGGGTCGAGCCCGTGCGCGTGGACAACTGCATCGCCGAAGTCGGCTGGTGCAAGGGCATCAAGGACGGGCACAACGTCCCCAACCTGTGGATCTCCACGAGCGGCACCATTCACCTGGTCTACGGAAGCCACGGCACCCCGTTCAAGTACGCGCGTAGCGAGCGGCCCGAGGACATCACCCGCTGGAAACTCGGCAAGCGGCTCAGCAACCACGCGACCTACCCGTTCTTCACTCAGTTGCCCGACGGCGAGATGCTGATGTTCTATCGCTACGGACCCAAGGGCAGCTACACGAACCCGTTTCTGGGTTTGCAGCGAACCGCCGACGAAGGCCTCACCTGGAGTCGGGTCAAGAAGATCGGGGCGTTCCGCAAGGCCTGCAAACTGAACGGCAAGAACGTGATATATGATCCCGCCACCGGGCGCATCCATCTCAACCTCGCCCTCATGCCCGAGGGCCGTTGGGTGTGGTTCCCGTGCCAATATGACCCGGCCGCGGACCGCATGTACTCCTGGAACGGCACCACCGATCTGGGCCGGATGCCCGGAGACGACCAGATCGTGAAGCACTGCCTAGTGGACGGTCTGTCTCTCCGAGAGATCTTCCTGCACGACGGCGCACTCTACATGCTGCTGAAGCGGGGAGACGCCCACTCCTTCGCCGAATGGGACGGCAAGAAACTCACCCGGTACGACATCCCGGACGCCGACACCAAGGGATTCAACAACGGCCCGATGTGGACGACCGACGGGAAGACGATCCGCATCTACGGCGTTCGAAACACCGATCCGCCGACGCCATTCCGCGGCGGGGACCTGTACGTCTGGACAAGCACCGACGGCGGGCAGCACTGGGACCAGGGCCGATGCCTGATCGACCGCCGCGATCTGGGTCACGGCCTCCTGGGGGTGAATCTGGTGATGGGATACGCAGGCAGCGGCCCGTTCCTGCTCGCGGCCGAAGTCACGGGCAAGTACCCGAAGGATTTCAAGATCACGCCCGCCAATCATTACGACAACCCCTGGAGGAAGAACAAGAAACTCTACGCGCTCGACGAGCAGGGACGATTCGTCAGATCGCGATAGTCACCGCTAGTGAGCACAACAAGGAACAGTCACATGTTGCAGATTCTTCGTGTAGTCGGAATCCGGCGCCGGCCCCGAGTTTCACCGAGAAGAGACAACGACTCATGACCGAAAGAGAGAACTGGTTGCGTGCGGTGGAGTTCAAGTCGCCGCAGTGGATTCCGAGTGAAGTGTGCTTCTCCCCGCTGACCTGGCATGTCTACCGAAAGAAGCTTGAGGAAATCGTTCTCCGCCACCCTCTGCTGTTTCCAGGCTATCAGCGTGGCAGCACCGACTTCGACGACTTCCCGGCCGCCTATCGAGCGGGTGAGTACTTCCGCGACAACTGGGACTGCGTCTGGTACAGCGCGGTTGGCGGGATCGAGGGGATCGTCGTCGACCATCCACTCGAGGACTGGAACGCGCTCGATACCTACCGGCCGCCCGACCCGAAGCTCAAGGCCGAGCGCGAAGACCGCGACTGGGAGCAGATCCGTAGGGACATCGCCGAGCGCAAGAGCACGGGCCTGCTGGCGATCGGACACGGCGAGCGGCTGTTCGATCGTCTCTACTTCCTGCGCGGCTTCGAGAACCTGATGATCGATATCGCCACGGACGACCCGCACCTGCCCGCGTTGATAGAGATGCTTCAGGAGTACGAGATGGAACTCGTCCGGCTGTGGCTCAACGTGGATGTGGATGCGATCGCCTTTCACACCGATATCGGCACGCAGCGCTCGCTGATGATCGACCCGCGGCAGTTTCGCAAGTACATCAAGCCGATGTTCAAGAAGATCTTCTCGACCTGCCGCGATGCCGGGGTCCACGTGTACCTCTCCTCGGACGGCAGACTGCTTGATATCGTCGAAGATCTCGTCGAATGCGGCGTGTCCGTGCACGATCCGCAGCTTCGGGCCAACACGCTGGACGGAATCGAACGGGTCTACAAGGGACGGATGTGCGCCAGGGTCGACCTCGACCGACAGATGTTCGCCTTCTGCCGACCGGAGGACATCCGCAGCCAGGTGCGCGAGGTCGTCGACCGGCTCGACGCACCGGAAGGCGGCTTGATGGTCTACGGCAGCGTACACGACGCCGACATTCCGCTGGAGAACATCGACGCCCTTTGCGGTGCCGTGGAAGAATACTGTCTTGAAGGCAGAGTCCAGGCGTAGGACACCGACGCATATTCCTACCGGCGGGTTGCCCCGGCTTCCCGGCGGCGGATTTCGTTGGCGGCTTCGATCATGGCACGGTAGTTCTCGACGGGCACATATTCGGGAATGGAGTTCCCGGAGCCGAGGGCAAAGCCGTTGGCGGCTTCGCGCCAGGACGTGCCCCGCCGAACGACCTCTTCGAAGATGGTTTTGGGGTCTTCGCTGGTAAGGAGATCGACGTCGATGCCGCCGAAGAGGCCGATGCGATCGCCGTAGTCGTCGATCCACCGCTGGAAAGGGGCAATCTGGTCTTCATTCGAGTGTTTGGCGTCAATGCCGGCGCCGATCATCGCGTCCATGAGCGGGAAGATGTTGCCGCAACTGTGCAGCAGGAAGGGTTTTTCGGCATGGCGAACGAGGGAGATGATACGATCGTATTGGGGGAGGATGTGCGTGACAATGGTGTCGGGCGCGAGAAGGGTGGAGGTCTTGTAGCCGAGGTCGTCGCCCATGCGGCAGACGGCGAAGAGGTGGCCGTAGCGCTCGATCATGCTCGACCAGATGGTGGTCATGAGGTTTCCGATGGTAGCGTAGAGGTCGGCAAAAAGGTCAGGATCGTCGAACTGGAGGAGGCAGAGGTACTCGTAGCCGACAAGGTCCTCGCTGATTTCGAACGGGCCGTTGCCGACGCCGCCGACGGCCTTCATGCCGGGCGGCATGGTGCGGGCGAGCGCGTCGAGGTGGGGCGCCCAGCGGCGCCAGTAGAGGGCGGGGATTTCGTCGAACGGGTACTTCTCGAAGTCGTCACGGTTCTGAATGGGGCCCGGTCGCCCGCCCATGAGAGCGCCGTGGTCGGGGAGGATGTCGGTGACAACACCTTCCCAGGAGACGGTGTCGTAGGTCATGTCCCTCCAGAACCGACAGTAGTTCCGGTAGTAGTCGGTGAGATCGGCGGCGGAGTCGGAGTCGGGTCGTGGTTCGCTACGGCCGGTGACGGCGTCGATGACCACGTCCGAGATGATGTGTTCGTAGAGAGGGAGGCGCGTGGGCTTTCGGTTGGTGGCCGCCGCGATCATATGCGTGTAGTCGGGCTCGAAGGACATAGTGTTGCACCCTCCTGGCGGCCGCAAACTGGTGCCGGTTGGCGTTGGCTTCACGCCGTTCGAGTCAGGGCACGAAACGCGTCACCGCATGCCCGGTAGTTCTCTTCGGACATGCCCATGCAGCCGTACTCCTCGACGTAGCCCACGAAGCCGCCGTCCGGCGTGCCCAACTCTCGGTACAGTCGCTGCGCTTCGGCGTGGATGTCCGCGGGCGCCCCGCTGATCGACACCGTTTGATAGCTGATCGGCATCATGAAGCATTGCTTGCCCCGCAGGGCACGCCCCACCGCCGCGATGTCGACCACGTTCGGCTGCGAGATGTTCATGACATCGACCCCGATGTCGTGAAGGCTGGGCACGATGTCCAGGATGTTCCCGCAGCAGTGGAACCAGACGTGCAATCCCAGCTCGTGGGCCCGCTGGAACTGTGCCCGGTACCGCTCGCGAAAAAGCTCGTGCCAGAGATCGGGACTGATGATCAGGCCGTCCTGCGTCCCCCAGTCGTCGGCGAAATGCACACCGTGCAGACCGGCCTCCGCCGCCAGCTCGATCAACCGGGTTTCGAAGCCGAAGATCCGATCCAACAGACGGCCGGCCTCTTCGTCGCGAGTGACGAGGTCGATCATCGCGTTCTCGAAACCGCGCAGGAACGTGTAGACGGTGAACCCGCTGATGAAGAGGCTGCCCAACAGATACCGCCCTCCCGCCGTCCGCTTCAACTCCTCCAGACCGGCGAGCCGCTCTTCGGCACGCAGCGTGGGCCACTCGAAACCCGCCAAGGCATCCCAGGTCGGGAAGATGGGCTCACCGACCTGCCCCATCGTTCCGTCGTCGAGAGACTTCAGTTCGTAGCCCCACTCGTTCACCCCATCCTCGTCATACCAGAGCCTCTGAAGCAGGATGTCGCCCTCCATGTGATCACAGCTGACGTACCACACGGGAACGCGGCTCGGCCGGTTGAAATCGATGGCGTCGCGTACCAGTTGCTCTTTGGTCATGAGCGGTACTCCCCACCGGCCCGCAGCCGGTCGTTGTCATCCGGGGCTCGGTGGCGGTCGTCCATCCGAGCCCTGAGCGCGAGTGCGGGGGCCTTGACCCGCTCGCTTGCGCTCGGGGCTCGGATGGTCCGCACTCCGCAGTGCACATTCCCCACTCCGCACTTCACATGACGCGCTCGCTCGCGCTCGGGGCTTGGATCAGCGTGCGTGCCCCACCCTTCGTCACGGCGCGCCGGGATTTGCGAAGGGTGGGAGGCGCATTCCACTTCACCCGGATCAGTCCCGGTCACGCCTACGGCGTGCCAACGATGGGGCACCCACGCTCCGCGATTCCTCTGACCCACTCGCTTGCGCTCGGGGCTCCGATGTTCCGCACCCCGCAGCTTCGCGCGCAAGGCCTTGACCAATCCGTACAGATGCATATTACTCGGGGCACGAGCGTCCTCAAGCCTGACGCGAATCCGGTGAGCGCGGCCCGGGTGCACGAGACATGAAAGACGTGTGAAGCATCATGATGACAGTTGCAGACCAAGTCCAATACGAGCGCCACCGGGACGTGCGGGTCGCGCAAACCGGTAGCTTCACCGCACTCCGCGAGCTTTGCTACCTGATCCTGCTGTTCGGCGGCATCGGGGCCATCACCTGGGCGATCCGCGGCACGGCCGGATGGGACGGCATCGACGGAACCATCCTGCCCGGGCTGACGTGGGGCGTGCTCTGGTACTACGTGTGCCAACGAAAGGGAATCGACGCGCGCGGGGTACCCCTGTGGCTGGGCCTGGGGATCGCACTCGGCGGCGAGTTGGGCTACGGCCAGTACGTCTCCTGGATTCAGGGCAAGTTCTACGTGGCCGACGAAATCATCTCCATCGCACCATGGGTTGGCTATGCGTGGTTCGTCATGTGCGGGATCGGCTGGGCGGCCCCCGGCGGCATCGCGCTGGGTTGGGCGCTCGGCGGCAGAGCGTCGCTCCGCGTGTGGCTGGTCCGGCTCCTCATGCCTCTGGGCGTCGCCCTGCTCGGCCGACTGCTCATCCAGGCCTGTCCGTGGCTGTTCTTCCCGAACTGGGACCAGAGCATCTACGTGGCGAAGCCCGACGACGCCACCGACCCGGGCCACGCCGCATTGGTGCAGTCGCTCGTGACCGTTGCGTGGATCGTGGGCGCCCTGCTGATCGGTGCGTCGTGGGTGCTCGACCGTAAGACCCGCCTTCCCCGCGAGTTGGTTCACAGTGTCTCCGTGGTCGCGCTTCTCTACACGATCTTGCTCCTCATCTTCATGGTCGGCTGGCTCTTCCTGCCCGAAGACGATCTCGGGATGTTCAGGGGCGAGTTGGGCAAGCACCTCGGTCGCACCGTCTGGACGAACTCGCAGAACGCCATCGTCGTGGCTTGGTGGGTCGGCGCGATGCTCGTGGCCCTCGTCCAGCGAGACAAGTTCACGCTGGTCGCCGGCGCGATCGTCGGAGGCGGCTTCGGCATCGGCTTCATGTTGAGTGCCCTATGGTGCCTGGGTTACGTGGACTACCCACGCTACATCGACTGGTGGAAGATGTGGGAACTGAACGCCGGCTTCAACCTGGGCCTGCTCTACGTCCTCACGCTCTGGTGGGCGATCCGGCAGGTCGACAAGACGCACCGGCCCGACGGCGTTCCCCTCGAAGCGCCCGACGCACGTCCGGCCGCGAGCCGGCTGAGCGAATGGTGCACGAGCATCGCCTGGGCCGCGGGCGTGTATTGGTTCCTGGCCTTCACGTTCCGCGACAACGCTCCGGAGATGGGCGTCGGGCTTGGCCTGTTCTACGTGGTCGCCGTGTTCCTGGCGACCTGGCAAGCGGACCGAACGCGCGACCCAAGCGCATTCGCCGAGCGCCGCGGAAGCATCACCCTGGTCTACAGCGTGTTCCTGCTGCTGTTCGTCACATTCGAAGGGGCCACGACCAACGTGGGCGTGCTGCTGGAACTCTACGACGCAGGGGAAGCAGATCAGTACGCCTGGCCTCCCGGACGCTTCAAGCTGTTCGTGCCCGTCGCCGCCGTGATCGTCGCCGCGACGCTGTTCAAGATGGGGCAGGTCTTCTGGCCACCGCGGGAGTCGCACGGACCCGGCCGCCTCCCGATACACGTGGCCGATCTGCTGGCCGGCATGGCCGTGATTGGCGCCGCGACGATCTGGCCCACGGAGATCGGCGTGCTGTACGCCCTGTTCCTGTTCGTCGCGCTGTACGGCTTCAATCGCCTGAACCACCGCATGAACGAGATCGACGCTTCAGTGTAGGGTTTCAGGATGGGGAGGCGCATCTGTTCCGAACCGCGACCGTGAGGGAGCGGCCGAGGCACAAGGCGGAGTATTGCCGCTTCCTTATCCCATCCCGATGCACATCGGGATCGGGACGGTACACACGAACGATCGTGCACCCCATCCACTGGCCCCCCTTGTCACACAAGCCCTCGGGCCCGTAGGGTGTGCGGCCCGAAGGTGACGTCATCCGTCAGCCCCGGAGAAGCCAATGGCTAACCAGCCCAAGCCCCTCACGTTCCGCGGCGGTCCGCTGACCAGCGCGCTTCCCCTGGTCACCTTTCTGGTCGGCAGTGCGATACTGGTGGCGGAAGGCGTGCAAGGCGACGCCATGGTCAAGGGCATGATCATGGCCGCGATCTTGGGGATTTCGCTCGGCCTGGTCTTCGCTCGAAACCTCGGCGCCTACACGGAATGCGTCTTCACCCTCATGGCCAACCGCACGGCGACCGTGGCCATTGTCTGCTGGCTCTGGGCCGGAGCCTTCTCCGGCGTCCTGGGTAAATCGGGCCTGGTCGAAGCCATCATCTGGCTCGGATGGAAGCTGGAGCTCACGGGAGCCGGCTTCGTCGTCGGCGTGTTCATCTCGTCGGCCCTCTTCGCGGTCTCGGTCGGAACGGGGCTGGGCACGGTCCTCGGGTTCACGGCCGTGATGTACCCGGCCGGCATCGTGCTCGGGGCCAACCCGGCCGCCCTCATGGGCGCGATCTTCAGCGGGGCCGCGCTCGGCGACAACCTCGCGCCCGTCTCGGACACGACGATCGTCTCCGCCGCCACACAAGAAACCGACGTGGGCAGCGTCGTGGCTTCCCGACTCAAATACGTGCTCCCGGCCGCGGCCATCTCGGCCGTACTCTTCCTGCTCTTCGGCGGCGGAGGGGCCGCCCTCGACTCGGCTGAGGCGGAGCAGTTGCTCACCGAGACCGCGGACCCCACCGGGCTCGTGATGCTCATCCCCGCGGTGGTCGTGTTCGTCGTTGCGGTGAAGTGGCGCAACTTCCTTGCCGCCATCACCGCCGGATTCGTCCTCGCAGTGGCGCTCGGTGCGATCACCGGCACGATCCCAATCGAGAGCGTCTTCCACATCACCAAAGAGCAGTCCGTAACCGGCAACGCGGTGGACGGCGCCATGGGACTCGTGCCCATTGGCGTTCTTACGCTGCTGCTCGTAACCACGATAGGCTTGATGGCCACCGCCGGTTTCCTCGATCTGCTCATGCAGTGGCTCGACCGCACCGTGGCCCGCACGGTCCGCGGAACCGAGGCCGCCATCGTCGCTCTGATCTCATTTGCCAACCTCTGCGTCTCGGTGAACACCGTGGCGATGATCGCGGTGGGGCCGCTCGCCAACGAGCAGCGCAAGCGCCACAAGATCCATCCTTGCCGCAGCGCGAACCTGCTCGACACGATCTCCTGCTCGTTCCCCTACATCTTGCCCTATGCGTCGACGATCATCGCGGCCGACGCCAGCCAGCGCAAGGCGGCCAAAGACTACGCATTCGTTCCTATCGTGCCGTGGGCGCAGGAAGCACCGTACATCTTCTACGGGATGGTGCTCTTCGTCGTGATGATCCTGGCCGTCGCTACCGGCTACGGTCGGAAGAAGGGCTGAGAGTCGCAACCCTCCCCCGACCGCTTCTCACGTATCCGCCACCACGCACGCGCTATCCCGCAGTTCGGCTTGGAGGACCTTGATGTCGATTCCGCTGTAGGCGGTGCGCTTCTCGACAACCTGTTTCGTGGCCTGTCCGGCCGCCTGGCCCATGGCGAAGCATGGCCCGGATACGCGAAGCGGGCCGAGGACGTGGCGTTCGACACTGACGGCCCGCCCCGGGCAAATCAGGTTCTCCACCGCGTCGGGAAGCATGATGCGGTAGGGAATGGGCGTGACCTTGCGCTTGCGGCGGGCCTTGCCGTGCATCGGCTGGTGGCTGGGACGCTTCGGGTCGGGCAGATCCCATCCGTACGACGAAAGCCCGATGGTGTCGTCGAAGTCCGCTCCCTTGACGAGATGATCCACCGTCAAGCTGAACGGGCCGCGGATCCGCCGCGTTTCGCGCACGCCAAGCAACGGCGCCACGCACTTCAGGCGAGCCTTCGCGAAACCGGGGAAATGCTCGCGCAGGACCGCGAGAAGCTTCTGCGTCTCGTCGCGGCCTCGGACCATGCCGTCCGTGATGGACGCCCCGTCGAGGCCGTCCACGCCGACCAGTCGCGAGGTGTTGATCATCATCGTGCCCTTCTCGTTGAGCTGCACGCTGATGAAGATGTCGTACGGGAAGGGCCACCGCCCGGCCTCGCGAAGTTCGCGGATCTTCTGCCGGAAGCGTGGTGCGTTGTGTTCCCGGATGTAGCCGGCGAGCGCATCCTGATCGACGTTGCTGACGTGGAACTGAAGCGTGGCGGGCGTCATGAGCCCGTCGGCTTCACGTCCCTTGATGACACGGCAACCGCTGCGGGCGGCGATGTCGGCGTCCCCCGTCGCGTCGACGACGGCTTTCGTGGGCACGGCGACGAGGCCACTCTTGTTGAAGATGATCACGTGCGTGATGCGACCGTTTCGAACTTGAACGTCGACGGCCTGCGTGAACAGCAGGACCTCCACGCCGGTGGCATGAGTCTTCGCGTCGAGATAGTGCGCCATGGCGTACGGATCGAACGGGATCCCGTGGGCGAGGCCGCCGTACCACCCATGCGGCTGGAACTTCGGGCCACGCTCGGGGATCAGGGCGAACCCTTCCCGCGTTGCCTCCTCGGCCATCTCGCGAAAGATGCCGCCGACCACCCACCGCTTGCAGTCGTGCGTGCGTCCGCCCAGCCAATGGGACACGAGACCCGAAGTTCCCATCCCGCCGAGTTGTCCCTGCCCTTCCACGAGCAGAACCTTCAGGCCCGCCCGCGCCGCGGCAAGCGCGGCAGCCGTACCCGCCGGACCGCCGCCGCACACGACCACGTCGCGCGGTTCATGCAGGGGAAGCCCCCGGCTGAAAACGAACGGAGCCGGCTGGTCGGCGGCGCCGGCGGCCGACACCGTCGACGCCGTCGACGCCGTCGACGCCGTCGCACACGCACCCGCGGCAAGACCCAGAAAATCGCGGCGATTCAATGCACTGTCGTTCATGGATGATTCCTCAACGGACTGAGAAGCATGATGAGAGCAACTCCTGCCACCTGATGCGCAGCGTCGCCGCGCATCCGTACCCGTCTTCCATAAGCTTCGTGCCTGACGCGGTGGTTGGTCAAGCGCCTGCTCGGAAGATATGGTCGCACTTCCGCGCGATGGACGGACAGAATGGTGTCTCGGGCAGGTTGGAGCCCGCCCGCAAAGCGGATGCCGGCCTTGCCGGCATCACACGCTCCCTGACGGTCGCGTCTCGGTGTCGGGCGAGCAGGGCGCACAGAAACGGGCCCGTCGACTGGTGGGTGAACCAGCCGCCGGGCCCGTATGTGAGGTCATTCGGTAAGGTCGGCCTAGTAGGGTGGCATCCCGCCGCCCGGTGCGCCGCCGGCCTTCTTGTCCTTCTCGTCCTTGATCTCGGAGATGACCGCGTCCGTAGTCAACAACAACGAAGCGATCGACGAAGCGTTCTGAAGGGCGATGCGCTCGACCTTGGTCGGAACGAGAACGCCCATCTTGATCATGTCACCGTACTCGCCGGTCAGGCCGTTGTAGCCGAAGTTCGTGTCCTTCGACTCCTGCACCTTCTGGCATACGATGGAGCCGTCGAGCCCGCCGTTCGCAGCAATCTGCTTGATGGGGGCCATGATCGCCCGACGCACGATGTCGACGCCGGTCTTCTGGTCGCCCCGAGCCTTGGAGCGAGCCGCGTCCAGTGCCTTCACGCAACGCAGCACCGAGACCCCGCCGCCGGGCAGGATGCCCTCTTCGACGGCGGCACGGCATGCATGCAGGGCGTCCTCGACGCGGGCCTTCTTCTCCTTCATCTCGACCTCGGTGGCCGCCCCGACGTTGATCTGGGCGACGCCGCCCGCGAGCTTGGCCAAGCGTTCCTCGAGCTTCTCGCGGTCGTAGTCGGAGGTCGTGATCTCGATCTCCCGCTTGAGCTGGTCGATCCGACCCTTGATGGCGTCGTTGGAACCCGCTCCTTCGATGACCGTCGTGTTGTCCTTGTCGACCGTGATCTTCTTCGCCTGGCCGAGGTCGCTCAACTCGAGACCCTCGACGTTGATGCCGAGATCTTCGAAGATCGCTCGCCCACCGGTGAGGATGGCGATGTCCTCGAGCATGGCCTTGCGGCGATCCCCGAAGCCGGGGGCCTTGACCGCACAGCACAGGAACGTCCCGCGGAGCTTGTTGACCACCAGCGTAGCCAGGGCCTCACCCTCGATATCCTCGGCGATGATCAGCAGCGGCCGGCTGCTCTTGGCCACCTTCTCGAGCAGCGGAATGATGTCCTTGACGGTCGACAGCTTCTTCTCGTGAATCAGGACGTAGGGCTTGTCCAGCGAGACTTCCATCGTCTCGAAGTCATTGACAAAGTGCGGCGAGAGATAGCCCTTGTCGAACTGCATGCCCTCGACCAAGTCGACCGTCGTGTCCAGGCTCTTGCCCTCTTCGACGGTGATCACGCCGTCCTTGCCCACCTGCTTCATCGCGGTGGCGATGTTCTTGCCGATCTCGGTGTCCTGGTTGGCGGCACAGGTGCCGACCTGGGCAATCTGGTCCGTCCCCTTGACCTCGGTCGACATCTTCTCGAGCGCGTCGACAACCGCGTCGACGGCAAACTCGATGCCGCGCTTGAGCTCCTGCCCGTTGGCCCCGGCGGCGAGGTTCTTGAGCCCCTCGTCGTAGATGGCCTCGGCGTAGATCGTAGCCGTCGTCGTCCCATCGCCCGCGACGTTCGAGGTCTTGCTCGCGACCTCCTTGACCATCTGGGCCCCGATGTTCTCGTTGGCGTCCTCGAGTTCGATTTCCTTCGCCACGGTGACGCCGTCCTTGGTGACGGTCGGGGAACCGAACGACTTCTCGAGCACCACGTTGCGCCCGCACGGGCCGAGGGTGACCTTGACCGCGTGGGCGAGTTGCCGCACGCCGCGGCGGATTGCCTCGCGGGCGTCCATGTCAAATGTGATTGATTTCGCTGCCATGCTGCTGCTCTCCGTCTGAAAAACGCGCGCCCCCGCGGGGTCGCGGCAAAACGTATCGCGTCCGCGCTAGCCGATCACGGCGAGGATGTCGCTCTCATCCATGATGAGCAGCTCCTGTCCATCCACCTTGATCTCGGTGCCGGCGTAGCTGGTGAACAGAACCTGATCGTTCTTCTTGATCTGAAGCGCCTGCCTCTCGCCGGAATCCAGGAGCTTGCCGTCCCCGACGGCGTGCACGATACCGCGTTTGGGTTTCTCCTGGGCGGCGTCCGGGAGCACGATCCCGCCGGCGGTCTTTTCTTCCGCCTCCAGGCGCTTGACGAGCACCTTCTCGCCGAGTGGTCGAATCTTCAGCTTGGCCATGTCCGACTCCTTCTTCGTTCTTCCTTTGTTACTCGATTCAGAGCAATCGACTCAGATCTCTGGAAAGTCGAGGTCGTAGTACTTCCGAAACACGCGGGCCACCACTTCGGTGACCAGCCGCTCGTCAACGGGTTCTGCCAACACGCTGTAGGCCTCGAGCGCCAGCGCCTCCTGGAAGAAGTGGCGCGTGGGCTTCTCGGCCACGAGCAGGCAGGGCAGCCGTGCATCAATCGAGCGGATGATCCGCAGGACCGACAGCCCGTCCATGCGCGGCAGTTCGGCATCGAGGATGGCCAGGCTGATGCCGCCGTCCTCGACCATGCGGATCGCCTCGCGACCGCTGCTGGCCCGCTGGACGACGACGCCCCGCGGCTCGAGGCGGGCGCCGAGCCCCTCGACCCATTGCCGCGACCACCGGCCGGGACCCGTCGACACAAGGAGACCCCAATCGCTGGGCGCATCACCAAACTGGGCCTCGGCCATCATCATCATGCACGGACCCCTTGCCCTCCGTTGCCGACGTACGCCTGAGCAATGAGTGTGCCATCAAGCCTCGCCCCGGCGAGATAGACGTAAGACCATTGCACGGAAGGAGTTGCGAAACACCTCGGGCGGCGACTCGGAACGGACATGCCGGGGGAACGCTGCCGAATCTGACAACCCGCCGAGCGTTCACCGGCAGGCGCTGTCAAATTGACAGCGCAGCCGGTCAGGTCTGTGAGCCGCGCGGCGTCGCCGGCGGTCTCACCGACGCCGGCCGGGTGCCCCAGTCAGGCAGTGGCACGGAGACATCTACCTGTCGCGGATGTCCAGGCAGATGAGCTGCTTGTCGTTTCGGATGTAGAGCCGTCCGTCGGCGAGGACGGGAGCGACCCAACACGGATGCCGGAGGTAGTGCTTGGTCGAAATCACCTCGGCCCGCTCGGGCGTCAGCCGCGTGAGGGCCAGCGTGCCCCGCTCGGTGAGCATGATATAGCGGCCGTCAGCGCGGATCATCGAGGCCCGGCCGAACATGCGGTGATCGACCCACCGCTCCTCGCCGGTAGCGAACGCGATGCACTTGAGCCGGGTCTCCCCTTCGTGTCGCCCGTCGAAGCCATAGACGTGGCCCGCATCGAGAATCGAGGTGGGCCAGTGGTTGCCCATCACCTGACTCTTCCACACTTCCGCAGGCCCGTCGTCGGTGACACGCAGCAGCACGGCGCCGGTCCGGTAGCTGGCCGACACGAAGACGAGATCCCCGGACACGATGGGGCCGGCCGCGTTCACCGACTCGTACTTCCGCGAGCGGAACGGGTAGCTCCAGAGCACGTGACCGTCGTCGATGCCGACGGACACAACGCCTTCCCGGCCGAAGTGAATCGCGCACCGCTTGCCGTTGATCGTCGCGCAGTAGGGCGTCGCGTAGCTCGCCCGCTGGTTCGACGCTTTCCACTTCACGTCGCCCGTCCGACGATCGAATGCGACAAGCCCGGCGTGGTCGGCGCCGCCGGCGGCGATGATCAGCAGATCGCCCTCGACCACGGGAGCGCTGCCGACGCCGAAGAAGTTGTCGTCGACGTTGAAGCGCTCCTTGACCGGGACCGACCAGTGCGGCTTGCCCGCGGCGAAGTCGAGGCAGTGCAGCTTGCCCTCGGCCCCGAAGGTGTAGACCCGTCCGTCGGCGATGGCCGGCGCGGCCCGCGGCCCACCGTTGTAACGGTAGCGGTCCACGTACTGCGTGGGGTATGCGTGCTTCCAGATCCGCCGGCCGGACCGTGCATCGAGGCACTCGACGACTTCCTCGTCACCGAGCCGGTGAAACAGAATGAGCTTGCCGCCGACCACGGACGGGGCCGCGTAGGTCTCACCGGTGGTCATCTCCCAGACGAGCCGCGGACCATCCTTCGGCCATCGCTTCAGCAGACCGGTCTCGGCCGACACGCCGTCATGTGTGGGACCAAGAAACCACGGCCAATCGGCGGCTCCGGCCGGTGCGGTGGCGCAAACCGCGAGAATCGCTGCCGCGGCAAACCCGAGCCCGCTGCGCACGTGCTTGGCGTCGGGTGCCACTGGCAGCTTGCCTGCCAGTGCCTCTGCCGCCGAACACGGGCGGACAAGCCGCCCGTGGCACCCTGAAACAAGGTCTAGCGCTACTGAAGACGTATCCCGACCGCAGGCCGACGCCCGCAACCGTCGCGATCGAACATGGCGGCGCCGTTCCGGGTGGAGCGGCTTGGCCATGGCACGCCACTGTAGCACCGTTGCCCCTGGTATCTGCAAACCTGCTCAATTCCCACAAACGGCCTCCACCCGGCGCCGTCGAAGCATGGTCGCCGCGCAAAGGACAACGCACATCGTAACCGCGACGCGGCCCAATGCCGAGAGAACCGGGACCGGAATGCCCGGCAGGGAAAGCGCGTTGGCCGGGTCGGAGCCCATGTCCAGTTCGGTACGATCGCCGAAGCCGTCTTCGTCGCGGTCGATGCCGATTCGCACGCCGCTGCCGCGCGGCACCAGCGTCCAGGTCTGCTCGGTGCCCGCCCCGGCCAGGTTGCGGAGGTCGACCTCCGAGATCGTCTCGCCGTCGCGATCAGAGAGGAATACGTCCGTCGCTCGATCGTAGACCCAGCCGCGCGCCTGCCCGCTGACGACGCCCTTGACCACCAGATCGAGCCGGCCCGGATCCGCGTCGGCGAGCGGAACCATGTCGTTCAAGGTCGGCGCGTCAGTGATGCGCTGAATAGTCGGGTTGCTCACCGGGTCGTCGATCGTCACCTGCAACCCGACGGCCGCGTGCGTGTCGTGGCTCGGCGTGCCCGGAGGCTGTGGGTCGACGGGAAGCGGCGGCGGGAAATCCGATCCGCTAAAGGCCAGGAGCAGGGCGACCAGATCGGCGACCTCTTGATCCGACGCCACGTCGAACGCAGGCTCGGCAACGAACCGGGCGATCGAGTCCACGCTCCCGTCGTGGAGGAAGCCGAACCCGGCCCGGTTGGACGTCTGCGTCATGTCGAAGCCGGTCTTCTCGTACTGGTTGCGCAGGTGAGGCACCTTGAACGCCTTGTTGGTGGAGCCGTCGACGGACACCATGGCATGATGGCGCTCGCCGTTGGGGCCAACGGGAAACGGCTCGAAGTTCAGAGTGACCAAGCTCTCCAAGAAGGTGTCGGTCCCCATGCCGAGCGGAAGCGTATGGCAGAGCACGCACGAGAAGGCACCGTTGTCCAGCGGCCGCGTGAAGGAACGGTACAGCGACAGACCGCTTTCGGCGTTGCCGGTACCGAGCGGCTGCCCGGCCGGCCCGAACCGCCCCGTCGTGAAGTGGTCGTCGAGCGGCAAGGCCGTCGGCAACGTGTTGTCGAAGTCGCGGTGCGGGTTGGGCGGGAAGGTGACCGTCGCCAGGAAGTCCTTGTACTCCTGCATCTCCTGGGCCGTGAGGTTAGCGTCGTCGCCTTGCAGGCCGGTGAAGGCACCGTTGAACTCCTCGAGCCCGTCACGGTCGCCCCGCCAGTGCAACGGCTCCTTGCCGATGATGTCCTGGAAGGTCTGGGTGGTCATGGGTCCCTTCATGGGGTGGAAATCCTCGAAGCCGTCCGTCAATCCCGGGATGCCCGCCCCGAGGTTGTGAACAGAAGGATCAATCGCCTTCATGGCGCCGTCGGGCACGCCCAGATCCCATGCCAGCCGGTCCATCCGTGCGTCGACGTGGCACGACGCGCAGGCGATCTGCCCGAGGCCGGAGTTCTTGTGCGTATCGTACAAATGCTTCCGGCCGACCTTGACCTCGCTCGGCGTCGGATCGAACAGCGGCACACGGGTGACCTCCGTCTCGGTGGTCGTGTCGAGCACGGAGACGCTCCCCTCGAACCGGTTGAGCACGTACAGCCGGTTCCGCGTTTCGTCGAGAGCCAGACCAGTCGGGCCTTCGCCCAACTCCACGGTCACCGCACCGGGAGCGCCGATCGGCGATTGCCGTGCGCCCGCCGAGTCAATGATGATCAGATTGTTCGACCCCATGCCCGTGACGTACCCGCGTCCTGCGGAACTCCATACGATCCCTCGCGGGTCGCCGAGTGACTTGTCACGCTCACTCTGGGCAATCTGGGGCGAGGCGTAGGTCAGATGACCGTTCAGATCATCGACGCTATTGGTCGTCGGCCCGCTCGGGTCGACTTGCCCGAGATTGACCTGCGTGAAGGTACCGTTGAGCACCGGTTCGAACCGGACTTCGTTGGTGGCGTCGGTACCCACAACGGTGACGGTGCCATCCGTGGGTCTGACGGCGATGGCCATGCAGATGTTCATCAGCCCCGTCGCATAGCTGACGTTGCCCGTGCCGGTGTCGATTGCGGCAACGTCATGATCGGGCAAGTCCCAACCCACGGGCCGGCCCGACTGGGCGGCGTTGGGTCCGCTCACGAAGTCCGTCCAGTCCCCACCGTTGTCGTCCATCCACTGTCCGGCCGCGTTCTTCCGGACAATCAGGCCGACCTCCGGTGGCGTGGGGTTCCCGGGAGTCTGGGGCGGATCGAAGCTGCCCCCGCTATTCGGCGGAGGATTGACCGTGCCGTGCGGCGTATTGGAGTCGTCCACGACGTTCGGAGGGAAGGTGATGACGTTCTCGCCTTCGGCCGCTCCCCCGCCCAGAAGCGTCGTAGCGTTGCCCGATTCGAACACGGCCACGTACACCTCGCTGCCGTCGCCGCTGACCGCCATGGCCCGCGGATCCTCGCCGTCGATCTCGATTCGCGGCAGCACCTCCGCCCGCGTGACGGGATCGAACATCTGCACGGTATTGACCTGGGAGCAGCTCACGTAGGCCCGCTGCGGCGTGCCCGCGAAGACCACGTCCGCAGGCTCGTCGAGCGTGTTGATCGTGGCCACGACCCGGCCCGACGGCACGTCCACGATGCTGACCGAGTCGGAGACGTGGTTGACCACCCAGGCTTCCGTCTCCGTGCGAAACCGCACCGACACGGGATCGAGCCCCACCGGCACCGCGCCCAGCGCGACCGGCGTTCCGCCGCTTGTGTCGAACAGCTCCACGCGGTTGTCGGGCAGGTTGCAGACCGCCAGGGTCGCACCGCTCGGACTCAGGTCCACGGGATGGACCGTCGGCGTCTCGAAGTTGACGAACGAAGGCTCGTCCGCGCCCGACACCCGTACGGCAGCGTGACACATCGCGAGCGTCAATAGCACCGCGGTCACACCACGCGCCGCCCGTCGATGCGCCGGAAGCTGCACTGTCTCCATCAGCCTCTCTCCTGCTCTGTAGGAATCACTGGTTCTTGGGGTACGTAGCCTCTATCTCCATCGTAGACGACCGGCAGCGCCGCACAGACGAGTCATGAGAATGACCACTGGCCCCGATTGCGCAGTCGATCCCGCTTGCCGGAAGATGGGGCGCCCGCTAGAATCGATGTACGACCGACGGGTGGGCGGAGCTCAACTCCTGGGCCAACGGCGGTGACCCGTCGGCGGCTTGAGGCTCGCCATGACGCACGTCAGCCCGAAATCAAGAAGACGATTCCTCCTCGGCATCGGATTGCTGGCCCTACTGAGCGTGCCGGCCTGGATGCACGGTGCGCCAAGCGCGTCGGCTCCGGCGTCCGCGCCCTCCGCAGGCTACGACCGCGCGGTCATCATCCCCATCAACGACGACATGATTACCGACGTGACCCGCGACTCGCTCCGGCGCCGCGTTGCCAAGGCGCGCGAGATGAACGCCGACCTGATCGTGTTCGAGTTGGACACGCCAGGCGGCCTGGTCAGCAGCGCCATGGACATCTGCAACGATATCAAGGACCTGTCCGACATCAGGACCGTTGCCTGGGTGCGTCCCCAGGCCTTGTCGGCAGGAGCGATGATCGCGGTTTCGTGCAACGAGATCATCATGGCGGAAGCAGGCCAGATCGGCGACTGTGCCCCGATCATGATGAGCCCGGTCGGCGTGGAGGAAATGCCGGACACGATCCAGAGCAAGATCGAGAGCCCGATCCTGACCATGTTCCGGGATGCGGCCCACCGCAACGGCTACGACCCGCTGCTGTCGGAGGCGATGGTCAAAATCGGCGTCGAGATCTACTGGATCGAGAACACGCAGACGGGCAAGCGGAAGTTCGTGACGGCCGAGGACAAGGCCAAGCTCGTCGGTGGCGACGAGGGCGCCGGCCTGCTCGACGGGCTGACCAAGCTCGGCAAGAAGGAAGCATCCTGGCGGCTGGTTGAAACCTTCCCGTTCGTCCACCCCGAGACCGGCGAACCCGTTCCCGTCCAGCAGCCGATCGTCAAGCCCAAGGCCCTACTGACGTTGACGGGCAACGAGGCCGTCGCGTTTGGATTCGCCAACGCGATCGTCGACACGGTGGATCAGCTTCGCACGCGGTACGGCATCGCCGCTGCCGAAGTACCCGTGCTCTCGTTCGACTGGTCGGAGAAGCTGACGAGCTGGCTGACCAGCCCGGAGTTCCGCGGCCTGCTCATGGTGCTGCTGTTGATGGGTGCCTACATGGAGTTCAACACGCCGGGCCTGGGCGTCCCCGGGGCCGTGGCGCTGATCTGCCTCGTGCTCCTGCTCGGGGCGCCCTACCTGACCGGCCTGGCCAGCGTGTGGGAGGTGGTGGCCGTCGCGGCCGGCATCGTGCTGGTCGCGGTCGAGGTCTTCGTGATTCCCGGGTTCGGCATCGCGGGCATTCTCGGCGTACTGCTGGTGATGCTCGGGCTACTCGGAACGTTCGTGCCGGCCGAACCGGGCCCGATCCACATCCCGCGTCTGGACAGCACCTGGGAGTTCCTGCAAACAGGCATGACCACGATGATCGGAGCGGGCGTGGTGTCGCTGGTCGGGCTGTGGCTGCTGGCCAAGTATCTTCCGCAGATGCCGGTGGCCGGCCGAATGGTGCTCGACTCCGAGACGGTCCAGATGCAGAATCGAGCGGCCGGGGCGCCGGTGATCGACCGGGCACCGGTGCCCGTCGGCAGCCGCGGCGTCACCCAGACGGTGTTACGGCCGGCGGGCAAGGCCCTGATCGACGGGCAGCGTGTTGACGTAGTCACCGAAGGCGACATGATCGACGAGGGCGCCGAGATCGAGGTGGTGCGTGTCGACGGGAACCGCGTCGTGGTCCGGCCTGCGTCGGCCTGACCCCGTTCGCAGCTCACGACGGTGAACGCGATGGAGAACCTGCTTCTTATTGCCGCGATCCTGCTCATGGTCGGCGTGGCGTTGGCCGTGGCGGAGATCTTCGTGCCCTCCGGCGGGTTGCTCGGCGTGCTTGCGGCGGGTGGGTTCGGGTTGTCGATCGCCTGTGCGTGGATACACGAAACGACTTGGGGAGTCGGCACGTTGGCGGCGGTGATCGTGCTCGTGCCGATCATCGTTGTGGTCGGGTTCCGCGTCTTTCCCAGAACGGAGATTGGCCGACAGATGATTCTGTCGACCCCGCAGTCCGAGGCGTCGCCGTCGGCGTCCAAGAACGCCGCCGACTTCAACGGCGTGGCCGTCGGGACGCAGGGCCGGGCCGGCACCGACCTTCGGCCCAGCGGCACGGGGCTATTCGGGAATGATCGCTTCAGCGTTGTCACAGAGGGTGAATGGATCGAGCGCGACACCACGATTTGCGTGGTGAAGGTCGAGGGCAACCGCATCGTCGTCGAAGCCGTTTCATAGCGAGTCGCTGCGAGACCGCACCGACGATGCCGCCCCGGCGGCGCATTCCGGCACAATGAAAGGATAAGCGTATGAATACCGCCATTTTGGCGGCGAGTGGGACGGGAGGCTGGTGGGGCACCATCGTTCTCATCGCGCTCGCGCTTGTATTGTTCCTGGCTGTCGTGCTGTTCATGCGGTTCGGGACGATCTGGTTGCAGGCATACTTCTCCGACGCCCGAGTGCAGTTCTTCGAGCTGGTCGGCATGTGGCTGCGGCGGGTGAGCGCACAGTTGATCGTCGCCGAGCGTATCTCGGCCGTAAAGGCAGGGCTCGACCTGGCGACGCCCGATCTCGAATCGGTGTTCCTCGTCCGTCGCAAGCCCGACGACGTCCGGGCGAACGTACGGGCCCTCATCACGGCCCACAAGGCCCAGCTTCCGGTGACGTTCGCGCAACTGCAGGCCCACCACTTCGCGGGCGGTCGGGTCGAGAACGTGACGCGGGCGATGGTGGCGGCCACCCGAGCCGGCATCGACCTGGACTTCGACGTGGCCCGGGCCATTGACCTGGCGGGGCGCGACATCCTCGATGCCGTGAACACGTCGGTGAACCCGAAGGTCATCGATTGCCCGGGCGTCGACGCCCAGGCCCGCGGCTCCGACAAGCTCGACGCCGTGGCCAAGGACGGCATCCGGTTGCTGGCCAAGGGGCGCGTGACCGTGCGCACCAACCTCAAGCAGCTCATCGGCGGGGCCACCGAGGAGACGGTGATCGCCCGGGTCGGGCAGGCCATCGTCAGCGCCATCGGGTCGAGCGAGACCTACAAGGACGTATTGGAGAACCCGGACCACATCGCCAAGAGGGCGTTGCTGTCCGGTCTGGATTCCGGGACGGCGTTCGAGATCCTCTCGGTCGACATCGCCGACATGAGTGTGGCCGGGGCGGAGCGCGAAGCCAACGTCGGGGCCAAACTCCAGGCCGAGCAGGCCGAGGCCGACAAGCGCCGCTTCCAGGCGGAGGCCGAGAAACGCAGAGCCCTGGCCGTCGCCCGTGAGGCCGAGATGAGCGCCGTCGTCGAAGAGAACCGCGCCAAGGTCGTGCTCGCCGAGGCCGAGGTGCCGCTGGCCATGGCCGAGGCCTTCCGCAGCGGTAATCTCGGTGTGATGGACTACTACCGCTTCCGCAACATCCAGGCGGACACCGGCATGCGAGACTCGATTGGCCGCGAGGATCGTGGCGAGGGCGACAAGGGGCAGACGTAGCGTGAGCGATTGCGTGCTTGCTCAAATCGGCGGCGACGACCTGGGGCCCATGCTCTGGGTCGTCGCCATGCTGGTCATCTCCCTGATCAGTTGGATCGCGGCCAAGATCAAGGAATGGAGCGACCGCGGCGGCGGCAAGCAGCAAGAACCGCAGGAGGAGCAAGCGCGAACCGAGCCGGACGAAGAGCCGGTAGTCGATCTCAGGAAGCTACTCGGCCTCCCGCCGGAGCCTCCCGAGGCTCCTCAACGCACACAACCCGAAGAGCCACCCGCCGCGCGAGCTCCGGACACACCGCGCCCGATCGCGCGTCCGGCCGGGCAGGTTCCCCCCCAACCATCGCTGCCCAGGGTCGATCGGACCACGCCGCCACTCCCGCACGTACCGCCGAAACCGGAACGGGTCGTGGTCATCTCCGCGACCCCCGAACCGCCCCCCCCAGCGCCGCCATCCCCCAGGATCGACAGCGTGCGAGAGCTTGTCGCCGAGGATCTGACCGCTACACCCGTTTCCACGCCCGCGCCCGTCTCGGCCAAGCGGCGCGTACGTGTCACGCGAGCCGAAATGCGCCGCGCCGTAGTCCTCGCCGAAATCCTCGACAAGCCGGTGGCGCTCCGCGATCTGGAGGGGTGAATCCAACCAGGGCCGTGACCTACGCGATCGCGTGCTGATAGCAGTAGTCGAACAGCAGCTCCCACTCGCGTCGTTGAATCTCTCGGCAGAGCGTTTCGCACGATGCTTGGCCGGCGGCCGCGGCCTCGCATAGGTCGATGAACGCGAATGAGTCCCAGGTCGGCTGGGTGGTGAGGAAGTGCGCCGCCGCGTTAAGATCGCTCTCCGCCGCCGCCAACTCGGCCGCCTCGGGGCAGAGCAGCTTGAACACCGGGTGGGCGCCGACATGCCGGAACCAGTACTTGCTGTTCCCGTAGTCCGGCTCGCGGCGGTGCATGATGCCGTGCCAGTAACTGCCGTCTGCGGTCTCGATGCCCTGGCTGATTCCGTGCGACACATCGAGATAGTCGTGCAATAGCCACAGCCCCGAGATACACGCCATGGCCATCACCCGATCACGCACCTGAGCGTGGGCGAATGCGGTCTCGATGCTCAGGGCATCCAGCTTCGGCCTCGCTTCCGCGTTGGGGCGCCCCGGTCCCAGCGGGTTGAGGCGGTCCTCGTCGATCAGCTCGGCGATCACCGGTCCATATGCGCTGCGATCGAAAGTCGACATCCGTCTGCCTCCCTCATTTCGATTCCGGCCCTACCCCAACATCGTATTCCAGCAGGCTTGGCGTCGGCTGCCGCGGCGGATTGCCCGCCGGCGCACAGGCAGACCCCGACCTACCGGAACCGCGGCACCGCGGGTGAGACAGGCCCCTACAGGAGTTCGGCTTCGATCAGGTCGTTGTACGTTTCGCGGCGGCGGAGGTCGCCGCGCGCAGGCGCAGCTCGGATCAGAAACGTCTCGCCATTACCGAGGCGCTTCACCGAACCTCTGGCGCGCGCGATCGGATCAGATTGATCAGCATCGTGGTGCTCTGGGATTCGATGATGGGCGCCAGTTCGATGCGGCCGCCGTAGGACTCGACCAGCTCGCGGCCCACCACGCCTCCAGGGACGCCGTAGTGGGCGCCCTTGACCAGCACGTCGGGCCGAAGCCTCTCCAGCAACACGACCGGCGTCTCCTCCTCGAACCGTACGACGTAGTCGACCGTCTCCAAGGCGGCGAGCATCAGAACCCGCGAGTGCTCATCGCAAATCGGGCGGTCGGGGGCCTTGTTCTGGAGCCGAACCGATGCGTCGGAGTTCACACCGACCACGACCACATCGCCGAATTGCCGGCAGGCGTCAAGGAGGCAAACGTGCCCGATGTGGAGCACGTCGAAACACCCGTTGGTGAAGACGACCGTCTCGCCGGCGGCCCGCCGACGGTTCAGCGTTTCGGCCAGGGCGTCGACCGGCAGAAGCTTGTGACCCAGGCCGGCGGAGAGCGGCTCCAGGTTTGGGGGCAGGTCCAGATGGGCCGCGGGGGGTGCTGGTTTGGCCGTTGGCTTGCTCACGGGCAGGACTCGTGGCCTCCTTGCCTGCACTCAGTCCCTGGGACCGGGCACGAATCGTTCGGGGTGCAGGGCATCGCTCCGATTGACCGAAATTGCCCTTAGAGGGCCCGGCGATGCTATCGGGCCGGGGGGGCGAGTGTCAAATGGGGGACAGTGGATCGTTGCGGCTCCGTGTTGAGGGTTGCATCGTTTCCTGTCACAATCTATGGTGATGGCCGCATTGGCGCGGACGGCTTGGGGGAAGCCTTGATTTGGCTAGGGGCGGCTCAGGCGTAGTGGCTTGGGCGCGTGAGTTCGTCTTGGCGATCCAACGGTAGGCCGGTGTCATCAGTTTGAGCATCTGGACGGCGGATTACGTGCTGGCGGCCGTAGGCTCACTCTGGGAGTGGGTGGCGCCGAACTATGCGCTGGTCTCGATCGTCCTGACCGTGACCGCGATGATCCTGGTCCCGGTCCTGATCCTGGCCAAGTACGTCCGCCTGATCCTGCCGATTCTGAAGGACACGCACCCGCCGCTGTCGCGCGGCCCGCTGGATTTCGACCAGCTTCGAGGTGAGGAAGTCGACTTCCGAGCGTTCGACGGGCTGGCGCTGCGTGGGCTCATTCTGACCGGGCGGCATCATGACCGCCCCCGCGGCATGCTGGTCTTCGCTCACGAGTTCGCCAGCGACCGGCACAGTTGTGCTCGGTATTGCCGTCCGTTGCTCGAGGCCGGCTACGACGTGTTCAGCTTTGACTTCCGCGGGCACGGCGAGTCGAGCCGCGAGAAGGGTTACCAGCCGTTGCAGTGGGTCACCGACCGCGAGCTGACCGATCTCGAGGGGGCGTTGGCGTTCATCACCGACTGGCTCGATCGCCGCGGCCGGCCGCCCGAGGTGGGGATCTTCGGGATCTCGCGCGGTGCGGGGACGGCGATCATCTCCGCCGTCAGTCACGCCCAGGTTCGGGCCATCGTCTGCGACGGCCTGTTCAGCTCGGACAAGATTCTCGAGCACTTCATGAAGCGGTGGGCGTACATCTTCGCCAAAGTCCGCTTCGTCTACGAGAACCACCATCCGGCCTTCTGGCGGCTGCTACGCTGGCTGGTGTTCCAGGTGGCCAAGAAGCAACTCAACTGCACGTTTCCGTCGGTGCGCAAGGCGCTCCTGCGGATGTCGCCCCGCCCGATCCTGTTCATTCACGGCGCGAGGGACAGTTACATCCCGGTCGATCACGTGCGTGACCTGTACGCACAGGCTCACGACCCCAAGGAGATGTGGGTTGTGCCGGCGGCCAAGCACAATCAATCCGTCGTCGTGCGGCCCGAGCAGTACGCGTCGCGGACCGTGGCGTTCTTCGACGAGCACCTCGCCCGTGGCCGGACCTTGGCGGTCGAGCCGGCGCCCGCGCCCGTCGTTGCCGAGGCCGGCCGCGTGTACCATCGCACGCCGTCCGGTGTGATCCCGGCCAGCCCGTCACCGGCCGCGACGAAGGCCAACTCGGACTCCGTCGTCGGCATGCCGTCCGAGTCCTGACGCCGGCCCGGAGGGACCGCGTGTACCGATTCCTTGTGGTCGCCAGCGTGATGACGATCGTCGGCCTGATCGCCGTCATCACACTTTCCTACACCCCGTCGCAGGCCGACTGCGTCATCGCCATCGAGTCGGAATGCACCACGCTCGACCCGCACTTGATGCGCTGGACCCACGAGCACCGCATCGGACGCGCCCTCTTCGAGGGGCTGAGCGAGACGGATCCGGAGACCATGCGCCCCGGGCCGGGCGTTGCCCATCGCTGGGAGGTCTCGCCCGACGGGTTGGTCTATACCTTTCACCTTCGTGACGATGCCCGCTGGAGCAACGGTGATCCGGTGACGGCCGAGGACTTCTACTGGGGCTGGGAGCGGGCGCTGAACGCACGCCTCGGTTCCGAGTACAGCAACCTGGCGTTTCCCATCAAGAACGCCAAGGCCTACTACGACTCGATTCTCGCTCACGCGACGGATCCGACGCACCCGGTGCTTCCTCTCGCCGAGGTGGGTGTACGGACCGAAGGGTCGCACAAGCTGATCGTCGAGTTGGAGAATCCCTGCACCTACTTCCTGGAAATCCTGGCCAACTCGATTCTCTTCCCGGTGCACCGCGCCACCTACGAGCGCACGGGCGCGTACCGGTGGCCCGCCGCGGCGGCCAGCGGGCCGAGCGGACCCTACGCGCCGGGACACGACAACTTCACGCGCAGGCACATCGCGTCTCAGGCGGGCACCATGGTCAGCAACGGGGCCTACGTCCTCGAGGAGTGGGACTTCAAGCGGCGGATGGTCCTGCAGAAGAACCCGCACTACTGGGACCGGGACAACGTGCCACTCGAGCGCATCGAAGTGCTGCCGATCGAGGACCCGAACACATCCTTCATGGCCTACGAAACGCGCGTTGTCGAGTGGATGGACAAGCCGACGTCGCGGATCATGCAGCGTCTGGTCGAGATGCACAGGCAAGGGGAACGAGAGGACTTCCACCGGACACCGAACTACGGCACGTACTTCTACGTGTTCAACTGTACGAAGCCGCCGTTCGACGACGCGCACGTGCGACGTGCGTTCACGATGGCCGTCGACAAGTTGCGCATCTGCGAAACCGTAACGGGAATCGGCGAGACGCCCGCGGCCGTGCTCGTGCCGCCGCTCGGTCGCGAGGCCTCGGCACAGGTGGGACCGGACGGAACGCAGTACTACTACGATCAGCCTGCGGGACTGCCATACGATGTCGAGCGCGCGCGGCGAGAACTCGAAGCTGCGGGCTGGGCGGAGACGGACGGTCGCTGGCAGCGCGACGGCACGCCGTTTCCCGCCATCGAGATCTCCTATAACACGCTGGAAGCCCACAGCCTCATCGCTCAAGCGATCGGCAAGATGTGGGAGGAAGCGTTCGGCGTGGAAACCACACTACGAAACGTGGAGCTCAAGGTTTACGACGAGTTGCGCAAGAACAAGGAGTACATGGTCGGACGCTATTCGTGGTACGGTGACTACCTCGATCCGACCACGTTCCTGAACATGTATCGCACGGGCGACGGGTTCAACGACGCCGGTTGGTCCGACCCGCGCTATGACGCGCTGCTCGAGCAGGCCGCGCGTGAGGCGAATCCCGGGAAGCGATTCGACCTGCTCCGGCAGGCCGAGACCCTCCTCGTCGAGCAGGGGCTGCCCGTCCTGCCCATCTACCATTACGTCGGCGTCTCCATGTACCGGTCAAACGTCCAAGGGGTGACGGACAACATCCGCGACTGGCTGTTCATCAAGAAGCTGTCGATCAAGCGGGGCGAGCCGACATGATTGCGTTCGTCGTTCGTCGGCTGCTGCAACTCCCGCTGATCCTGTTCGCGGTCTACTCCCTCACCGCGTTCCTGCTGTGGGCCAAACCGGGCGATCCGCTCAATACCGGTCCGAAGCCGCCCAATCCCGCGGCGCTGGAAGCCAAGAAGATCCGCTACAGCATGGACAAGCCCGCCGTCGTGCGTTTCCTGGCCGTCTACCCGAAGCAGTTGGTGGTCGACGGCACCCTGCCCTCGTTTCAGTACATGGACTGGACGGTGCCGGAGATCATCCGGATGTCGTTTCCGGTGTCGTTCCAGCTTGGCCTCTTCTCGTTGATTCTCGCCACGCTCGGCGGCACGGCCGCGGGTATGGTCAGTGCGGTACGGCGCAACACTTGGCTCGATCACCTTTCGCTGGGTATCGCCCTGATCGGCATCTCGCTGCCGGTGTTCGTGATCGCAGAGGCGTCGCTCATCGTCTTCTCGGTGTGGTGGGAGGTACTGCCGGTCGGCGGATGGGGCCGCCCGTCGCAGTTGATCCTGCCGGGAATCACGCTATCGCTGCCGTTCATGGCCTACATGGCGCGGCTCATGCGGGCGGCCATGCTCGACGTGCTCGATAGCGACTACATCCGCACCGCCAAGGCCAAGGGACTCACGGGCCGAGTGATCGTGCTCAAGCATGCGTTCAAGAACGCGTTCCTGCCGATTCTCAGCTTCCTCGGCCCGGCCGCCGCGGGCATCTTCACCGGCTCGTTCGTCGTGGAGAAGATCTTCAACATCCCCGGGCTCGGCACGCACTTCGTCAACTCGGTGCTTAACGGTGACCAGACGCTGGCGCTGGGTGTCGTGCTGCTCTACTCGACGCTCCTTGTGCTTTTCAACTTGCTCGTCGACATCGGCTACGCCGTCGTCGATCCGCGCATTCGCATGGAGCGGCGATGACGGGCAGACACGACCAACACCGCGCGCGCAGAAGCCCTGGAGGGGCGATAGTCAATAGCCAGGGGCGTAAGCCACGCCCAGGGGCTTGCGCCCCGTACGTGTTTGGCGTCGGGTGCCACTGGCAGCTTGCCTGCCAGTGCCTTGCCGGCAAACACGGGCGGGCAAGCCGCCCGTGGCACCCCGAAACGCGGACCGGCGCTACTGAGAGCACCCTGAGCGCGTGCCACGCCCCTGGCGATTCACTACCGCCCCTCACGGGGCTGCTCTTCGCGCTGCGTCGACGGGGTGGCCGAGCATGAACGCATCAGACGCTACGGTTGGCGCTGCCTCGTTCGACGACGCCGTCGGCGCGCCGGCGACGACGACCACGCCGTGGCGGCGATTCGTGCGCAACCCTTCGGCGATTGCCGGGTTGATCGTGCTCGGGTTGATGCTTGTGATCTGTTTCGGGTCACTGCCGTGGACGCTTCAGGCGTACAACGAACAGGACCTGTTGAGGCACCATGAGGAGCCGAGCCGCGATTACTGGTTCGGAACCGACGACCTCGGGCGGAGCCTGGCCGCGCGGACACTGTTCGGCGGCACGACGTCGCTGACCCTGGGCATCTGTGCGGCCGGGATCAGCGTGATCATCGGTGTGGCCTGGGGCACGGTGTCCGCATATGCGGGCGGGCGCGTCGACAACGTCATGATGCGCGTCGTCGACATCCTCTACTCGCTACCCTACATCCTGCTCGTGATGCTGTTCACGCTGTCGGTGCGCCCGCACCTGGCCGAGTTGTTCGACATTCAGTGGGCCACGTTCATTGTGCTCGCCTTGGCCATCGGAGGCGTGAGTTGGTTGACCATGGCGCGGGTCGTTCGCGGGCAGGTGCTCTCGCTCCGCGAGCAACCGTTCGTCGAGGCCGCCCGGGCCGCCGGGTTGCGGTGGCACCACATCATCCTGCGACACATTCTGCCGAACCTGGTCGGCCCGATCGTGGTCTACGCAACGCTAACCGTGCCTCAAGCCATCCTTCAGGAATCGTTCCTGAGCTTCCTCGGCATCGGCGTGCAGGACCCGCAGGCCACCTGGGGCTCGCTCGCCGCCCGGGCCATCGAGTCGATCAACACCGTCCGCGTTGACTGGTGGATCGTCTTCTTCCCCTGCGCCGCCCTCGCCCTGACGCTGCTGTCACTCAACTTCGTCGGCGACGGCCTGCGCGACGCGTTCGATCCGAAGTCGAAGTGAGCGCCTTCAACGCACCTGCTGGGTGCCACGGGCAGCTTGTCTGCCCGTGCAAGGGTGGGGGACGGACCGATCCGTTCGGGGCGTTGGCGGTTGTCGCATGTTTCCGTCCCCCACCCTTCGCAGACAGCCGCGAAGGATGGGGCACCCGCACTGGCGGACAAGCCGCCAGTGGTGCCCGGCACTCTCACGCAGTCGGTAGATGCGGGTAGTTCAGACGCGGTGGGCCTGTTGGTATTGCGTGAGCAGCGCGTGGGCCTCAGTCATGATCGCCTCGGCGCGTTCCATACAGGACCACACTTCATCGATGTAGCCGTCGACCGATGCGGACCACGTGCGGTTGATGAGACGTTCCGCGGTGGCGAACCGACTCATGAGGTCGGCGTAGGGCTGCAGGCCGTAGCGAGGAATCAGGGCCTCTCGTGCGTCGGCGAAGGTCCCGAGGTCCTCCGCCACGGTCGCGTCAATCGCGGCGTACACGTCGTAGACGCTGATGGTCTCGCGCTTCTCGTTCAGGCCTCGGAGCGTAGACACCAGCCGAGTGAGGCTGCTTTCCAGCGTTTGCAGGTCAGCCTCGACCTTGTGCGAGTGGGACGCATCCCGGCGGCCCGTCAAGCGCAGCAACACGACACCGATCAGCCCGGCGACAAACGCGGCCCCGTAGCCGGTCCAGGCAACGGACTCCCACGGCCGATCCGCCACCTCGGCGCGGCACACGGCAGCGAACGCGGCCCCCAGGAAGCCCGCCAGCAGCAAGACGAAACCAAGTGCCCGCGCACCACGCATGGTCAAACCCCAGCGCTGAGTATCTGATAGAAAGCGTTCCCCACGCCGACCAGCGCCTCGCCGACGATCAGCCCGGCCGCAATGGGGATGCCGACGTCCTCGACGAACCGGCGCCCCTTGAAGTGCTCGACGCCGATCCGGGTCAGACACCCGATCGTGTACGTCAGCACGATGGCAAACGGCATGTAGAATCCCAGGGCGATCATCACGCCGATGCCGCCCAAACCGCTGCACGCCAGCAGCGCCCCGAGCCCCGCCCCGGCCGCGTAACGCCCGACCGGCACGTCGCCTCCAATGATCCCGTCGATTACCGCCGCGAGCGCCGTCGCCTGTGGAGCGGGAAGCTGCTTGCTGCCGATTTCGTAGGCCTCTTCGAGCGCGAACATGAGTGCCACGACGAGGATGGGCCCCAGCCAGGTTCCAAGCAACTGAGCGATCTGCTGTTTCTTGGGGCTGGCCCCGACGAGGTAGCCTGCCTTCAAGTCGAGCATCATGTCGCCGGCCTGGGCAATCGCGACGCAGATCGCCGCACCAACCATGATCGAACTGATGACTGCCGCCGCATCCCCCAGCGCACCGACGATCAGGATCAGGATGGTCACCGCGATCAAGGTCATACCCGACAGCGGTGACCAGTTCGTCCGGCCCAGGCACTCGGAGACAATCACGCCGGCAACCCAGATCCAGAGCGTGCCGAGCAGGGCCATCGCCACCGCGCGTCCGATCGTCATTTCCGGGACCGACCGTAGGGCAATCACGGCCAGCGCCACTGCGCCGGCCGCGATCGCCACGTACAACACCTTGATGGGCATCTCGTCCGGCTGGATGGCGGTCCCGTGTTCCGCCCGCCGCGCCGCATCCTGCATCGACTTGAGAGCGCTGCGGATCAGGGGTGCGGCCGCGATGATGCCCCCGATCGCCGCCCCAATGAGCATGCCGATTCCGCAGGGCCGGAAGAGCTGTAGACGCAACACCTCCGGCACGTGCTCCGTAAGGTCAGCCTTGGCTTGGTCACCCAGCGCCTCCCCGCGCGCCTCCGCCGCAGCAACGGGGTAGAGCATCTCTTGCACTTCCGGTGCCGAGACCTGTGTGAGCAATGGTGCCAGCAAGAAGTAGCAGATGAACCCACCATAGCCGAACACCATCCCTCCCCGGCCCGAGAGGAAGCCGACCCCGATGGTCATCATCGACAGGAAGAACGTGATGTTCAGAAAGCTGGGCAACTCCAGCGCGCGCCCGACCGGCCATGTGGGGTCATCGCCCAGCGTCGCGATTAACGTCAAGTAGACTGCACCGGACACGACCGCGCCACCCAGCAGGAGGACGGCCTTGCGCAGCCCTGCGCCCGGCGATCGCAGAATGGCCGCCACCGCAATCCCGCCCGGATAGGCGAGCCGGTTGAAATCGATCATCTGCTTACGAAGTGGAATGATGAACGCCAGTCCGAGCACACCGCCGGTGATGCAGGCGAGCACCATCAGCGGTGCGCTGAACTCCGCGACGCCGCCGTAACGGTCGGGATCGCTCCGGGCGAGAATGAACACGGCGGGCACCGAGAACATGATCCCCGCCGATGCCCCGTTGACCGCCGAGGCGATCGTCTGGTTGATGTTGTTCTCGATGATGCTGGTGCGCCGCAGCATCCCGCGCAGAATGCCCCACCCGAGGATTGCCGCCAGCTCGGAACCCTCTATCGAGAATCCGAGGATCAGCGCCGCGTAGCCGATCGACACGGCGATGACCGCCCCGAGCAGGTAGCCGATGAGCAGTGCCGGCAGCGTCAGCTCGGGATAGGCGCCGTGGCGGATGACGCGCCCCTGCTCATCGATCTCATGTCCCTGGCTGGGTGCCAATCACTTGCCTTTCTGTGGGCGGCGTTCGGGCTGCACGGCGGTCGACCGACCAAGCTCCCGGTGCGAAACGCGATTCTCGCCCCGGCCCCGTCACGTTCGCCGCTTCAGGATCGACTCGATCTCATCCATGATGCGGTTCATCCGCTCCATCAGAGCGCGATACGGTCTCGGGGTCGAAAGATCCACGCCGGCATCTTGAAGTAGCTCGTGCGGGTACTTGGAGGCGCCGGCCTCGAGGAGCGTCAGGTACCGTTCCCGAGCGCCCGGCTTGCCCGCGAGGATGTCCGCCGACAGCAGCGAGCCGCCCGCAATGGATGTCGCATACTGGTACACATAGAAGTTGTAGTAGAAGTGCGGAATGTAGGCCCACTCGACCGTGTAGGCGTCGTCGATCCTCATCACGCCCGCGTCGTGGCCGTGATAGCGCCGCAGGATGTCCGCATAGATCTTGGTGAAGCCGGCGCCGGTCAACGCTTCGCCCTTGTCCACCAGCTCGTGCACCTTCAGCTCGAACTCGGCAAACATGGTCTGACGGAAATACGTGCCCCAGATCCCCTCCAGCGTGGAACCAAGGTAGTAGAGCTTCTCGTCGTCGTTCTTTGCGTTCTTGACCATGTAGTCCACCAGGAGCGCTTCGTTGGACGTCGACGCGACCTCGGCGACGAACGTGGCATAGTCGGACGTCGGGTACGGCTGATGGGAGTTCGTCAAATGCGAGTGCAACGCGTGGCCGAACTCGTGCACGAGCGTCGAGACCGACTCGAAGTCGTGGTTGTAGTTCATCAGCATGTAGGGATGCACGTCGTAGACGCTGCCGTTCATGTAGGCGCCGGAACGCTTGCCGGGCCGGGGATGGAAGTCGACCCAACGCGCCGCGAACCCCTTGCGCATGACCGACACGTACTCCTCACCCAGTGATCGTGAGCAGGCGATCGACAGCTCCTTGGCCTGCGGCAGAGTAAAGGTCAGATCCGTCTCGACCAGCGGCGGGTAGATGTCGTAGTAGGCGAGGTCGTCCACCTTGAGCATGCGAGCCCGGAGCTTCAGGTATCGGTGAAGCGTAGCCAGGTTGGCGTTGGTCTCGCGGATCAGGGTGTGATAGATCGACTCGGGGATGTTGTCGGAACCGAGGGCCGACGCGAGCGAGCCCGGGTAGTTCCGTACCTTGGTGTAGAAGTTGTCCCGGGCGAGCTGCGAATACAGGGACACGCCGAGCGTTCGCTCGTAGACCTTCCACGCTTTCCAGAATGTGTCGAAGACGAGCTTGCGGTCATCGCGGTTCAGGGCCGCGCGGTACTTCGTGTAGCCGGCCGGATCCAGCCGCGCGTCGGTGCCGTCGGACAGCTTCACGGTGGGCCAGGGAACATCGGCATTGATCAACGTGCGCCGAACGTTCGACGGCGCGACGGCGACCCGGCTGACCTCCGCGACGACCTGCTCGACTTCCGACGAACGCGTGTGCGGCGCCTTCCGCAGTACATCACGCAGGTACTGCCGGTAGATGCCCAGCCCCGGCTCCTTCTCCAGGAACGCATTGATCTTGTCGGCACCGATCGTCAGTAGTTCGGGTTTGAGGAAGCTGACTCGCTCGACGAAGGCAGATCGGAGCAGGTCGGCCTCTTCGCGCATCTGGGCGTGCCGGTCGACCCGCGTGTCCTCGTCCGAGAGCATGGAGGCATAGCAGATGACCCGCACCGCCTCTTTCTGAATGCCGAACACCGTGTCGAGGCATTCCTTCAGTGCTGCGCTCTCCCCGAGCCGACCCTTGCACGCCGTGATCTGCGGGAGCCTCGCCGTCACCGCGTCCTTGACCTCGCCCCATGCCTCCTGGGTCGGATAGATGTCGGCAAGGTTCCAGCGGTCCTGCTCGGCTTCCGCCGCATGCACGAACGAGACCCGACTCAACAGGACGACTGCGAATAGCAGGACCCCAGCAATTGACCTACGCATAGCTCGTTGCACTCCCATCCGGGACTTCGTCATCAGCCCCGGGATAATCCGAGACCGTTTCGCGTTCCGCGGACGCCATGTCCGAGTCGACCGCGACCGGGGTAGCGTTACGCGGTCGTGCGGGCCTGTCAAGGCGGGCCTCGCTTTTGCTGCCTTCCGGACGACTCCTCGCGAGGCGGCGGGTGTCAATCCACTGAACCAGGCGACCCGCACGTGCGAAGCTGATGTGCGCGTTGGAGGGACGATCTGCCGAGAAGGTCGGATGCGGGAGTTGCTGCCGATGCGATGGCCGACCCGGAGACGCGCGCGACGATGTGACCCAAGTGATGAGAGCGCGACCGGTCCGCCCGGTTTGCTACTCCAGTGGCACGTGACCGAGCGATGCAATCTGCGTTGCCTACACTGCTATCAGGATGCCGATTCCGGCAACGAGCTTCCGTTCGACAGCCTGCTTGACGTGCTGGGGCAGTTCGAGGCGTTGCTGGACCGACGCAGTCGCGATGCCGGTGGCCGCCCGGTCCGCGGCCACATCACCTTGACCGGCGGCGAGCCGTTCATCCGGTCCGACTTCATCGACCTCCTCGAGGTGATCGCCGCCCGCCGGGCGCGGTTCAGCTTTGCCGTCCTCACCAATGGCAGTTTCATCGACGCGGCCACGGCGCGTCGCCTCCGCGCGCTGGGCGCGGCGTTCGTGCAGGTCAGTATCGAAGGGACACCAACCACGCACGATGCAATCCGAGGTCCGGGGGACTTCGAACGCACGGTGTCGGCGGTGAAGCACCTGGTGCGGGCGCACGTGCGAACGCTCATCGCATGCACCGTCGGCCGGCACAACTTCCGGGAGTTCCCGGCCGTGGCACGCCTGGGTCGTCGGCTCGGGGTCTCTCGGGTGTGGGCGGATCGCCTCATTCCGCAAGGCCGTGGGGCTGACCTGCGCGAGCAGATGCTCACGCCCGACGAGACGCGCACGTTCCTCGAGTTGATGGAGCAGGCTCGCGCGGAAGCGGCGCGGCGCTGGTTCGGTCGGACCGAGATCGCCATGCACCGGGCCCTCCAGTTCCAGGTGGCGGGCGGGCGACCGTACCGCTGCACGGCCGGCGACACGTTGATCACCGTACTGCCCAACGGCGACCTCTACCCGTGCCGCCGAATGCCCATCCGGGTCGGGAACCTGATGCAAACCCCGCTCGTCGAGCTGTACGAGACCAGCGACGTGTTCCGGGCTCTCCGCGATCGCCACCGCATCAGTGACGGTTGTGAAGCGTGCTCCTATGCCGCGTTGTGCCGCGGCGGGTCGAGGCGCCTCTCGTACGCGGTTCACGGAGACCCGTTCCGGGCCGATCCGGGCTGTCTGTGGGCTCGCCCCAGCCCGAAGGATGCAGTGCCCGAGGACGTGGGCGAAGCGGCTTCCCCGACTCCGTCGCGCGTGCCGTTACACATTTTGTCGCATTCTGTAATTGCCGACCGGGACGTTTCGAGGAATACTGGCTGAAGGAGTGCGAACTCCGTAGTGGCCACACCAACGTGGTCGCCGTCTATCGAGAGGAAGGCAACCTATGTATCGACACACACTGATCGCAGTCGTGATCGCCGCGGTGGCGTTCGCGGGGCCGGCTCGGCCCACCGTCGCGGCGGACCCGTTCACACTGGCCAAGGCGGTCCCCGAAGACGTATTCATCTACACACACGTCGCACACAACCCCGAGCATGACCCCATCAGCGAACGGTGGGACGGAGTCTGGCAGGCCCTGGCCGACGCCCGTCTTCAGGATGTGGTGCACGACGTGATCGTCGAACTGATCCAGTTGGACGTGACCGCGGGCAACAAGACCGAAGACGACGTGGCGGCGTTCGAGGCCGTCTGGAAGAGGATCTCCGAGCTGATCGACGCGGTCGAATGGCGCAAGCTGGCTTCGAAGGAGTTCATCTACACCAGTCGCATACGCTTCCCGATTCCCGACTACCTGATTCTCATGCGGGGCGATTCGGACGTGGCCGCGGCCAACGGCGAGAGCCTTCGCGACATCCTGGTCACACTGGTCACGTGGTCCGAGGGCAAGCTCTCGCTGACGGACACCGAAGTGCACGGGGCCCGCCTCACCACGCTGGCGCCGGAGGACGATTTGGAGATGCCGTTCAAGCTCGAGCTCGCCCGGCGCGGCGACCTCATCGCGCTGTGCCTGTCGAGCGGCAAGCTCAGCGAGTCCCTCGCCCTGCTGGCGGGTGAAGGCGACGGCAAGCGGCTGGTGGATACCGCTCGGTTCAAGTCCGCGTTCAAGGGCTTGCCCCCGGCCGAGAACAACATCACCTTCTTCGACATGAATCGCCTTTTCAGCGGCTTCCACGAGCTGACGAAATCCGCTCGGGCGCAAACCGGGGAGAATGCCGACGCCGAAACGGTTCTCACCATCGTCGACAAAGCCATCGATACCTTCAGCATCTTCGACTACATGGCCAGCGCCGAATCGACCGACGGCAGCAAGGTCTTCACTCACGATACCCTGCGCCTCAAGCCGGGCGGTGCCGACACACCGTTGGGGAAGATCCTCTGCAAGCAACCGCCGATCAAGAACTTCGACCACTACGTGCCGAAGGAGGCGACGGGTTTCTCCGTCTCCAATGGGATTGACCTCAGCGCGTGCTACGGCCTCGTGCTTGACTTCGTTCGGGAGAACATCCCGGAGAGCGAGGCGGCACTGGCTGCCTGGGAGGCGGTGCAAACGGAGATCGGCTTCAATCTCCAGGAGGACCTGCTCGGCTGGATCAGCGGCGAGATCGTCAGCGTGTCCCTGCCCGCCGCAACGCCGACCGCGTTCAGTCAGGAGGACTGGGTCCTGTTCGTCAAGGTGCGGGACGCTGAGAAGGCCCGCACGCAAGTCAACGCGTGGGTCGACAAGTTGCAGGGCTTCCTCGCGGAGGCCAATCAGCAGCTTCTCGTGACCGATGTCGACGTGAAGGGCGCGAAGGGTTTCCGAAGCGTGACCCACCCACTTGTCGCAATGCTCTTCAAACCCATCTACGGCGTGCAGGATGATCAGTTGATCATCGCAAGCTCGGCCGAGGCCATCGCAACGTGTCTGACCACGGCCAAGGGCAAGCATCCATCCGTAGCGGCCAATGAGCGCGTGCAGCGTGAGGGGCTCCTGCCCAAGGGTGCCGCGTCCTCGGTGTCCTTCACCGACCACCGCCAGCTCGGGCGCGAGATCGCCACCGTCCTCACGGCCGGTGGCGTCGCCGTCGGCCTGGTCGGTATGTTCAACGAGGAGCCGGAGGCCGGCGTTGTGTTCCGCGGGATCAGCACCGTGCTCACCAAACTCAAGCCCGTTGCCGAGGAAGTCGACTTCCTAAGCTCGAGCGCAGCGGTAACGACGTTCGACGGTCAGGCGTGGCATGGGCGCAAGGTCATCAACTACATGCTCGACAAGCCCACGACAAAACCCGCCGACACGCAGTGATCGTAATGTGATTGCTGGGTGCCCCATCCTTCGCGGCCGTATCGCGAAGGGTGGGGGACGGACCCCGAGCCGCTGGATTCATCCAGCGCGGACCGCGCGGCATGAATGCCGCGGCTCGGGTTTGCTGCGACCCGCGGTGGGCGACACTCACCCTACGTATCTGGCGGCCAACTGCCTGCTGGCTCACACGTGCCGTCTTGTTTACCATCCTCCGTCATGATTCCCCGTCGGCTGACGGCCCGGCCGGCAACGGAGTGACGGCGAGCGGATGGCCACGCACAACAACACGCTGCTCTCGGTGCTGGATCTGACAACGGAGTTCAAGACAGAGCAGGGCGTGGTCCGCGCCGTTGACGCCGTGAGCTGGTCCGTCGGCCGCGGCGAGACCGTCGCCCTCGTCGGCGAGAGTGGGTGCGGCAAGAGCGTCACCGCCCTGTCGATCATGCGGCTCGTCCCCGACCCTCCGGGCCGGATCGCCGCCGGCCGAATCCTCTTCGAGCGCACCGATCTGCTGACCCTTTCCGAGTCGCAGATGCGCAACGTGCGCGGCAACCGCATCGCCATGATCTTCCAGGAGCCGATGAGCTCGCTGAATCCGGTCTACACCGTCGGTGACCAGATCATCGAGGCCATCGAACTGCATCAGAAGATCAGGGGAACCGCCGCCCGCAAGCGGGCCATCGAGATGCTGCGGATGGTCGGCATCCCCGCCCCCGACCAGCGCGTCGACGAATACCCGCACTCGATGTCCGGCGGCATGCGCCAACGCGTGATGATCGCCATGGCGCTGTCGTGCGACCCGGCCCTGCTCATTGCCGACGAGCCGACGACCGCCCTAGACGTCACCATCCAGGCTCAGATCCTCGACTTGCTGCAGCGGCTTCAGCACGAGACGGGCATGAGCATCCTCATGATCACGCACGATCTCGGCGTGGTGGCCGAGATTGCTCACAGGGTCTGTGTGATGTACGCCAGCAAGATCGTCGAGATGGCCGAAGTCGACGAGCTGTTCGCCCACCCCCTGCACCCCTACACGCAAGGACTGTTCAAGAGCATTCCGCGGCTGTCGCACGCGAAGGACCGACTCGACGTGATCCCCGGAAACGTACCCAACCCGCTACGGTTTCCACCGGGCTGCAAGTTCCATCCACGGTGTGGCGAGGGTCGCGACGACGCCCGGTGCCGGTGCGATGAACCGGGCCTTCAGGAGGTCAGGCCGGGCCACTGGGTGAGTTGCTGGAAGGCGCCGGGCTACCAGACCGGAGGAGGCACGGAGACATGAGCGCTGACGTTGCCGCCGTCGACTCCTCCGCCGGGCGCTTCGCTGATCGGGGTGAACACATCCTCTCCGTGCACGACTTGCGGACGCACTTTCCCGTTCACCGCGGCGTGTTCTCGCGAATCGACGGCTGGGTCAAGGCCGTCGACGGCGTGAGCTTTGCCGTGCGGCGGGGCAAGACGCTCGGACTCGTGGGTGAGAGCGGGTGCGGCAAGACCACGGTCGGCCGCACGATCCTCCGGCTCATCCCGGCCACGTCGGGCCGCGTGATGTTCGACGGTGTCGACATCTTCAGCCTCGGCCACGAGCCGTTGCGGCGCCTGCGCCGGCAGATGCAAATCATCTTTCAAGACCCCGTAGGCAGTCTCAACCCGCGCATGACCGTCGGCAACATCGTCGGCGAAGCACTGACTGTGCACGGCATCGCGTCCGGGCCGCAGCGTCGCGAGCGCGTGGCCGGGCTGCTGCAACGCGTTGGGCTGTCGCCGTCGCACATGAGTCGCTACCCGCACGAGTTCTCCGGTGGGCAGCGGCAACGGATCGGCATCGCCCGGGCCCTGGCCCTCGAGCCGAAGTTCATCGTCTGTGACGAGCCGGTCAGCGCCCTCGACGTGTCGATCCAGTCGCAGATTCTGAACCTACTCGACGACCTTCAGGCCGAGTTCGGTTTGAGCTACCTGTTCATCGCCCACAACCTGGCCGTCATCGAACACTTCTCCGACGACGTGGCGGTGATGTACCTGGGCAAGATCGTCGAGACCGCCTCCGCCGAGGAGATCTACCGCAACCCCATGCACCCTTACACGCAGGCATTGCTCTCGGCCGCCCCCGAGCCCGACCCGCAACACAACCGCCGCCGAGTGGTGCTGATGGGCGAGGTCCCGAGTCCCATGAAGCCCCCCACCGGCTGCGCGTTCCACCCCCGCTGCCCGTTCACCGCACACCTCGCCAAGGACGCCCCCGCCGAAGAAACCGTCGACACGAGCACCGTGGAGATCCCGGCCAGTGTCATGCGTCGATGCACGCAAGAGATTCCGCAGTTGACCGCTCGCCCCACCGCCGCCGCCCAACCAACCGCCCCGGACCACCACGTCGCCTGCCACTACGCCCATCAGATCGATCCGCAGACCCTGATCCGCATCGCAGGGCGAGTTGCGTGACGTACCCACATCACGTTTCGCCCGGTGCGTACAGGCACGGTTTGAGCACAACTGACGCGGCGGGACGTGGCTCTACATGGCGAGGATCGTCTCTTTGATCGGGGCAAGCGACTCGTGATCGAGGTCCCACGCTTTCGCTCGGGTGGCTTCACCCAGCTTCAATCCTGCGTAGTCATTCTTGCCCGCCAAGTAGGCATGAAGGCGTGCCTTCTTCGGGTGCACGGGGGCGTTTGGCAGGCGGCTCACGCACGCCATGTAGTCTTCGAGGCAAGCTAGGGTCGGGTCCGACGGGGCAATGGTCCCGAGGCACAGATCTTCAAGGGTCCCATTAGCCAGGCGCGACTCGTCGTTGGACGCATCGTGCCCTGGGAAGATCATGATGGCCGCTCGAAGCTGCCCCGGCGCTCCCGTTGTGAATGAGAAAGGCTCGTCCGGGCTTGGCAAGCCTGCATCGGCCAAGGCACCCGCAACGCTGCGCAGGGCCGCTTCGGCGTCGGCTTCCGCATCTCGAGCCACGACCAAAGTCCGCAGGTTCTCGAAGTTCGGGTCCAACTTCAGCGCCTGAAGATACAGCCGAAGCTCTTCATTCCCCCCAAAATCACGAACCTCAATCCCCTCGGCCCCAAACGCCTGATAGGCCCAGATGAGGAAGAAGTATGCGTCTGCGCCCTCGGCGAGAATGACCCGGTTCTCTTGCAGCGGTTTCGGACGTGCGCGATCACACTGCAGGTCTGTGTGCCCTTGCGAGGTTCGTTCCGCGCCGCCGGGTCCCTCCGTGGCCATCTACCGGACCTCCATGCCTGCGGAGATCGCGGTCTCAAGAATCTCGATGTCGTAGCTTCGGGCTTCGATGCCCTTGTCGGTGCGGTCCAGCCGGATGTAACGAAAGTCGTCGGCGTAGTCGTCCGCAAGCGCCTCTTGCGCGTGCCGCACAAACTCGTAGCTGTGCGTCGTGGCGAAGACCTGACACGAGAGTTCCGTAGCGGCTTGTGCAATCGCCTTCCAGATCGTCGTCTGCACGGAATAGTGAATCCCATTCTCAACTTCATCAATGAGGACAACACCGTTGCGCGCTTCGACCATGGCGAGCATGATGGTCAGCAAGCGCACGACCCCCTCGCCCATGAACACCACCGGGTTCTTTCGGCGCTCATGGTGAAGACGACCGTGGACCACAGGCTCGCCCGCCACCAGGTTGAGCGTCAGTTCGTCGAGGCCAGGTTCGATGAGCTGCAAGAAGCGAATCACGCGCGCCGCTTCGCCGGCTTTGTCGAGCTCATCGAAGATCCGAGTTCCTTGTTCCGCGGGATGCGAGCGTGTTCCAACATAGGCAACCGGAGTGATCTCTCCAGAGCCGCCGTGCATCATATGCGTCGTGCTGCTCTTCGGGTCCACGGTCAACCAGAGTTTCTGCCCCTGGTTATTCCGAAACTCTAGGGCTTCAGACGGTCCGGCGGGTTCGTCCGTGTCCAGCGCGCCGGCCTTCTCGTCGGGCACACAAGGGAACTTCGGCAAAGTGTGGGCTTTGACCAGCTTGATGCGCAGCTCTTCCGGCCCGGAGACCCCTTTGAGGGAGATCATGATCTCGCGCGCCAGGTCGTAGTCGCGAAACATTGGTGCCCATGCGATGTCCGCACGATGGTCAATCCTGCGGAGCCCCCGTCGAGCATATTGACCGAAGACGCGCTGTTCACTCAGATTGGCGAGGAAGAGCCAGAAGGCTTCCAGGAGCGCCGTCTTGCCCACGTTGTTCTTGCCGCCGATCAGGGTGATCCGGCGCAACTCGTCCACGGCAAACGACTCGAAGCACTTGAAGTTCTCAATCCGGATGCTTTCGATCACCGGACTATACTCCCCGCAGCCACCGCTCGGAACCACGACTCAGTCGCGACTCCCCTGAACGGCTGTGTCTCCCTCCAAAGTACTCCCCATTTGCTGATCCTGCAACGATCCGTTCGCGCCCATGCGGAAGATTCGTTCCGCTGCACCCGTCGGTAGCTCGGTCGGTGAGGCGATCAGGATCGTTGATTGCAGCTCGCTCAGGATCGTGGTTACAAGCATCGTTCCTTGTTCGTCCAGGTCGGCCAGGGGTTCGTCCAGGAGGAGCAGTTGGGGTTCGAGGATCAGGGCCCGAGCCAGGGCGGTGCGGCGGCGCTCACCGCCGGAGAGCGTTTCCACGCGGCGCGCGGACAACTCGGCGATGGCCAGCTTCTCCAACCACGACAGACCGAGCTTGCGGCCGGTTTCGCTCTGGCGGCGACGTGCCGGCAATCCGTACAGGACGTTGTGCAGGACGG
>CAYMME010000003.1:0-54720 GCA_964391465.1 uncultured Planctomycetales bacterium
GATCACCACGATGGGGCGCGGGGCGTCGGACACGACCGCCGGCGCCCTGGCCGCGGTGCTGGGGGCCGAGTTGTGCGAGATCTACACCGACGTCGACGGCGTCTACACTACCGACCCGCGGATCGTTCCGCAGGCTCGGAAGATCGACCGGATCAGCTACAATGAAATGCTCGAGCTCGCGTCGCTCGGAGCCGGCGTGATGCACTCGCGAGCGATCGAGTTCGGCCTGAAGTACAACGTGCCGATTCACGTACGCAGCTCTTTGACCGATACACCGGGGACCATGATCGTGGCAGAAACAAAAGGGATGGAGGCCATCGCGGTACGCGGCGCGACGCTGTCGCGGAAGCTGGCCCGTATCATCATGAAGGGCGTGCCCAACAAGCCGGGTATGGCCGCTCGTATCTTCGCTCACGTCGGCCGGCACAACCTCGTCGTCGACGACATCATCCAGGCCTCACAGCCGAAGGCGCCCGTGGCGGAGGTCGGCTTCACCGTCAACGCCGTCGAGGCCGCCGAGGCCAAGGCCGCATGCGAAGACTTGGCCAAGGAGCAGGGTTTCGCAGGTGTCGAGCTCGACGAGGATGTGGCCAAGGTCTCGGTGGTCGGCATCGGCATGCGCACCCACACCGGCGTCGCGGCCAAGATGTTCGGCGCCCTCGCCGACGGCGGCATCAGCATCGACGACATCACCACCAGCGAAATCTGCATCGGCTGCCTCATCCGCCGGGCCGACGCCGACAAGGCCCTGCAACTCGTCCACAAGGCGTTCGAGTTAGACAAGGAACCGAACGAAACCTGACCGAACAGCGCGCCCGCCGTCGACGCGGCACGGGCGGTAGCTTCGCGGCCACCCATCCGAACCTCGCCCGAGGATCTTGAACCCGACCTGTCGCTTGTGTATGGTGACGGACGGGGGAGGTGACTTGCCAACTCCCGTGCCGTTCGCGACCGGTCGGAAGCGCGATTCTGCACCTCGGCAACCGAGACATCCGGCGGCTTGGCGTCAGGGGTAGCCACCGTGTCACTCGTCAAGATCTGCTTTGTTCCGGCGACCGTCGTATCCATGATGCTCGCCGGTGTCGCCTGCCAGCCGCCCGGACCGGCTTCCGTGCCGGTTGCGGAGGAGCCTCTTGTCCCGGAAACTGACCCGCCTCGGAACGAGATCCCCGTCTCGGACCCCGGTTCGTCCTCCGATGGCCCGACCGCTTCCGACTCGAACTTGCCGTCGGACGAGTTGCTCGAACCGCCGGAGAGGCCAGCCTTTGTTCCACCGACGGGCGTGACCCCGGTTGTCGAGGTCGAGCCCAACGACGACGCCGAGACGGCAACGACCGTGCGTTTCGATCCTGCCGGGCGCGCGTTCATCGAAGGAACGTACCCAGACTTCGCATTCGGCGATTTCTACTCGCTCGGCGCGATGAGCGCTGGCGACCGGATCGTCCTCGACGTGAACACACCCGACTCGAACCTCGATCTTGTCGTCGCGATTTTCTACGGTGCCGGCGGCACGGGGCCGGGCGCTCCGGCCCCTCCAAGTGCACCGGGCCCTCCGGGTGCACCAGCCCCCCCGGGTGTTCCGGGCACTCCGAGTGCACCGGGAGACCGCAGCTACCGCAATGCAAACCTAGTCAACGACGACGAGATCGCATTCGATACGACCGATTTGTTCATTTTCAACGACGACCGGGAACCAGGCGTGCTCGATCCCTACGTCGACGAGGTCTTTCGCCATTCCGCCGACGAGTGCTACCTCATCGTAGGCCCGGTCCTCAAGCTGACCAACAAGCCGGGCAGCGCAGGCGGCACGGCTTCACGGGGGGACGGCGCCTACCAGATCATGATGACTATCTACCGAGATGGCGCAGTACCGCCCCCGAGACCCCAGACTGTGCTCCTCGACTTCCAGGGCGGTACCGTCAGCGTTCCCGTCGTAGACGCACTCGAGATCGATATTTTCGACGCCGGTGACATCGACGACTCCTATGCCGGACAGACCGCCGCCGTTAAGCAAAGCATCATCCGCACCGTCGAACGGGTCTTCGCCTCGTACGACGTCGGTATCCTCAACACGGACGAACATGCCCGTCCGGTGGGAACACCCTTCTCGACCGTATACTTCGGCGGATACGACCCCGGCGGTTTTGGCATCGTCCCCGGCGGGATCGACCCCTACAATGCCAATCCGCAGGACAGCGCCGTCATCTTCACGAACAGGTTCACGCCCGATCTCTTCTCCGATCCGCCCGACGCGGAGCGCCTGGGCCTGGCCATCGGAAACGCAGCCGCCCACGAGATCGGGCACCTGCTCGGTCTCTATCATGTCATTTCCGACGACGCCCTCATGAGCGCTGCCCAACCGCCGGACCGGCAACTGACCAGCAAGCAGTTCGCGCGCAGCTTTGTCAGGCTTCCGATGGAGGTGCCTCTCCCGAGCTGGTATCACGACGCCACGCTCCTGCTTGCCGATGCCGTCGGAACAACCACAACGCCGGTCAACGCCAAACCGCAGTTGGCTCCGGACCCAACCTTGCCGGAACTGCGTCGGAGGTGAACATGCGACGTGCAATCCGTTGGCGATCGTCTCTAGAAGTGTTTCTGCTCGCCGGACTGGCCCTGTGCCTTGGCCAAACCTGCGTTCCTTCCTCGGTACCCGATCCGGTGGACGTGCCCGGACCAGTCGATACGGCCGTCGACCAGACCGATGCCCCGACGCCCCTCCCCGACGACGTGGCCGACCCATCGGGCGAACCGCCGGTCAGCACGCTTTGCGGCACCTACGCTCCCGAGTGCCTTCCCGCAGAGGGAGCGGCACCGGTCGCTCTCGCCGCCGGCGATCTCGACGGCGACGGCGATCTCGATCTCGGCGTCCTGAACCAAGGGACCAACAACGTGAGCATTCTCCTCAACGAAGGCGACGGGACGTTCGCTCCGGGATCGCGATACGCTGTGGCCGACTACGCCCAAACCATTGCAGGCGGAGATCTCGACCAGGACGGCGATTTGGATCTGATCGTTCACGCGGGGTTTGGCGTGTCTCTCTTGCTCAACGAAGGCAACGCCAGCTTCATCGTCGACAGCACTCTGGATACGTACCACCAGACCTCCACCACCGCTGACATTGACGCCGATGGCGACCTCGACCTAGCCCTCACTGATTACGAGGGCGTTACTCCCTACCTCAACGAGGGCGACGCATCGTTCAATGAAGGCCAAACCGTCTTCTTTGCGGATGCTTATAGCTTTACTCCCCAGTATATGACCTCGGCAGACCTCAATGGTGATTCGCGCGTGGATCTCGTGGTTGTCACCACCACACCCACGTGGGTGTTTCTTCTGATCAACAGGGGGTCGGCAACACTTGATTCGCCAATCCGGTTCGACGTCGGCGACGATTTCGTCCCCTTCGACGTGAAGTCGGCCGATCTCGACGGAGACGGCGATGCCGATGTGGTCGTCGCGGGCGACGATTACTCTACTGCCACCTCGAACCCGGCCGGGATCCAGATCCTCTTCAACCAGGGCGGAGAAACGCTCGCGCCGCCAACTGGGATTCAAGCTGATTCGCCTGGCGGCTGGGCGGACTCAGTCCTGCTTGCCGACCTCGACGCAGACGGCGACCTGGACTTGACCGCGACCCACCGTCACGACGACTTGGTTTCGGTCTTTTTCAACCAGGGTAACGGAACGTTCCAGCCAGCGCCTCCCCTCAAGCTCGCCGACGACAGCGGGCCTGTGTTCGTAGCCGCCGCCGACCTCGACGGTGACGGCGACCTGGATCTCGCGGTGGCGAACAACAGGTCGAACAGCGTGGCGATCTTCTTCAACGACGGCAGCGGCGCCTTCCTCCCGAGCTCACAGTGAACCCACCGCACCGCTCATTTACTTCGTGCCCTCCGTGTCGACGAGCACGTTGATCGGCCCGGCGACACGGGCGCAGTGTGACGGTACCCGTGCGGGCCGCGCGTGGCAGGTCTTGTCCGCATCGGTCGACCGGGATACGGTGCGGGCATGGGCCCCGACAAAGTCCGCGAGCTCTTGAACCGCGATCCGTTCGAGCCGTTTCGTTTCCACCTCACGAGTGGCGACAAGTACGAGATTCGCGACCCCAACTGCGTTGCCCTGGGCGCGCGGCGCGTCTTTGTTGCGTTCACCGACGCTGACCGTCAGGCGTTCTTTCCCTATCTGCACATCAGTGCGATTGGGACCCTGGGGAACGGGAAGAAGCCGACCCGCCGCAAGCGCCGGCCGTGAGAAGCACACCGACCGGACACGGACCGACTTGACGCATCGCGGGGAGGGCACCTTACACCCGGATCGCAGCGGATTCGACCGGCAAGTCTGTCCTCTTGCGCAGGGGCCCGGCCAGGGGCAAACCCAGGAACTGAAGTGACTCGGACGTCACTGCTTGGGTTTTCCCGGAAGCAGATCCCGTGCGATGGCGCTTGGCGTTTCTACAGCGAATCCTCGAATAGCTGCTGGATGTTCCGCGCACCGTGGAGCACACGGACCGCTTCTATGCCCTGTGGGATCGGCTGGTAGAAAAGGAGGTAGTTTCCCACCGGAACGCTTCGAACCATCGAGGCGAGTTCAGGCCGGGCTTGCCCCATGCGAGGCTGCGTGGCGATGAGCCGGCACTTCTCGTCGATGGTATCCAATAGGCGGTCGGCCGCCTCGATGTTGTCTTGGGCGATGTGGCGCCAGATACGAAGCAGGTCGGCGCGTGCGGTGGGGGTCCGTCTTACCTGGGGCATGAACCCGGTCAGCGTTGTTGCCGAAGTGTCGTTCTTCCTTCGGCCTTGATTGCGTCGGTATCGAGCGGCTCTGTTTCTCCGCGGCCGGCTTCCTCGACCCCTACCTGGACCATCTCGCGGAGCTCGTCCAACGACCGAGGCGTGATGCGGAGCAGTCCCAACGCGTCCTCTACGATCGCAGAGGCGTCTGGATACTTACCGCTCTTGACGCTGTCTTGAAGGAAGCGTTCCAGCTCGGGGCTCAACGAGATGTCCATCGATCTTACCCTCGCATACACCTTGACACAGATTCAGGATAGCCAAAGCGACCGCGGTCTGTCAAGCGCCGAGGTCCGAGGCTGCCTTCCTTGCGCCTGAGCCGCGGGCCTCATGTCACGATCGCGCAGCACCTCCCTGGCCGCGCCGTAGATCACGCGGTCGTGGTCGCGAGGTGCGAATCCGTCGTCCGGGTTCTGCACCGGGAGGGAGACGATCCGGTCCACGATACGTCTGACGGCTTCCCGGCCGTTCGACGTGGTCTTCGCGGCGGGCGACGCATGCAGCGACCGAGCAACTCGGTCGAGGAGTTGAAGCTTCTCGGTCTCGGTCATGCGCCCGATGCTACGATCGAGACTTTCCCAGTCTGCTTGCGTCATGGCGGCTGCCCTCACAGGACTGCGTCTCGTGGCCTTGACCTCACGATACCGCGGGACGCGGTGCAGGGTCAAAGAGGCGATGAGCCCGCGCGAACCCGAAGCCACCGGTCGATGAAAACCACAATCTCAACGGCTTGCGACGGGTACCAGCACCGGTTTTCTCAGAAGCCCCGCGGTGCGGCCCGCACGCGGCACGTCTTGCCCGCAAAGGTCGACCGGGATACACTGCAGGTATGAGTTCCGACGAAATCCGCGAGCTCTTGAACCGCGATCCGTTCGAACCGTTTCGTTTCCACCTCACGAGCGGCGACAAGTACGAGATTCGTGATCCCAACTGCGTCGCGCTGGGCGCACGGCGCGTCTTCATCGCGTTCACCGACGCAGACCGTCAGGCCTTCTTCCCTTATCTGCACATCAGCGCGATTGAGACCCTGGGCAACGGAAAGAAACCGACCCGCCGCAAGCGCCGGCCGTAGTCCGGCCCCGGAGTGCGCACCTCGCACGCACGGCTCGGCCCTAATCGAACACGTACGTCCGGTTCTGGCTGACGAGGATCTTGTCTTCGACGTGTTGGCGGACGGCGGTGGCGAGGACGACGCGCTCGAGGTCGCGGCCCTTGCGGATGAGGTCGTCGACCGTGTCGCGGTGGTCGACGGGCAGCGTACCCTGAGCGATGATCGGTCCCTCGTCGAGGGCTTCGGTCACGTAGTGGCTGGTGGCCCCGATGATCTTCACGCCACGATCGTACGCCTGATGGTACGGCTTCGGCCCGGCGAACGCGGGCAGGAAGCTGTGGTGGATGTTGATCATGCGCTCGGCGTACTCGCCCACGAACGCACCCGACAGGACCTGCATGTACCGCGCTAGCACGACGAGATCTACGGCGGCGTCGCGAAGCAGGTCCCGGATGTGGCCCTCTTGCACGTTGCGTTGGTCCGGGGCGATGGGCAGGTGATAGAACTGCACGCCGCACGACTCGACGACTTCGCGCAGGGCGTCATGATTGCTGATCACGAACGGAAGCTCGACGCTCAGTTCGCCGGTGCGCCACCGCCAGAGCAGGTCGTTGAGGCAGTGGCTCTCCTTGCTGACCAGGATCGCCATGCGCTTGGTCTCGTTGCCCCAGAAGATCCGCCACCGCATCTGGAACGCCTGGGCCACGGGCTCCCACGCCTGGCGGAAGGTCTGCCGCGACAGGGCAAAGCCGTCCATGTCGACCTCGACCCGCATGAAGAACTCGCTGTGCTCGCGGTCGGTGTGCTGGTCGGCCTCAAGCACGTTCCCGTCATGCTCGACGATGAACCCGGCCACCGCAGCCACAATACCCCTGCGGTCGGGACAGGAGATCAGAAGTCGTGCCGTGTTCGCAGCCATCGCAAAGTGATCGTCGCGTGCTCTCTGAACGCGAAACCCCTATGGTACCCGAAACGCCACGCAGACGTCAGGCGCCGCGGAACGTCGCCCGCCCGGTGTCCACAGACCCTTTGCCCGGACGACCGATAACCGATCGCCGACGCTTTCCGGCCAAGAGCATAGCGGCTGGCAGCTACAGATACCCAAGATCGGCAAGGCGTTTCTCGAGAGCGGTCTGTTCCTCTTCGGAGTAGACGGTCTCCTCCTTGCGCTCGAAGCGGTGCTCGACCGGCGGCTCGAACTCGACCGCGAGCGACGGGTCGAACAGGTCGCACAGGACGCGACCGTCCATATCCTGCGGCACGGGCAGCCCGAGGCTGGCGAGGATCGTGGGGGTGATGTCGGCGATGTCGGCGTCGAGCCGGTTGCCGGCTCGCACACCGGGTCCGTTCGCGACGAGGATGCCCTCGACGCGGTGCGTACCCTCGCGGCGACGCATCGGGAGCCAACGCACGAGCGAGTGCCCGCGGATCTTGCGGACCACGGCCAGCCCCGGAGCCGGGACCAGCAGCAGGTCGGGAAGCGAGTTGTCTTCGTGTCGCGAGCGGCCGTACAGTTCCTCGGTCTTGTGCACCTCCGGGAAGGCCGCGAACTCGGTACCGTCGGGCCGGAAACAGCGGGCCTCGACGAAGAGCTGACGGATCTCGTCACGGACGCGCTCGTAGTCGCCGGGCTCGACCACACCCGTGGGCTGTCGACCCTTCAGATTGAGATACACGTACCCGTAGATGCCGGCATGCATCACGCAAGCCTGGGTTCGCGACCAGTCGACGGCCAGGTCGCGCGTGACCTGCTGGTTGCCGGCGAACCGTCCGTCGCGCCGCCCCATCAGCCGATTGATGACCTGTCCCGACCGTGTCCGGGCCTGCGAGAGGCCGCTCGTGAGTTTCAGATAACCGGCTTGATGCAGGAGCAGGTTGGGCTGCGCTTTGCCGTCGAGCGACCCGTGTCCGTGGTCGGACATCATCAGCAACGTGGCCCGGTTGGCGCGGGCAAACTCGCCGAGCTTGCCGAGGACTTCGTCGAGGGCAGTGAAGCAGTCGCCGGCCAGTGCGGCCCGACGCGGGAAGCGCGCCGCGGTCGCGGGGTCGATGTACTTCCAGGCCTTGTGCTGGAGGTTGTCCACCAGCTTGTACAGGACCATCATCACATCCCACCCGTACCGGCCGCCGCAGTACTCGGCCAACTCGTAGCCCTGTTGGAAGCTCGCGGCGATGTAGGACAGGTTGCGTGCGAACAGCTTGTCGCCGCCGAAGGGCTTGCGTTGCCACTCGGTGCGGTACGTGTAGTTCGGCCAGCGGCGGAGAATCTCGTGCTTGAGGTCCTTGGGGTACGTGAAGTCGACCTCGGTGCTGGGCGTCTCGAACCCGGAGATCATGAAGCCGTTGACCGGCTTGGGCGGAAACGTCATGGGCAGGTTGATCGACCCGACCCGCAGGCCCTTCTCGGAGAGGATTTTCCAGATCGTCGGCTCGCGGATTTCGTACGTAGAGTTGAACGACAGGGTGTTGGTGCGAGCGTCGTATCTCTCGAAGTCGATGATGCCGTGCCGGCCGGGCCCCTTGCCGGTCATGAACGTGGTCCAGGCCGCGGGTGTGATCGGCGGCTTGGTCGAGTTCAGGATGCCGGAGGTCCCCTCCGCCATGAGCCGGGCGAGGTTCGGCATCCGCCCTTCGGCGATCATGGGGTCGAGGATATCGAACGTGGCCCCGTCGAGCCCGATAATCAACACGCGCTCGGCGACGCCGCGGTCTCGTTTCGTCTGGGGTTGCGGTTCACCCACCGGGCGCACCGGCTCTGCCGCTTGCGCCTCGCGGGCCCGGGTCTGAGAGGAAGGTGTCATCTGCTGCATTGTCGGTCTGCTTCACATACCGCAAAGAAGCATGGTACGGGTCAAGCCCCACGTTTGCAACGCCCCCACGGCAAGTTGGCGACCGTTCGCGCGAGCGTGCGTCACAAAATCGGCGAACCCGAATCCGAGCCCCGAGCGCAAGCGAAAGGGTCAGAGAGAGTGCAGAGTGCGCGGGTGGGGGACTGAAACCCCCTCGACGGCGTCCGTTTCCCACCCATGCCGCCTCGATCCGGGAGAGCCAATGCGGTAGTGTAGTGTTTCAGACTTGGCGAGGCGTACCCAATCCGAACCGCACGCGGATTCCGATGCACGTCGGGATCGGGACGGTCCGAGCGGAGTGCCGTCTGGCTGAGACACAACAGATAGGACACTCCAATGCAGTCAATGCTCCTCCGGGCAACCATGACGGGATTGGCGGTCATCCTGGCCGCGGGCCTTGCCCGGGCTCAAGGTGTGCCGGAAGAGGACACCCCGGCGCCGGCGGTCGAGCCGGACCGAGCCGAGAACGGATCGGACCAGAATTCCCCGAGGCCGCGCAACCGGTGGATGAACCCGGACTTCTGGCCTCGCCGCGAAATGATCGCCCGTCAGATTCGCCGCATGGCCGAGCGGGTGGCCGATCGCTACGAGATGGACGACGAGCAGTACGAGCGGCTCGAGACGCAACTGATGGAACGCTGGCCCAGGTTCCTCGAGGACAACAAACGGGAAATCCAGGGGCTCGTCGGTGACGTCATCCGCGGCCGCATGCGCGGTGAGCGGCCCGGCCCCGACGAGGTCAGGCAGTTCGGTGACCGCCTCATGCCGTTGTTCCGGAAGCTGCGGACCAACGTCGAGGCGGGAACCACCGACTTCCGGCACATCCTCCGCCCGGAGCAGCGAGAGCGATTCGAGACGGACTTCAACCGTGCCCGGACGGGAATGAAGCTGGCCCAAACGGCCATCGAGGACATGCAGGACGGCATCCTCGATCCCGAAGGCTGGTCGCAACGGTTTCGCGACGCCGGCCTCGGACCGCGCCGACGACGCGACCGGGGCGAACGAGGCGGACCCGCCGGCCCCACGACGCGCAACGTCGAACGTCGGGACGAGCGCGACGCGACAGCCCCGGACCACGAGCTGGAGCCGTCGCTGAGCGATTGGGAAAAGTACGTGGCCGGTTTCATCCGCCGGCACGGCCTGGACGACGGCCAAACCACCTCGGCCCTGGCCATTCTGCAGGACCTCCAGGCCCGACGCGATCAGTACCTACACAGCGTCTCCGACCGGGTCACTCTACTGGAACGGCAACTCGACTCCACCGAAGACCCGCAAGCTCAGGCCGACATCGAGAAACAGCTCACGGACATCGACGAGCCTCTGGACGAGATGGCCGAAGAACTGCACCGCCGCCTCAAAGCGCTGCTGACCGCAGCCCAACTCGCGCCCGAGCCGGAGCGCCCGGACCAAGGCCAACCCGCGAAGGAACCTCCGCAGACCAACGATCAGCCGAACGAGCGATCCCAGCGGACTACCGCGCCGCACGGTGGGTGGCCCGTGTCTTCAGCCCTTGCTGTTGCTGAGGTATCCACGGTGCGAGCCAAGCTTCGCGACCGCGCGTCGGGCGGTCGTACGACCATCTCCGAAGGGGCGACAGGACAATGGGCCAGGCTGGTGCCGGTGCGCCTGCCACCGCTTGGCGCGTAGATCGTTCCCGGGAAGGACTGTGACCATGCGTTCGCTTACCGCTCTCATCTGCATCCTGTTCGCGATTGACCCGGCCTCGGCCGAACCGTTTCGCGGGACGCTGACCAGCGCTGCCGGCAACATCAACCTCGAACACTGGTCGGTGGCCGGCAAGGACGTCACGCCCGATTGCGACGCCGCCTGGTCGGTTAGCAGGTCCCGCCTGCGCGGCGGCAAGCAGGACGGCGTCGACGTGGTCACCCTCGACAACGGCAGGCTGTCGATCGTCGTCGTGCCCACACGGGGCATGGGCATCTGGTCGGTGACGATGGGCGACGTGCGGGTCGGCTGGGACTCGCCGGTCAAGGAAATCGTGCATCCCAAGTTCGTCAGTCTCCCCAGCCGCGGCGGGCTCGGCTGGCTCGACGGGTTCGGCGAGTGGCTGTGCCGTTGCGGCCTGGAGAACAACGGCCTGCCCGGCATCGACACCATCATCGACAACACCGGGGCCACCGCCCAGGTGAGCCTCACCCTGCACGGCAAGATCGCCTACCTGCCCGCCCAGGAGGTAGAGCTGATCGTCGAGAAGGCGCCGCCGTATCGCATCACGCTGCGCGGCTCGGTGGCCGAGCGCATGATGTTCGGGCCGAACCTCGAGCTGCGCACGGAGATCTCGACCGAGCCCGGCTCGAACACGTTCCGCATTACCGACGAGATCGTCAACCACGCCGCCCAGCCGGCCGAGTTCCAGTTGATCTACCACACGAACTTCGGCCCGCCGTTGCTCGAGGAGGGCGCCGAGTTCGTCGGGCCGGTCAAGCGGGTCGCGCCGCGCGACGCCCGGGCGGCCGAGGGTGGCGTGAAGAACTTCGCCCGCTACGCCGGCCCCAAGACCGGCTTCGTCGAGCAGGTCTACTTCCTCGACTTGTACGGCGACGCCGACGGCAGAACCGAGATCATGCTCCGCAACCGCGCGAAGGACCGCGCAGTTTCGATCGCCTACTCGCTCACGGCGCTGCCGTACTTCACGATCTGGAAGAACACCTCAGCCGAGGCCGACGGCTACGTCACCGGCTTCGAGCCCGGCACGAACTACCCCAACGCCCGCAGCATCGAGCGCAAGGCCGGCCGCGTCCCCAAGCTCGCCCCCGGCGCCAGCCGCCGCATGGATCTCGACATAACCATCCACGCCGACCAGGATGCCGTAACCCGCGCCGCGATGCGCATCGAGAAGATCCAAGCCGGCCGACCAACGACTGTCGCCGACCACCCGGCCGACGGCGGTTCGTGAGTCACGCGTGCGGGTGCCCCATCCTTCGCGGCTGTTTGCGAAGGATGGGGGACGGATGAAAGCGCATGGTGGGTACTGCCCCCCGGATCCAGACGAAGCAGCCGACCCTCTGCTCTCACCTTCCCGCGAATACCCCGGTTGGATCGTGCACGACCGCATTCAGGAGGCGTCGATAGAACCACATGGCGAGCAGCCACAGTCCCAGCGTCGCAAACATCAGCATCGGCTGCATGGTCCTGAAGAGAACTGCCCACGGCGCCGGATTCGGCCCGTGTATGAGGGCCCATATCGAATCGCCGACGGTGGCCATCGCGACCGCGCCCAGCGTCCATACCAAGACGGTGGTGAGTCGACACAGTCCGTGCCGCTCACGGCGCTGTGCGAGCCGCCTCAGGCCGGCGAACGTGCACATCAATCCTATGGTCACGCCGACGAAGACGCCGACGATGAAGGTCCAGTCCCACCGGCCGGCATACCCCAACTCCATGAGAACGACCAGCGCAATTGCGGTTGCCAGCGCAGTGCGGGCAGCGTTGCCGGTGAAGTTCGGTCGGGGGCTACGCGGTTCGGGTCCGGTGACGAGCATGACTCCGCCGATGCCCGTCAGGGCGAAGGCGACGTGCAGAGCGAAGCTGGGCGCCATGACGAGTAGGTTCAGGGGGGTCACAGCAGACGCGATCCTCACGTACGCGTACGCCGCGAGAAGACAGGCCGGCGCGAGCAGCAGCAGCGTGACACCGCGGCGCAAGCGTCGCGGCCAGCTCCGCACATCGCGATGAATCAGCGAGACCGCGACCGGCGTCGCGCACTCGGGGCAGTTCGCCCGAACGGCCAGCGTCCGCAGGTCGTAGTCGCAGCCTGCGCACCGCACCTCGTCGGTGACAGTCAGGGTCTCGACATCGACCGCGGAGAAATCCAGCATGTCCGCGACGGGTCGCGAGCATTGGGCGCACCGCCCATCGACACGGGCACCATCCAGGCGCCCCCCACACCAGGTGCAACACAGTTGGAAATCGATCTCGCCCAAGCAGCGTCTCCAGCGCGACGTACATATGCCCGCGACTTCGCGGCGACCGGCGCGTCGAGGCCCATGAGGTACAACCTGCCGCACGGGGTGCCGCTGCAGCACCGCCTCGCCCCGACGGAGCGGATGGATTGTAGCCGGGACCGCAGGTTTCTTCTACCGGGTTGTCGCCGGGGAGTCGCCTCGGGTGCGTTACACTTTCGGCGGCCACCCGCCGAAAGTGTCACGGACCCAGTCGCCTCGCCCCAACATTCACGTCGAATTCATGCGCGGCCAACAGGCACTTAACGGTGGTCGGATAGATTCCCCACCATCGCAAGCGGACCTGCTCGAGAGCAACGTGGGTTACGTGAGACGCGGAGGGGAAAGCGGCCGAGGGGAAAGCGGTCAGTCCGGAGGGGGCCGGAGGGGTGAGCCTTGTCGGTTGGCGGTGGGGCCGAGTGGGGGGGGCCGGCCCTGCCGTCTGCGGGGACGTTCAGCCGGCGATGCCCGGCCTCGGACCGGAGGGGCTGACCCTTGACTCGCGGCGCGGCGACGCCGCTCCTGAACGCCAACCCTCGACACGACGCGCCCGTCGGCGGGCTCACCTTTTGCCTTCTGAAATCTGAAATCAGTGAGATTCGGGGCAGTCACCTGTGCTGATGACCGTGGTGAGGCGCAAATCGGTGACTGTCCCTGATTAGGATTCGTTCGGAAATGCGGTGGGGCGGACGCCGGTGTGCCTTGGGTGACCCGGCGTCCGCCCTCAGCCGTGGCAATGGGCGCACGTTAGAAACCGTGCAGGTCGTCGTTGTCGTCGAGCGACATGAACTCGTCCGACGCTGTGGCCGCAGCCACCGGTTCGGCCTGCGGGTTCTGACTCTTCTTGGGTTGTGCCGGGCCGGAACTGGGCCGCTTCTCCGCTTTCTTCCCGGTCGACGGGGAGTGTTTCGCGCGGCTGTGCGTGCCGCCGACCATGATCGACAACTCCTCGACCATGCCCTTGACGGTGCTCGCTTGTGCGGCCAGTTCCTCCGCCGCCGACGCCGACTCTTCCGCCCCCGCCGCGTTCTGTTGCGTCACCTTGTCCATCTGGGACACGGCCGTGTTGATCTGGTCCACACCCTGGGCCTGCTCGCCGGATGCCTTGTTGATGCCGTCGATCAGATCCGTCACCTTGGTCACATCGCCGACGATGGCCCCGAGCGACTTGCCGACCTCGCCGGCCACGTCCGTGCCCTCTTTCGACTTGTTGACCGAGTCTTCGATCAGCCCCGTCGTCTCGCGGGCCGCCTGTGCGGCACGCTGAGCGAGATTGCGAACCTCGTCGGCCACCACCGCGAACCCCTTGCCGTGCTCGCCCGCCCGGGCCGCCTCCACGGCCGCGTTCAGCGCCAGCAGGTTCGTCTGGAACGCGATCTCCTCGATGACCTTGATGATCTTGCTGATCTCGCCCGCGGACTCGTTGATCGCGGTCATGGCGTCGTTGAGTTGCCGCATCGATCGGTCGCCGGTCTCGGCCCCGGATCGCGCTTGCTGGCTTAGTTCGTTGGCCTGCCGGGCGCTCTCGGCGTTGGTCCGCGTCATCGCGGCCATCTGCTCGAGCGCGCTCGATGTCTCCTCCAGCGACGATGCCTGCTCGCTGGCGCCCCCGGCCAGTTGCTGGCTGGCGCTCGACACCTGCCCGGCCGCGTCGTTGACCTGATCCGCACCTTCGTTGAGTCCCTTGATGACCCGTGCCAACGCGGTGATGATTCCCCGGGCAATGATGAACGCCAGGCACACGCCCGCCACTACTGCAACAATGCTCACGATGGTTACGTTGCGTTTCGTGCGTTGTGCGGCCGCCAACATGGCCTCGTCGGTCATCACGTTGCCCTTGACCTCCGCCCGCACCTTGTTGAGAAGCTCCTGGACTCTCTCCAGATTGGGCTTCGTGGCCGTCGCGAAGACATGGTTGGCCTTGTTCATCCCCTCCAGGGCGTGCGTCGCATGATCCCGGCACTGATGCAGCCCCTGACGCGTCTCGGCCAGCGCCGGCAGAGTCTGCGCCTGGAAGATCTCATGCGCCTTGCGCTGGGCCTCGACCAGCACCGTCTCGGCCGCGATCGCTTCGTAGAAGTGCTTGGCGACCGCGTCGAGCGCAGGCACCGTCTCCTGCGCGTAGATCTTCTTGGCCGTCGGCGCATCGCCGGCCGCAAACGCCGCCTTGATCTTGACCGCCGAAGCGTGAAGACGCTCATGCGGTGCGTGGCAGGCATCGAGCGACGCCTTCAGCTCGGGGAAGTCGGCACACCACTGGTAGCACTGCTCGCTTTCGAGGAACTTGCCGAAGGCGCACTGGGTCGGGTCGGTCTCGACCGTGAACCCGGCGTCCTCCAGGGCGCACGCACGGCAAACCGTCGCCGTCCATTTGCGATGGTCGTCCAGGCGATTCATCAGGGTCGTCCGGAGCCCCTCGTGCTTCCGCTTCCACACTTCCTGAATGGCCACCGCTGAGGTATGCAGCTCGCGGTGCGGCTCCCGGATGGCATCCACCAGCCGGCCGAACTCCGGATCCGAGGTCGCCGTTTCACGCGCCTCGTCGCCGTTGAGCCACTGACCGAACCTGCACTTCGTCGGGTCGGTCTGGACCTGCAACTCCGCGAGGTTCTCCAGGAACAGACGCTCGATCTTGTCGGTCCAGTTGAGGTGGTCGATCTCCCGCGCGGAGAGCAGACCCGGAAGCATCACGTCCGCTTGCCGGAAATGCTTCCCGATTTCCACGGCCGACCCATGCAGTTCGGCGTGATACCCCTCGATCTCCTTGAGGAGCGAGGCGGTGGAAGGTACCTCCGCTTCCGCCTGCTTGCGCCCCTCGCCGTACAGCCACTGGCCGAACCCGCACTTGTGGTCGTCGGTCTGGACGTCGAGTTTGACCACGTCTTCGTCGGTCAGCAGCGCGCTGACTTGATTGGCCCAGTTCAGGTGGTCCACCTCCTTCTGCGCGAGGTTGCCGTCCAGCTTGTTGCCGGTGATGACCTCCCCGGCGTTCAAGACGATGCCGCCGACGCCCGTGTACGACAGGAGGGCGACCAGGACGACCAAAACCATCACGACGGCGAACCCTAGCCCGATTTTCTTGCCAATCGTCAGATTCCGAAACATGTTGCCAACTCCTACATCAGCCAGTGAGTCTGTGCCCAATTGCCGGCGAACACCTGCACGCGGGTAGCGATCACTCGGTCGAGCCTCCGGCCCGCCGCCCGCGAAACATCACAACCAAGCTGCCTTCGGCACCGTGGTCACGAAGCCACGGCTAACCCTCCAGGCGACTGTTCGCACGCCTCCCTCGTCAGGGCGCCGACGAATGCCGCACCCCTGCACGCTTCCCGATCCGTAATCGCAGCGACGGATGTGCCGGCCAGGACCTCCCGCAGGCGGTCGTGGAGGAGAATCAACCCTCCGCGGGTCGCACATTCCTCGTCCGGAACGAGGGGGCAGGCGCGCGCCTCGAGTTCGTACTGCCTGCCCGTCGGGGCAACCGCGTCACACACCTCAGCCACAGAGATGACGTCGAGTCTCTTGAGCAATGCGTATCCGCCGCACCGCCCGCGTACGGATCGCACGAGACCCGCCGAGGTCAGGGTCTGAAGGATCTTTGCCGCTTGCTCCAGGGGGACCTTCACCGCACCGGCAACGGCACGCGCGGTTGCGATGGCCCTGGGCCCCTGACGGCTCAGGTGGCAGAGAATGTAGACTGCATGGACGACGGGTCGGGCGAGTCTCATCTGTGACACGTCTGCTCCGTATTTCGGGTTGACACTATACGACTGGCCCACTCTATCGGGTTCAACCGCCCGTGGACTTAGTATTATCCCGAGTTGAGACGCGTGTTTCTGTGAGGGGTGACGCAGGGCAACGCCATGATGCTGAGAGTGTCGGTGTTATCGGAAGCGACCGAGACGGTTGGCGCGCACGCTCTACTTCGCGTCCGAAGGATCCGCAGACGGGCAGAGCGGGGCGAGCGTGCATTCGCCGCACTTCGGCTTCCGGGCGGGGCAGACCCGGCGGCCGTGCCAGATCAAGGCGTGGGCGACGTAGGTCCATTGCCGTTGTGGAATGATCTCCATCAGGTCCTGCTCGATCCTGACCGCGTCCTTCTCGTTCTTGCTCCGCCAGGTGAGGGCGAGGCGATGCGCGAGTCGTCCGACGTGGGTATCGACGACAATGCCGTCGTTGCGACCGAACCACGTGCCGAGAACGACGTTGGCCGTCTTGCGGGCCACGCCGGGGAGGCGCACGAGCGCGTCCATCGTCTCCGGGACCTGCCCGCCGTGCTCGGCCTCGAGCATCCGGGCCATCCCCAGGATGCTCTTGGTCTTCTGGCGAAAGAAGCCGGTCCGGTAGATCTCCTGCTCGAGCTCGGCGGGGTCGGTCTCGGCGAAATCCTTGGCCTTCTTGTACTTCGCGAACAGCGTCTTCGTAACGTCGTTGACCGTCGTGTCCGTCGACTGGGCCGATAGTATCGTCGCAACCAGCAATTGCAGCGCGCTCTTGTGGTGCAGGGCACAATCGGCGTCGGGGTACAACCTCTTCAGCCGACTGAGGATCTTCTTCGCCCGGGCTTTGCGGTTCTCGAGGGATTCTCGTGTCATGCGTGTGCTACTCGCGGCCGCTACAGTTACGTACGTAGGTCGCTCGACAAGAACGGCAGGGTGGCCCACCCTCTCGAGGGTGGGTGTGCAACTTCGTTTAGCCGGTCGGCTCGGCCGTCGGATCGACCCACGACGTTTCTCCGCTCGACCAGTGTTCCTTCTTCCAAATCGGAACGGTCGTCTTGAGCGTGTCGATGACGTAGCGGCACGCGTCGAACGCCGCCGCGCGGTGCGGCGCGGAGACCGCCACGGCAACCGACGCTTCACCGAGCTCCAGCTGGCCGACACGGTGCACGACCGCGATCTCGGTTACGTCATGCGCCTCGAGGGCGAGGGACCGAATTCCGCGCATCTTCTTGATCGCCATCTCGTCGTACGCCGAGTATTCCAGGGCCAGCAGCGTGTCGTCATCTCCTTCGGCCCGCACCGTGCCGGAGAACGTGCAGATCGCACCGGCCTCATGACGCACGACACGCTCGACCAGGCTAGGCAGGTCGATCGGCTCGGTGACGATCCGCACCGGTTCCACGGCATCCCCGGCGCCGCCCGCCACCGGCGGAATCACTGCCACCTCATCGCCGTCGGACAGAGACGCATCGCCGTCGACGTACTCCTGATTCACTGCGAACCGCAGCGACGACGCCCCCGCCGCCAGACGCGGGTAGCGGGCGAGGATCATCTCGCGCGCAGCGGCAAGCGTGGCCGGCGCCGCAAGCCGATACTCTGCGTGACTCTCGCCTGTCGCATCCGCCGCTGGCCCGAAGAATCTCACCGTTACCGTCGTCATGGTTCAGCCCGTCGTTCCCGCTACCCAACACCGAGGCGTAACAGTTAGCCGAAGTCCGCCGCGATTTCCAGCCGCGTCCGAGCGCCAAAAGGTGACTGTTTACCGTTGCGGGGCGTGTGGTTTCATGACAACGTAGGGTTGCCATGGATGGCGACAGTGACAGTATTGCACGGATGTATAAGGATCTCGCCCATTGGCTGCAAGTGGAGATCAACACGCTCCACCGGCAGTCCGGCGATCTGTGGGAACAAGTTGAATCGCTTCGGAAAGACAAGGCATCTCTTCGGTCTGAGAACACCAAGCTCAAACAGCGCATCGCCGAGTGAATCGGGGGCCCAGGCCTGGGCGATCCTGGCCAGCGTTATGCGCACCGCCGAACAGCAAGGTCACGACGTAGTGGAAACGATCAAGACGCTCCTGCGCGCAAGTTGGGCCGGTAAGAACATCACCGTACTGACCGACACGTCATGAAACCACCGCTGGGACGGTAAACAGTTACCTGCACGCCGTTGCGCGCCGACGCGATTGACCAGCCGGTGAAGTGGAAGTCCGGCGTGAATCCCGGTGCACACGCCGGCCGACCGGTGCGCCTGCGGTTCGCACTCAGACACGCGGACCTGTTCAGTTTTCGGTTTGTCGAGAGCGGCGCGTCGGGTCAGAAGTGACCTGTCATCATCAAGCGTGAAAGGGTCAGCCGCGGCCGACGCGTTTGAGGAACGTCTCCTCGTCAATCACCTCGACGCCAAGTTGCTCGGCCTTGGTGCGCTTGGAGCCGGCCTTCTCACCCGCGACGACGAGGTCGGTCTTCTTGCTGACCGATCCGGCGGCGGTTCCGCCGAGCTGTTTGATCAGGTCCTGGATTTCCTTGCGGCTGAAGTGTTCGAGCGTACCGGTGACCACGACGGTCTTGCCCGCGAGCGGCTGGTCGCCGGCCACCTTGCGTTTCGGTTGCGTCATGTTGACGCCGACCGCGGCCAGGTGGTCGACCGTTCTGCGCCCCTGCGGCGACTGGAAGAAGGCGTGGATCGTCTGGGCCATCACCGGGCCGATCTCGTCGATGGCCTCGAGCTGCTCGGTGGTGGCCGCAGCGACGGCGTCCATCGAGCCGAAGTGCTCGGCCAGGATCTCGGCCCCGCGCGCGCCCACGTGGCGGATGTTGAGGGCGGCGAGTACGCGGGCGAGCGGCTGCTTCTTCGACGCCTCGATGCCGGCGAGGAAGTTGTCGGTGCTCTTGGTGCCCATGCGCTCGAGGGCCACAACCTCGTCTCGCCGCTCGTGCAGGCGGTAGAGGTCGGCGTACTCCTTGACCAACTCCGTCTCGACGAGCTGCTCGACGAGGGCCGGGCCGACGCCTTCGATGTCCATCTGGTCGCGGGCGCAGAAGAAGGCGAGCCGCTCCTTGAGCTGGGCCGGGCAGGCCGGGTTCGTGCAGCGCAGGTAGACGCCGCCTTCGTCTCGGGCCGCCTCACCTTCGCAGACGGGACACTTCGACGGAGGCTCGATCGTCTGCGTGCCCTTCGGGCGCTTGTCGGTCACGACCTGCACGACCTGCGGGATGATCTCGCCGGCCTTCTCCACGATGACCACGTCGCCGATGCGCACGCCGAGGCGCTCGACCTGGTCGAAGTTGTGCAGCGACGCGTGGCGGACGGTCGTGCCTGCGAGCTGCACCGGTTCGAGGATCGCCCGCGGCGTGAGCGTCCCGAGCTTGCCGACCTGCACGTCGACGTCGAGCAGCGTGGTCTCGCCCTGCTCGGCCGCGAACTTGTAGGCGATGCACCAGCGCGGGGCCCGGCTTCGGGCCCCGAGTGCGTCGCGCTGGCCGAGGTCGTCGACCTTGATCACCAAGCCGTCGATGTCGTACTCGAGCTCGTGGCGGCGCGGCTCCCATTCGTCACACAGCTTGGTGACGGCGTCGATGTCGCGGGCCACGGTGCGGTGCGGATTGACCGGGACGCCCCATTCGGTGAATCGGTCGAACAACGCGGACTGCTTGTCCACGGCGAGCGGCTCGATTTGGCCGAAACCGTGGGCGATGAACGCCAGCCCGCGGCCCTTCAGTGCGGCGGGGTCGAGTTGCTTGAGCGTGCCCGCGGTCGCGTTGCGCGGGTTGGCGAACGTCGGCTCGCCCGCGGCCTCACGCTGTTCGTTGAAACGGGTGAAGTCGGCCCGCGGCCAGTAGACCTCGCCGCGCACTTCGAGCAATGCGGGCACGCCCTCGCCCCGCAACCGCAACGGGATCGACCGGACGGTGCGGAGGTTTTGCGTGACGTCGTCGCCGGTTTGGCCGTCGCCGCGCGTCGCGCCGCGAACGAACACGCCGTCTTCGTAGTGCAGGGCGACGGCGACGCCGTCGATCTTCGGGTCGACGATGTAGGTGTAGTCCTCGCCGCCGAGCCCGCGGTCCACGCGCCCGTCGAAGTCGCGAAGCTCCTGCTCGTTGTAGGTGTTGTCGATCGACAGCATGGGCACCGCGTGGCTGACGTGCGCGAAGCCTTCAAGCGGCCGCCCCCCCACCCGCTGCGTGGGCGAGTCGGAAGTGATCAGGTTGGGGTGCTTCGCCTCGAGCTGGGCGAGCCGGTCCATCAAGGCGTCGTAGTCGCGGTCGGAGATCTCCGGTGCGGCGCGAACGTAGTACAGCTCGTCGTGACGACGGATCTCGTCGCGAAGGCGCTCGATCTCTCGCAAGGGATCAGCGGCCATAGCACGCGACTCCGCGGGGCGAGAGAAAAGGTGTCAGGATGATTTTTCCGGCCTCGCAGCCACCCGTGGGCCAAACGATCGCATGCCTCCGACGCCGAGGGGGAGCGCGCGTGGGATCGACGTTCGTGCGGGGAATCGGCGCGGCCGGCAACGCGTTCTCCCTTGGGAGGAGGCGGAACACGCGCCGTGATTCCCGGCAGGTCGCGCCAGTCGACAATGTTGCATCGGGACGGTGACCTATGGCAGGATGCCAAAAAATCATCCTGACACCTTTTTGCCGGTCAGCAGCCGCAGTCTTGCGGCGCGGGAATCAGGCAGATGAACTCGGCCGTTTCGCTGCCGGTGTTGACGAACTGATGCATTTCGCCGGGGGACACGAAGATCACGTCGCCCGGCTTGAACGGCCGGTCGCCCTGTTCGCTGCGAGCCAGACCGGTGCCGGCGAGCACGAGGATCTCGTGTTCGTAGTCGTGCTGGTGATGCGGCGTGTGGCCGTCGGGCTCGACCTCGAAGTGGCGCATGTGGAAACAGTGGGCCCCGTCTTCGGGTCCGATCAGGATGCGCATCCGCGCCCCCCGTGCCCCGTCCATCGCCACGGGCTCCTGCCGATGCGCCTTGAGCGCTCGTATCTTCATGACGTGTACCTCACACCTCGTCGGGCTTCGTGATCCACGGGCCGAGGGCGGGCTCGGATGCGACGAACTCGTCCTCCTTGAAGTATAGCGAGATCTCGAACTCGGCGGTGTCGGGCGCGTCGCTGCCGTGGATCAGGTTGTAGGTCATCGACAGCCCGTAGTCGCCGCGGATGGTGCCGGGCTCGGCCTGGTAGCCGAACGTCTTGCCCATCAGGGCCCGGCTGACGTTGATGGCGCGCGGACCCTTGATGACCATGGCCACCACCGGCCCCGACGTGATGTACTCGATCAGCCCCGGGAAGAACGGCTTGCCCTCGTGGATGGCGTAGTGCCGGGCGGCCAGTTCCTTCGACATGCGTATCAACTTCATGGCTGCGATCTGCAGGCCCTTGGCCTCGAACCGCGAGACGATCGCGCCGATCAGCCCCCGCTGCACGGCATCCGGCTTCAGAACAATCAGCGTTCGTTCGATCATGGGTCGGTCCCTTGCACAGGCAATCTCAAATCTGAAATCTCATCGCACCGCGTCGCGGGCGGCTCTCAGGTTCTCCAGGGGCACTCGTTCGGGATCGTAGGTGCACCCCGGTGCGAGGAAGATGGGTCGGTCACCGGCCTGGGCGATGGCGTCGCGGGCCTCGGCCGCACATTCCTCAGGCGTGCCCTTGGCAAGCGTGCCCAGGTTGTTCAGCCCGCCGCAGAGGGCGAGCTTGATCGTGTCCTTCACGTCGGCGATGGAGACCGGCGTGTAGCGGTCGGCCCAGTTGATCACGTGCGCGGGATAGCGACCGAATGCCTCGATGTCCAGCGGCTGCCCGCAGACGTGCACGACGTTGAACGTACCGGCCGAGGCGCCTTCGAGAACCGCCACGTCGCCCGCTCGCAGCACCTTGTCGTAGGTTCCCTCGCCGTTGGCGTACGTGTCTACCCAATCGTCGCGGACGGAAAGGAAGATGCCGTCCGCCCCGGCGTCGACGCACGCTTTGGCGAACCCGGCGAGCGTTTGGCTGATCGTCTCGACGGCCCCGGCCACGGCGGATCGGTCCTGCTGCAACAGCTCGGTGATCTTCGCGTCCCGCGGATCGGGCCCGCCGCCGAGTGTGGGCGGACCGTGATGATCCGAATACGGGGCGCACAGCTTGCGGAGCACGGCCCAGGGATTGAAGATCGTCGTGGCCATGGGCAATTCACCGCCGAACCGCTCGGAGAGCCGGCGCAGCAGGTCGAGTTGCCGCGTGAACTCCTCGACGTCGACGCCGCGCACGCGCAGGGCATCGAGATCGTCGACGGTCTCGATCACCGCCCCGGCCGGTTCGCGCGGGTACTCGTTGTCGTTCATCACCTTCAGGAAGTCGACGTCGAGGGCTTCGACATGACGCAGGTGGGCGTCGAGCGCGGGCTGGCCGTAGAACGCTTCGGGCCCGAAGTGATGCCAGCAACTGAAGGGAGGGAAGTCCGGGCGCTCGCCGCGAATCACGGCCTGCACTCGGGTGATCTTGTCACTCGCCATGTCCGATTCCTCGGGAGAATTACATGTCAGGGCAACCTCCGCAGCATGCGGTAGGACCGCCATCCGAACCGCCCCGTAGCGGCGCCTCGAAGGGGTATCAATTCAGCCGGGACAGTACGCCAACCCGGTCGCAGATTGTAATGGCGGTGGGCAACAGCGCCAACGCAGCGGAAACGGCGGGCGCATGCCGGAAACGCAATTGGAGTTATCCCGAATAGCAGGAAGTGGCAGTGCGTCGCCCGTTCGGGGCTTTGCGATCGCCGGCCGGGACATTCCCGCAGGGCCTCCGCAGGTGCACCGGAGCAGGCGGGCTCACGGTGCGCCTACCAGTGCGGGGTCGGCCGTCGTGTGTCCTCTGAAGATGAGATCCCATCGATCGGCCCGATCGAATGCGTCGCAGACGGCACTGACCAACGGGTCGAGGCCGTCGCTCTTGACGACGAAGTCGACGGCCCCGCGAGCGATGGATTCCATGACCAGGCTGGACCGAGCGTCGCCGGTCACCATGATGATCTGCACGAGCGGGCTCATGCCCTTGAGCGAGGAGATCATCTCGGTGCCCTTCATGCCGGGCAGGTGGATGTCCGCAACCGCGACCTGGTAGAGGTTGGTGCGCATCATCGTGAGCGCCTCTTCGGCCGAGTATGCAGCATCGACGGCGATGCCCGCCTTCTCGAGCTTGCTCGTCGCGAGCTCGACAATCGCCTTGTCGTCGTCAACAAGAAGTGTTCTGCGCTGGCTCATGGGTCACTCCCGGCTGTGCTCGGTATTTCGGACGTCTCATAAGCGACGACCACGCGTGCAACCGCGTACTCCTGCATCGGTAATGTCAGTATGGAAGTGAAGCTCGCGATGCTGGGGTTGTCCCGGGCGGCTCGGGGGGCGTTCAAGTGCTGCGAGCGTCCTTGACCTGTCGCGGGCCAAACCGTACAGACCGGGAACACTACTGAGGAGTCAAGGCGAATGATGAAATCTGTACCGACTGTCTGCAGTCTCGCTGCCGTGGCGGTGGGTTCGGTCCTGACGCCGTTGCGAGCGGACGACACCGGGTTATTGGGCCACTGGCAGCTTGTCGGTGATGCCAAGAATCACTCCGGCCACGGCCTCGACGGCCGGAACCACGGCGTCGACCTTGTCACCGGTGGCTTCGACGGACGCGCCGGCTACGTCGAGGTGCCGGATGCCCCGTCGCTCGACCTCGGAACGGGCGACTTCTCGATCGCGGTGTGGGTGCACACCGAAGCGGTACTCGACGACGTCGTCGGCGACGTCGTGAGCAAGTACGACCCCGTGTCGCGAAAGGGATTCAGCCTCAGCATCAAGAACCACGCCGGTGTGACGGCCTGCCAGTCGAACTACCGCAACGTTCACTTCGGCATCGACAACGGCAAGCTCGACGCCAAGCCCATCGATCACGGGCGACTTGGCAAGGCGATTCTCGTCTACGGCATGGCCGTCTTCGACGGCAATCTCTACGCGGGCACGTGTGTCGCGGGTGCCGACGAGTCGGGACGCGTGTTTCGCTACGACGGCGGTACGAAGTGGGTCGACTGCGGCAGTCCGGACCGGTGCAACTCGATGTCGTCGCTGGCCGTGCACGACGGAGCGTTGTACGTCGGCACGAGCAAGTACCGCCTGGGCGGTTCGGCCCTGGACGAGTCCGAGAACCCGCACCCCGGCGGCAACATCTATCGCTACGCGGGCGGGAGCAAATGGGTCCACTGCGGCAAGCTGCCCGACGTGTCGGCGATCAACGGCATGGTGGTCTACCGCGGCAAGCTCTACGTCTCGTCGATGTATCGGCCCGGCGGATTGTTTCGCTACGATGGCGATACGACCTGGACGCCGTGCGGCACGCCCGAGGGTAAGCGGGTCGAGTCGCTGACCGTCTACAACGGGCACCTGTATGCCACCGGCTACGACGAGGGGGCCGTGTACCGCTACGACGGCGAGTCCTGGACGCACCTCGGCCGCGTCGGCAAGGCTTCGCAGACCTACGGGTTTGCGGTGCACGGCGGCGAGTTGTACGTCAGCGAATGGCCGAACGCGATGGTCTATCGCCACGGCGGAGGTACGAAGTGGATCGACTGCGGCCGGCTCGGGCAGGAGTTGGAGACCATGCCGCTCGTTGTCTACAACGGCAAGATGTACGCGGGCACGCTGCCGCTGGCCGAAATCTACCGCTACGACGGTAGCACGACGTGGACCCGGACGGCCCGCGTAGATTTTACGCCTGACGTCAAGTACCGCCGCGCCTGGTCGATGGCCGTCTATCAGGGTCGGCTCTTCGTGGGCACGCTGCCGTCGGGACATGTCCACTCGTTCGAGGCCGGCCGCAACGCGACGTACGACCGGGCGCTGGAGCCCGGATGGCGACACATCGTTGCGGTCAAGGCCGGTGGTCAACTCAGGCTCTATGTTGACGGGAAACGGGTCGCGGCCTCGGCGTCGTTCACGCCCGCGGACTACGACCTGTCCAACGACGTACCGATGAAGATCGGCTTCGGATCACACGACTACTTCAACGGTCGCATGAAAGACCTCCGCATCTATGGCCGGGCGCTGAGCGATCGAGAGATCGCGGAGAATGCCAAACGCTGACCGACTCGAACCACGGGCGACAACACGCCGAGGCATGCCAAGTCGCCCGATGAGCGTGTGCGTCCAATCGCATTCCAAACTCACAGGCCTTGCGTGTTCGGCGCGATTGAGGACCCAACGCCCCCACCGGGGCGATGGCAACCTCATCCGAACCGCAGCACGGAATGTCATCGGGCCTCGCTCTCCTTCATAGCCTTCGCGGCCAGATCCGCGTAATCGCCGGCCTCCTTTGAGCCCTCGGCGGCGGCGCGCTTCCAGGACTTGCGGGCTTCGTCCACCTTGCCCGCTGCAGCCTGGGCCTTGCCGAGCCAGTAGTACTCCTTGGCCTCGCCAACAGTCTCCGGTCGGCCCACACCCAGGTTCGCCGGGTACTCGAGGGCTCGCTTGAATTCGGCCAAGGCCTTCTCGATCGCTCCGGCCTCCAGCGCCTTCTCACCCAGCGAAACGTGGACGTCCCGGAAGATGTTGTGCAGCGAGCGCTGCGCTTCCCATGCATCGAACGTGTGTGTATCGATCAGCTTGGCGGCCTTGTCGTCCTGCTCGAGCTTGTGGTACGTGCGGGCCAGCAGCTCGATCACGTCGGTGCGATAGCGGTCGAACGCAAGCGTCTTCTCCAACAGCTCCCGCGCCTTGGGCCACTGGTCGGTCTGCTGGTACAGCTTCGCCAGATCGCGGTACAGCGTCTGATCGTCCGAGCGACAAGCCATCGCCCGCTCGAAGTGCGCGATGGCCGCCTTCGCATCGCCGTCGAGCTTCCAGCACACCAGCCCCAGATTACGATGCACGACGCTGTACTTGTCATGCAGCGCCAGCGCCTTCTTCCACGCCGCCACCGCTTCGTCCTTGCGGTACTTGGCCAGGTAGAGGCAGCCGCGGTAGTGATGCAGCTTCCAGTCGTTGGGACGGATCTTTGCCGCGTGCTCGAGGACCGGGATCGTCTCCAGCCGGTCCGGGAACACGTAGTCGGGCGACATCTTGGCCGCCCGGTCGCAGAGCGCTTCCGCTTCCTTGCGCTTGCCAAGCAAATCGGCGAACACGCCCGCGTAGTAGTACGTCACCGGCGTGCTCACCGAGCCCTCGTAGGCCAGACTTTCGAGCAGTACGGACAGGCCCGCCTCGTAGGCTTTCAGCCGGTAGAGGGTCGCCGCCACCTCCAGCGTGCTCTGGGGCTCGCGGGCCAGCAACGTAGGCGCCACGCGCTTGCGGTCCTTCCCGCCCAAGACCCTTTCCAGCGCCGCGTCCGACAGGACGAGATGCTGCATCGCGTCCGGGAACGGATCGAGCGGGTACCGCACCCGCAACTCCTTGCCCAGCGTCTCCACGTGCTCACCGCGCCCGCCCTGCTGAAGCGCGAACGCGAACAGGTTCCAGGCACGACTGTCGTCCGGGTCTTTGCTCCACGCGTCGCCCAGCGCCTCGATGGCCTCTTCCCACCGACCCTGCCGGATGCAGATCTCCCCGGCCAGCACGAGGGCGATCGAGTCCGAGGCCGGTTTCCTTGCCGCGAGCCACGCATGCTCGAGCGCCTTCGTCTCGTCACCCATGCCGAGCAACGCCTGGGCGAGATGATAGTTGGCCGGACCGTGGTCCTTGTCGCGCAGCAGGATCTGATCGAGATGCTTCTTCGCGTCCTCCGCCAGCCCGGACTCCAGGTCGAGGATCGCCAGCGAGAGGTGAGACAGGGCGTGGTCCGGCTGAAGCTCCAGTGCCTTCTCGTACTGACTCCGCGCCTTCTCCGCCCGGGCGGACTTGTCCTCGACTACACCGGCCGCCCAGTGGTCCCGCGCCGTCTTCATCGGGTTCTTCCGCACGGAAAGATCCGGCGGGTCGTGCTTCGGCACCGGAAGCGGATGCGTGAAGCGGGCCAGGGTCCGATCGCCGGACGCCACGTCGATCTCGAACGGCGCCGCGACCTGCGCGTTCGGCGTCAGACACGTCGGCCGATCCGGGGAGATCGACACCGACTGCTCGGCCACGATCTTGCCGTTCTTGCGAATGCGACAGACCGCCTTCCCCCATGTCGCCGTGCCGATCATCTTGATGGTGGGCGCGGTGTCACCCGCGGTCACCTTGACCGCAACTTCACGCGTGGCGTAGTCGAAGCCTCCGATCCCGTGCACCGGGTACCACCACTCGTCCCACTCGACCGCCTGATGCGGCCGGAGCAGGCCGTAGTCCGACTGCGTCGCGAGCGGTCCCGTCTGGACCTCGTTGTACAGGCTTCCGTCGTCGGTCAGCGTGCGCTGGGCCACCGTCCCTTCGTCGCCGCGGCCCCAGGTCCACGCTTTCTTGCCCGGCAGCTTGAAGTGGTTCGCATAGGCGACGACGCCGTGATCCACCCCGTGGTCGTACGACCCGAAGAAGTCCTGGTCGCACTCGTAGCCGAAGATCGACGTCGGCGGCCGGTAGTTCTTCGACATGCTCAGATCGACGCCGTTGTCCACCGGCCAGCGGAAGAACTTCGTGCCGTGGTGGTCCGTGCCGAGCGTCATCGGATAGACAAACTGCATGCCGTCGGTGTTGGCCACGGCCGTGCAGTTCCAGAAGTAGTACGGGTGAACGTGCGGCGTGGGGTTGTAGATGCGGATCCGTTCCGCGAGGAAGCTCCGCTCCGGCCGGAGCGTCAGCAGCACCTGCCATCGCGTCCGAAACACACGCTCGATGTTGGCGATCGCGATGGACTTGCTTCCGTCCTTGTTGTCGACGAACCTGCATGGAATGGGCGACACCGCGGTGACGGTGTGGCCCTGCGGGCCGGTGTTGAACTCGATGCCGCCCGAGACGAACGCGCCCCGCAGCCCGATCAGCCCCGGCTTGATCACCTGATTGACGTAGAAGATCTCGCGGTCGACCGTCTTGTCCAGCACCGAGTGCACGTGCGCCCCGAGCTCCGGGATCACCGTCACCCGCAGGTACTTGTTCTCCAGCACGAGCGTGTCGTACGTCTTGTCCACCTTCTCTCGCGCGAGGTTATCCTGCATCGGATACGGGTAGATGGGCCGGCCGTGCGTCCACGGGAAATGTGGATTCACGTCGTCCGGCCCCCACACGTACGTGGGGATCGTGACCGAGTCGTCGCGTATTTGCACCGCCGACGAGCCACCCAAGCTCGCACACCCGGCAACGCCCGACAGGATCAGCGCACAAACCCAAACCTCGCCGAACCATGCTCTTCGCAGTGGGGCGCAATCACGAGAACGGACCGTAGTCATTTTCGGCTCCTCCCGAACGTGGACGCGCCGGTTCGTCACCGACGTCGTCGCGCACCTGATGGGATCACACGATCCGGAATGCTACGGGAGATGGACGGAACACGGAAGCCGCAGTGAGGGGTGCACGCCGTGGCGCTGGTGGAGTGACCTCCGGCCCACCGATCAACCCCGTTCACGGGGTTTCCCCGCACAGCGGGCTGCAGGCCAGCCCCTTTGAGGGCTGGTTAGCACGTGCGTGCCCCGTTTCTCCGTCCCAGTAGCTCGTTTCAACGGGCTTCTTGCGTCGGCTTGAGCCTCATGGGAGGCGCGAGCAACGAAGGGATGCGCAGGAGCGCAATGAGCGAATGCTTGAACCGCTGCATGCAAGGCCTGAAGGCACCGAGGAAGCCCGTTGAAACGGGCTGACCGGCGTCGGGAGTCGCGGGCACCTGACCCGCCGTAGAACGGCGGGCCTGAAGCCCTTCGGGGAAGGCCGCTGAAGCGGCCTGCTTGGGTGCCCCATCCTTCGCGGCAGTTTGCGAAGGGTGGGGGACGGAACAGAGAAGATCTGCCCCCTCACTCCGTCGTCCACGAGATCGATCGGTCCCCCACCCTAGTCCCGCCTCTCGGCGGGCCGAGGATGGGGCACCCGCCGTCGCCGCATCAACGTCAGGCCGCCGAGGGCCAGCAGGCTCAGCGTCGCGGGTTCGGGCACGCCCTGGTAGAGGTGCACCTTCCCGTCGCTCGTTCCGATCAGCACATCGAGCAGACCGTCGCCCGTCCAGTCGACCACGGACGGCCGGGACCGGTAGCCCGCGAGGTCGATGGGAACACCGTCCGACTCGACGTGCACGTAGCCCGAGAAGCTCGGCTCGGTGTCGGTGCCCGTGTTGCTGTAGAACAGCAAATGGCCGTACGTATTGCCCGACAGGAGGTCCTTCTTACCGTCATCGTCCAGGTCGAGCACCACCGGGCTGGAGCGACTGAACGGCACCTCGAGATCGGAGCCGTCTTCCTTGGCAGAGATCAGGCTGCGAAAGTCCGGCGCGGTGTCGGTTCCCTCGTTGAGGAAGACGTTGACCACAGCGTCGAGCTCGCCGACCACCAGATCCTTCTTCCCGTCGCTGTTCCAGTCCGCAACCGTTGCCGTCGCACGGCTTCCCACGTCGATGTCCGTCTTCGACCCGGGCGGCCCCACCTGGAGGAACGTCCCGCCATCGAACATCGGATTCGCGTCGGTGCCGTTGTTCAGGAACAGCTTCACCTTCCCGTCGGCCTGACCGACGAGCAGATCCTTGCGATTGTCCGCATCCCAGTACACGACGCGCGAGAAGCATCCCAGGCATCCTGACGCGGGGCACGTCAGGTCCGCCCCGGCGGACTGCACGTAGGTGTAGCTCGAAAACGCGGGGCTCGATGAGGTGCCGACGTTTTCGTACACGCGCACCTTGCCCGTGTAACCGCCACCACCCTCGCCGACGACAAGATCGGGCAGGCTGTCGTTGTTCCAGTCCACGAACGACGGTACCGAGTAGCCGGGGACATCGATGTCAATGCCGCCCGCCTGAACGATCTCTTCGGGTCCGAGATTGAGTTGTCCCGCGGCCGGATGGGCCGCAAGCACCAGAAGTGCGTGCACCAGACCACACGCGCAAGAAAAATGCCCCGGTTTCCCCATACCCATTCAAAACCCTCCTCGCCTTGTGTGAACGCATTCGCTCCTCATTCCAGCGTAGCGATGTGCCGGTTTCAGGTCAACGACGGGCACAAGGAACGCATGAGCGATGGAGGAACGCTCGCCGTTCCCCGCGCATAGCAGGGGCCCCGTCGTCTCCCCACGACGGGACCCCTTGCGGAGACAACAAGCCGCATTGTACGTGTGCCGCCAGGACCGGCGGCTGTGCGTTCCCCGCCCACGTTGGTCGTGGTTGCCGTCGACTCCTGACAGTGGAATACGTCGAGCGTTCCGGATCTAGCGGTTGTGCAGGTTGTGCTTGATGCGCTCCCGCGCCTCGGCAGAGAGGGAGGGGCCCGGCGGCACCGAAGCGGCGTCATCCTCGGAGGGCTCCAGCAGCTTTCGGACCGCATCCCGCATGAAGCGAAGCTGCCGCCGGTAGCGCCGGCACGCGGCGCAGATGAAGAGATGCACGCGCAGGGCGAGCCGCTCCGCCCCGGCCATGTCCCGGTCCTGCGACCCAGACAGCAGGCGCGTCGCCTCGTCGCAAGTGAGCGTCAGTGCACGAATGATGGCCTTGCCCAACGGCATCCACTGCTCTCCTAGGTCTTCCGGCGGAACCAGTTGGATTCGAGACACTGCCGCAAGGACAGGCGAGCCCGGTGCAGCCGGGCCCATAGATTCGTCGGCGTGATCTCGAGCGCCTGACAGACCTCTTCGCCGCCCATCGCCTCGAGCTCCCGCAGACGGAACGTATCGGCCAGTGGTTCGGGCAGCTTTGACATGCACTGCTCGAAGACCTGCCAGAATTCCCGCTGCTCGAGGATACGGCTCGGATCGCCCTCCGGCCAGGGGTCCGGCGTGTGCCGCCACTTTCCCTTCTCGTCGAACAGGTCCTCCGTCCCCGTGAGGGCGGACTCGCCGGCCCCCGCCGCCCGCTCCCGGCTCGCCCGGCGAATGTGGTCCACGATCTTGTGCTTCAGGATGCCGATCAGCCAGGTCTTCGGCGAAGACTGGCCCGAGAACTTCTGCCGGGCGGCCAGGGCGGCCAGAAACGTCTCCTGCACCAGCTCCTCGGCCAGCTCCTCGCTGCGCACTCGGATCATCGCATACCGAAACAAGGCGTCACCGTGCGTGTCAACCCAGACCCCGGGATCCGTGTCCGCCGGCGACGAAGTTGGACGATCGATGCACATCGATCACCATTAGAACACAGCTTTCGGCCGAATGCGACCGGCCGACAGCGATGAGGGATGAAAGATGAGTGATGAACGATTGCCCGAGCCCCTTCCCTCCTCCTTCATCTCTCATCCGCTGCGACTGCACATCGCCCGGGCCGGAGCCCCTCACTACGGGCCGCGACGTGAACGGTTCCGCCTTTCTCCTTGCCGAGGAGCTTCACTTCGGCCCTACCCTTCGTAGCATCGACTTCGTGCGTGGTCTTTCCGTTCTCGAACGTGGCCGGCCCACTCAGCTCGAACATTACCTTGTTGCGGGCCGACGGCACGACCGCTCCGAACCGGTCGACGACTTGGGCGGTGACGATTGTTGCATCCGTGGCGACCGGCTTGCGGGTCGGCGACCCCGAGATCACGTGAAGGCCGACCGGCACCGGTGCGGTTGACGCAATCTCGATCGCCCCCGAGCGCAGACCGTCCGATGTTGCCGTCACCGTGAACGTGCGCGACGTCTTCGTCGTCTGCACGATCACCACGCACAGGCCGTTGTAAGCCGTTCGCGAGCTTGCCTTGTTGTCCTCGTGACTGATCACGTTGCTGTTGCCGACGCCGATGATCTTCTCGTCGCCCTTCACCGAGAACTGCACGAGGTTGTCGGCGGACGGCACGAGGCCACCGTCGGCGTCGAGGATCTCGGCCTTGACCACGACGACGTCGCGGCCGTCGGCCACGAGCGGCGGGATCTTGTCGTCCGGGGCGAACGCGCTCATCAATCGTGACAGACGGATCTGCGCCGGCGCCCCGGCGGTTTGGATCTCCTGCGTGCACACGACGTGTCCGTCGCGCCGGCCTTCGGCGCGAAGTGTGCCGGGTTCGTACGGCACCTCCCAGACCACGTGCTCGGGCGCCGACAGCCGCCGGCCGTCGGGGAGTTCCTTCGTTTGGGCGTTCCAGAGCGCCGGCTCTTCCGGGCGTTTGCGCACGCCGACGGACTTGCCGTTGAGGAGCAGCTCGACGCTGAAGCAGTTCGTGTAGCCCCAGACGTTGATCGTCTTCCCCTCCTTGCCCGGCCAGGTCCAGTGCGGGAAGACGTGCACCATCGGGGCGTCGGTCCACTGGCTGACAAAGTAGTAGTACGAATCCTTCGGGAGCAGGCACAGGTCCAGGCTTCCGTCGGACCGGGTCACGTGCGGCCAGACGTTGCCCTCGCCCCAGGCGTCGACACCCGTCCACAAACAGCCGCCGCCGATGTACGGCCGGGCCTTGATGCCCCGCCACTCGGTTTCGATGCGGGTGCAGAAGTCGTACATGTTCTGCACCAGGCCGTCGTAAAGATTGAACCGGGGGTCGGACGCGTCCTCGATGCCGTAAACCCCGCGCCGGGCCCGGGCGGCCGAGTACTCGCTCATCAAGGCGACCTTCCAGTCCGGGTGCGCGAGGTGGTCCGCATCCGCTCGCGAAACGCGGTAGTTGTAGCTGACGACATCCGCGGCGTCGCCGTAGTCGTTCTGATTGATGAGCATGTTCGACGCGAACGTGGTCGGCCGCGTCGGGTCCAGCTCATGGGCCAACTGCGTGCCCTCGCGGATCGCTCGCGCCCCGTACACCGTGCCCTCGAGCGGCGACTCGTTCTCGAGCGACCACAGGATCACGCTCGGATGGTTGCGATCGCGCGTGATCGTGCTGCGGACGAGTTCGAGTTCGGTTTCGAGCGAGTGCAGCTTGCGCTCGCACTCGTCCCACACCAGCATGCCGAGCCGATCGCATTCGTCGAGCCGGGCCGGCGTGGGCGGACTGTGGCTCGTGCGGTAGAAGTTGAAGCCCGCCCTCTTCATGGCCGTCAACGTGTTCCAGTGGAGGCGGTCGGGCAACGCCGTGCCCAGGCCCGCGAAGTGTTGATGGGCGCAGAAGCCGCGAAGCTTGAGGGGCTTGCCGTTCAGGAAGAATCCTCTGTTCGTATCGAAGCGAAACGTCCGCACGCCGAACGTCGTCTCGTATGTATCCACCACCCGCCCCGATCGCGAGACGACCGTGTGGGCCTCATAGAGCGTCGGCGAGTCGGGGCTCCACAACTGCGGGTTGCGGATCTCGGTCTCCTGCTTGAACGCGTGCTCGGCGCGGGCGCCGATGTTCCCCTTCGATTCGACCTTGGCGACCGCTCGTCCGCCTGCGTCGGTGATCGTCGTGGCGAGCGTGCAATCGGCCGGGTCGTTGCCGTCGTTGCGGACGGTGGTCCGGACGGCCACGGTCGCGCGCTCGTTCGAGACCTGCGGCGTCGTAACGAACGTGCCCCACTCGGGAACGTGCAGCGGGTTGGTCACGATCAGCCAGACGTGACGGGAGATGCCGGCCCCCTCGTAAGCGTCCTGTTCGTGCTGGCGGGCGTCGACGCGAACGCGCAGGCCGTTCGGAACCGGAGCACCAACGCGCACGTAATCGGTGATGTCCTGGATGAAGCTGGTGTAACCGGAAGTGTGGTGGCCGAGATGGTGGTAGTTGAGCCACACATCGCTGTTGCGGTACACCCCGTCGAACCGCACGAAGATCCGTTTGCCCGCGTAGGAGGCCGGGAACCGCAGCCCCTTGGCGTACCAGCCGATGGTCATCGGCAGGAACCCCTGCGTCGTGCTGTGGCTCGGGTCGTAGGGGCCTTCGATGGCCCAGTCGTGCGGCAGGTCGACGTTCTCCCACTTGACCTCGCCGACCAGATGCGTCTCCTCTTCGCCCGCCACGTCGCCGCGGTGGAACCGCCAGCCCTGGTCGATGTTAATCCGCACGCGGTCGCTCGCCGGCGGCGAGTAGGGTTCCGCTGCCAACACCGACGAGCAGGCAAGAGCGATCGCGACACGCAGCGGGCAGGCAAACAGTCTGGACATGACTCACTCCATGTGCGAATGCGATTCGCGACGGATCGGAACAACAATGCGCAAGACGCCGGTCGGGAGATTCTAGAGAACGCTCCGCACGCGAACAACGGCGAATGGGTTGGATGAGGAATGAAGTGGGCCGGCGCGAGACGAAGCATCGCCCCTTCCGGGGCTCGGCGCAGTATGCCGACGCGTCCCCAGGGCTCGCGCCCTCGTCGTTCTACACAAGTCTCATAGGCACATCGCCGATGGCCCTCCCGAGGCTGGGAATCGACCTTCGGTGCCCTCTGCCAGCAACGTGGACACTCGTTTCCAGTATCCCAGGCGAGGCTCGCCCAACTTGTGTAGAAGAACGAGGGCTCGCGCCCTGGGCTAACCACCCGGCGCCCCGTTGGGGCTGGAAGGTACCGTTGCAGATCGCGATGTAGCACGAAGGCCCGACCACGCTTGGGTCCATCGTGACACAAAGGAAGCTGCGAGCGTTCGCTTTGCGCAGTCCGTTGAAGGCGTCCGTTCCCCCATCCCTCATCCCTGATCCTTCATCTGTTCCTCGTTCCCTGCAATCACGGGCTTTGCAGGGCCGGAGCCGACTCGAAGAAGGCTGTCACGGTCTTGTCGGCATCCATGGTGACGATGCAGCCCTCGAGCCCGATGTCACCGCCCGGATCGCACCCATTCCACTGGATGTCGACAACGCCGTCATCGCCGGCCACCGGAATCAAGAAGACCTGCACGTCCGCGTCGAAGACCGCGGCGCAGGTAGCGCCGCAGTCGATTCCGACCGGTTCGCTCATCACGGTTCGCGTCACGATTCCCTCTTTGATCAGGGTCAGCGTGAATCCGGCGGTTTCGGTGGTGCAGGTGGCCGAGCAGCCGTCGCCGTCCACGTTGTTGCCGTCGTCGCACTCCTCCGGCTCACAGAGAACCCCGTCGCCGCAACCCGTCTCGACCTCGCAGGCCGATGAACAACCGTCGCAGTCATCCGTGTTGCCATCGTCGCACGCCTCGGGCGCACAGAGGATCCCGTCACCGCAACCCGTCTCGACTTGGCAGGCTGAGGAACAACCGTCACAGTCGTCAGTGTTGCCGTCGTCACATTCCTCGTCGCCTTCGATCACGCCGTTGCCACACACTGCGATGACCGGCTCGATCGTGCAGTCGTCGGCGCACCCATCTCCGTTGACGGTATTCCCGTCGTCGCACTCTTCGCCGGGTTCAACCGTCCCGTTGCCGCACACCGGCGCGGGCTGACTGCTGGTGGGAGTCCGGTAGAGTTCCTTGACGTAGATGTCGACCGTGTCCGGTCTGGCGTTCAGGATGTTCCCACAGTGATCAACATCGCGGACGGTCAAGCGGAACGTCAGCACGACGGCGCTGCCACTGGTGATCCGCGGCGCGACGAACGTCGGCCGGACGGCAGCCGGGTCGCTCAACTCGACCTCCGGCCCGTCCGTTTGCTCCCACTCGTGGGTCAACTCGTCGCCGTCGGGATCGGTGCTGCCCGAACCGTCGAGTGTCACCGTATCACCTCGGTCGACGCCCTGGTCCGGCCCTGCGTCGGCCACGGCACGGTCGGCGAAGACCTGAACGCCCACTTGGTCCATGTCCGAAAGCGTGTTGGCATCGTTCGGATCGCCGTCGTACACCGTGAGGTCGAAGCCGACGAACCAGAAGCACGAAACATCGTCGGCGGGTGCGACGAAGCTGGGCGTCGGGCTGGATGGATCGTCCAGGGTGATCTGCACCCCCTCCGGCTGGCTCGTGACGGTCCAGGAGTAGACGAGGTCCTGCCTCTCCGGGTCGCGGCTTGCGCTTCCGTCGAGCGTTACGGTGGCCCCCTCGGCGACGCCCTGCGGCACACCCGCGTCGGCGACCGGCGGGTCGTTGACCAGTGCGTCGGGATTCAACGGCGGCGTCGGCTGGCCGGCGTCGTCCGGGCCGTCGTCCGGCGCTCCGGTACCCACGCAGCTACGAACCACGGCGGTCTCGGCTCGGACGTCCACCGGCACCGAATCGGTCGCCGTGACTGCCCAGCCCGTCGAGGGGCTCTGCGGAGTCACGGACGTCGGGTGAAGCGCGAGCGAGGGCAGGTATGGAGCACCAATGTCGGTGCCGTCGCTGCCGCCGCGATAGGCCGGACAGAAGTCGGTGATCAGCGCGTCGAGGGGCACGTCCGGTCCGTAGCCGAGCAACCCGTCGAACCCGAGCTTCATGGCCCAGGCGTCCTTGGAACCCGTAATGGACTCTGTTACGCCCGCGACGATGTAGCCGCCCTCGGCGATCGTCCCGATCGCGCGCGGTGCGTCCCAGCAGGCACCGCCATACCGCCGCTCCCACGCCACCACCGGTACGTTCGCCGGTCTTGGCCACCCCGGCGGGAGTTCGGCCTGCGGCAGACCCGGAACCGGGCTCAACTTGATGAGCCAGACCTCCGGCCAAGCGCCAGAGCGGTTCGTCAAATCCGACGGGCACTGGTCCGGATCAGTTGGCGCGGCGTCCCAACTCGTTCGCCCGGCGAGAATGTATCCCCCATCGTCCGTCTGGCCGATGTCAACGACCTCGTCCCAGAGTCCCGAATAGTCGCTCCCGGATGGTTCGTCCTCTCCGCGACCGTAGCGGTTCGCCCAGATCGGCGTGCCGTTCCGTTCGATCTCCAGGACCCAGGCATGAGACCGATTTCCTGCCTCGGCCGTTCCCGCCACGATGAAGGTACCGTCGTCCGTTTCTTCAATGGCGCCGGCTTCAAGGTCCACCCCGAAGCTGCCGTCGAGGACTTGCTGCTGCCAGTAGACCTCACCTTGCGGATCCAATCGCAGTAGCCATGCTGCGCGGTTGTCGTACTGACCGGCAACGACGTAGCCCCCGTCCGTGGTCTGCCGGATGGCGTTGGGGGCATCGAGGCCGTTCCGGCCGTAGACGCTTTGCCATATGACGTTCCCGTTCGCGTCCAGCTTCAGAAGCCACATATTCGAGGGGCAGCCGCCCTCTTCGGCACAGGTCCCGTCGTTGGGCAGGGCGAGGGATTCCGTTGTGGCCGCCACGATGTACCCACCGTCGGTCGTCTGCCGGATGTCGCGGGCCTCGTCATCGTGCGGGCCGCCGTAGGCGTTCTGCCAGACGATCTCTCCCGCCCTGTCGAGTTTGAGTATCCAAACGTCAGTGCCTCCGGACCCGAACGACTCCGTCGTGCCCGCGACGATGTAGCCGTCGTTCCGCAGGTCGTCGTTGCCGTCGTCCGTCTGCACGATCGCGCGGGCCTCGTCGATCGCCGGCGTGCTGCGTGTCAGCCGCTCGATTCCTTCGGCCACGTTCTGCCAAACCAGGCTGCCGTCGGCGGCGAATCTCGACACCCAGGGGAGGGAATCAGGAGAAGTCCATCCGGTCACAATGAATCCGCCGTCTGCGGCGGGCTGCATCTCCCTGGCAAACCCCGGAAGATCGTCGGAGAACCACTCCCACATCGGATCAACGTCTTGGTTGAAGCCCCGAATGAAAATCCTATCATCAGGATCGAAATCAATGATGCCGGCGACGAGGAACCTTTGGTCGCCGGGCCAAGACCACTGGACGTGGCGGGCGCTGGCCCCGAGCGGCTCGCCGATCACCCACGAGGCCGCTGCGCCGTGGTGGTCGATGCGCGCGAGGGCGGCGCGCACCTCGTTGCCGCGCTCGACCTCGCCTGTCAGCAGAATGTAACCTCCGCCTCCGGAAGACAGCACCTGATCGACATACAACGCCGTTCCGGCAGACGGGGAGAAATCGATAGTCGTGTTCCACACCTCTTCTCCCTCGGTCCCCAGCTTCAGTGCCCAGAAGCTGCCCGACGCGCTTCCCGCGACGACGACGCCGTCATCCCGCAGGAGATCGCCATCGTCATCGGTCTGGATGATGTCGTGCGGAGTCGTATCGCCATCGTCGCGATCATGTTCCCACAACACGGTTCCGTCGGACTGGAGTCTCCACACCCGGACGCCGTCGGGGGTCAGGTCGGTCTCGTGTATGTCCGCGCCGTAGGCCGCGGCCACGACCGCCCCGCCAGACGCGGCGTGGTGAATCGTAGGTGCGTATTCGTTCTTGTCGTTGTCGCCGTAGACACGTCTCCAGATCACGCTTCCTTCGGGATCCAGTCGCATCACGAGAACGTCGTAGTCATCAACGACCCGCCCATTGCCTCCCTCGAGAAACACCTGTGCCCCATGGTGGCCGGCCAGGAGATAGCCTCCGTTCGGCATTTCTTGAATCTCAGACGGACGCTCCGTGCCCGGGTAGTCGCCGTATGCGTCCGGCCGGGCGACCGGCTCGTAGTCTCTTTGCCATTCGAGGGTTCCCTGGGCACTCAGCTTCACCGCGCGGATGCGGTAGGAGGTGGAAAGGCCCGTGTGCCCGACCACCACGCCGCCGCCGTCGGACGTGGCACAGACGGACACCGGCGTCCACTCGCTCGACAGGCGACCGCTTCCATACGTCCGAGACCACTCGACGTTTCCGTTGCCGTCCTGCTTGACGACCCAGAGGTCCCTCCCGTCCGATGCGTTGAACTCGGCCGAGCCGGCCATGATGAAGCCGCCGTCGAACGTCTGCTCGATGGCGTTGGCCGCGTCTTTGCCCGGGCCGCCGTAGCTCTTGACCCAGGTGCTGAACCCGGGCCCGACTCTGCCAGCGAGGGGGAACAGGGCCGGGCAACTGACTCCCAGAGCGATCGCGCCCAGCGAAACGACCAACAGCACTTTGGACAATACGGTGATCCGTCGAGCGGACATGACGAGCCTCCCCTTCGCTGGTCTGTGAGGTCCAGCGGTCTCACCCACACACAGAGACCGACAGGCGGCGCTGTGTGGTCTCTCGGGACAACGGTGCTTGCACGATACGGGCTGGGACGCGCAACTCGCTGATTCGGGTCACCGAGTCGTGATCAGCCCTCCCCATTAGGCCATTATAGCCAGTTTTAGCGGCCCTGTCAGCCGTTTCGGAGGTTTCCCTTACAGCCCGCCATCCCGTGCGCAGGCCACGGCTAGCCCGGGCACCGGACCCATAGCGTCCAATATTGACCCCCTTGGCGGGCGGGGGTAGGCTCGCAACGTGCGGGTACTCTGGCCTACTTTGAGGACGGGCAGTTCAATTCGCAGGAGGATTCCGTCATGAAAAACCGTGTCCAGCCGTCTGTCATCGTGCTTCTGTGCGTCTTGGGGGCCCTCGGTTCGGGGCCGGCGGCCTGGGCTGCTGATGTGTCCGAGCTTGTCGGGCACCTGCTCGAGATGTCGGACACCACCCAAGGGATCTGCTCGGTGGTCGGTTGTGCCGACGGCAGCCTGCCCGTCGAGTTGGGTCGTCCGGAGGGGCTGCTCGTGCACGTGTGGGAGCCAGACGCCGCGGTGGTCCCGACCGCCCGCAAGCTCGCCGACGAGGAAGGGCTTCACGGGACCCGCGTCGTCGTCGAGAAGGGACGGCTCGATCGGCTGCCCTACGCCGACAACATGGTCGATCTGCTGATCGCCGCACACCTGACGCAGGAGACGCTGGCCACGCTGTCACCGGTGGAGGTGATGCGCGTGCTCCGGCCCGAGGGCAAGGCGATCATCGGCCGACGCAAGGACCTGCCCGAGGTCGAGGGCGCCGTCAACACCCGCGACCTCCGGGCGTGGGCGCGGGCCGCCGAGATCAAAGGCGCCTCGGTCGTCCGAGACCGCCATGGGGTCTGGGCGCGAATCACCAAGCCGGAGCTCAAAGGCGCGGGCGACTGGAGCCACTGGGAGCACGGGCCCGACAACAACCCCGTCGCCAACGACGAGCTGATCAAAGCCCCCTACATGACCAAGTACCTGGGCAAGCCCTACTACATCGCCATGCCCGCGATCACCGTTTCCGCGGGCGGGCGGACTTTCCTCGCCATGGGCCACATCGCCCACCACAAACGTGAGGAGCCGTGGCTGAACACGCTCCTTGCCCGCAACGCCTACAACGGAACGATCCTCTGGAGCCGCAAGCTGCCGGACGGGTATCTCGTGCACCGGTCGGCGTTCATCGCCACCGAGGACACGTTCTACATGATCGATACCGACGGCAGCGGCGTGCTGATGATCGACGCCAAGACCGGCAACGACAAAGGCCGGATCGAGACGCCACGGGCTCGCGGAGAGTGGAAGTGGATCGCCATGCGCGACCGGATGCTGTTCGCGCTGATCGGCGACAAGAAGGACCCGGCCGAAACCACCGTCGTGCGGAGTGAGCTCACGCACTGGAGCTGGGGCGAGCTGAGCCAAGGCTACTACGGCAAGCGCATCCCCTGGGGGTTCGCCAAGACGGTCGTTGCGTACGACACGCGGGTGAAGCGGATTCGCTGGACCCACCGCGAGGAAGCCCCCATCGATTCGCGCTCGATGGCCATCAGCGGCGACAACATGTACCTCTACTGCCCCGATGCCCACATCCGTTGCCTGAACGTCAAGACCGGCAAGGAAACGTGGACGAACAACGAGACGGAGGTTCGCGAGTTGATCGAGGAGCCCGGCCGGGGGCTGAGTTCGACCCCCGGCTTCCGTACCATGACGTTCTGCGTGGCCAACCCGCAAGCCATCGTCTACCAAGCCCAGACGCGGCAGAACGTCGTGGCCATCTCGGCCGAAACCGGGGCCATGCTGTGGACGCGGAAGAAGACGACCAACAACCCCAACGCAATCTTCGTCGACGACAACATCGTCATCGGCATCGGCAAGAACGGAAACAGCCTGGTCGTCAACCCGCTTACCGGTTCGACAATCGAGGATCTCGGCTTTGCCAAGCGCTCGTGCGCCCGGCTCACCGCCACCACGGACTCGTTCTTCGTTCGCGGCATGCCCGACGGAATCACGCGGTACGACCGCAACACGAAGAAGGTCCTGTACAACGGGGCCGTTCGCCCCGCGTGCAACGACGGCATCATCGCCGCCAACGGCCTGCTCTACGCCGGCCCGTGGATGTGCGACTGCAACCTGACGTTGATCGGCTCCGTGGTGATGACATCGGCCGGGGACTTCAAGTTCGATGTCGAGGCCACGGACGCCGAACGACTCGAATCGGGTGAGGGCGATATCACCAAGGTCGCGGCCTTCGACGCCAAGCCCGAGGATTGGCTCACCTACCGCGGCAACAACGCCCGCGGGTCCGCGACGGCGGTCGCGGTGCCGGGCGAGGTGAACAGGCTGTGGGCATACGCGTCCGACGACGAGTACGCACCCACGGCGGCGACGGTGGCGGGCGGGCTGGTGTTCATCGCCGGCGACGACGGAAAGGTCCGGGCGATTGAGGCCGCAACGGGCAAGGCGAAGTGGACCTACCTGACCGCCGGCCCGATCCTGAAACCGCCGTCGATCTGGAACGGTCGAGCCTACGTCGGTTCGGGCGACGGATATATCTACGCCCTCGAAGCGGCGACGGGCCGGATGCTCTGGCGGTTCCGGGCGGCCCCGGTGGAACGCCGCATTCCGGTTTACGGTTCGCTGTGCTCGACCTGGCCCGTCAACAGCGGCGTGATCGTCCAGGACGGCGTGGCCTACGCGGCCGCAGGAATCATCGATTACGACGGCACGTACGTCTACGCCCTCGACGCCGTCACCGGCAAGCTCAAGTGGCAGAACAACTCGTCCGGTCACCTCGACAAGGACCTGCGCAAAGGAGTGTCGGTGCAGGGTGGCCTGACCATCGCCGGCGGCCGGCTCTGGCTGGCGGGTGGCAACGTCGTCTCGCCCGGCGTCTACGATCTCAAGACCGGTGCGTACGTGGGCAACCCGCCGGGCAACGGCTCTCCGCGCACCAACCGCGGCGAGGAAATCGGCGTCTTCAAGGGCAACTACATCGTGCTCGGCGGGCGGCTGATCTACTCGGGTGCGGCGAACAACGTCGTCGACCCGGGTACGTTCGTTGGCCACGCCATCCAACCCGAGAAAGGTCACGGCGGGGCGCGTCAGTTGAGTCGCGGCAAGATCGCGCCGGCCTGGAACGACAAACACGTGGCCCTCGTCAACGGGCGCGGTGCCGCCCCGACCGTGTACGACGCCGGCGCCGTCGAGGCGTACCTCAAAAACGGCAAGAAGAAGCTGGACCCGAAGCCTCTCGCGGTGGCGAAGGGGCTCCGAGGTCGCGATACGGTCGCGCTCGCCGTAGCCCCGAACACCGTGCTCGCCGTGTGCGAAGCCCAGCATCCTCGCAGCTTCCGGATGCGCACGACACTGTGCTCGCTGGATGTGACCAGTGACACCACCGAGTGGGAACGGACCCTGCCCGGCCAGGTCATGCCCGGCGGCATCGCCGTCGACCGCAACGGGCGGGTGTTTGTGGTGCTCGCCGACGGGGGAATCGTGTGCTTTGGCGGACCGGAAGTGCTCGACGCCCAGGTGAATGCACTTCGTGAGTTGGCCGCGAAGGGTGATAACGAAAAGAAAGACGCCGTGCGCCGCCTTCGACAGATGCTCCAAAGCACGCAGGGGCCCCGGGCCCAGGAGCTGGTCATAAAGACCCTGCAAGGGCTCGGCGTCGAGTACGGCGACCAGGCCAAGGAGGTCGGCTTCATTCCCGGCTGGCAGTTGCTCGGCCCGGTTCCCTGGAACAGCGACAACCCCACGGACAAGGTGTTAATCGGCGAGCCCAGCGTTGACGTGACCCAGACGCACACGGTCGCCGGCAGCAAGCTGACCTGGCGGCGCTACGTGACGGACTCGAGCATCGGCATCGTCGACTTGGCCACGATCTACGGGCCGCTGGAGGGCGTGGCCGCGTATGCGTACGCGGAGTTCGACCTGCCCGCAGCCCAGGACGTTGTGCTCAAGATCGGAACCAACGACGGGTTCAAGGGCTGGTTCAACGGCGCCGAGTTCGGACGCTTCAACGCCGGAAGGAGTTACTCGCCGGACCAGGACGTGTTCACCGTGAAGGGCGCGGCCGGCGTGAACAAGATTCTGTTGAAGGTCACCCAGCTCGGCTCCGCGTGGGCATGCGGCGTGCGTCTGACCAACGCCGCGGGTGAGCCGATTGCGTTCACGCAGAAGCCCGCGGTCCCCCCGAAGCCCGCCGCCAAACCCAAACCGGCGCCCGCGCCCAAGCCCGCGGCCGCAACGAAGGCCGCGCCGAAGCCGAAGCCAGCGCCTGCACCGAAGCCCGCGACCAAGCCCGCGGCCACGCAGAAGGCGAAGTAGGGCAACGCGTGAGCGCGTGCGAAAAGCGTGATGACGAACGCGGCCCCGCTATCGAATGACGCAACCGGTCGGGTGGCCCGTGGCTTCAGTCGCGGGGGACGCGATTCGTACGCGAAGCGATCGTGTCCTCCACCTCCGAGCACGTGTTTAGCGTCGGGTGCCACTGGCAGCTCGCCTGCCCGTGCCTCTGCCGATAAACACGGGCGGGCAAGCCGCCCGTGGCACCCAGAAACACGGCTTGGCGTTTCTGGAAACACGCTCGGCGCGCACCCTCTGAAGAGGTGGGGGACCCACGCGCCCGCGACTCGGCGGGCTTGTGTCGTAGCGTCATTGGCTGTTCTGCTCGTCGGCACACTGAGTCCGCCCGTTCGGGCTTGCGAAGACGCGACGGTGCGCGATGCGGCGTTTGCGGAGCCGCGCGATGTGCATCGGCTCTGCCTGATCGCCGCGCCTGAGGATCCGCAAGCGCGTGGGATCTTCGAGCGGCTCGAGGTGTGGAAGAAGGGGTCCGGGGCTCAATTGAACATAGAGCTCACTCGCATTGCCCCCGACGATCCGCACGTGGACTGGAACAAGCAGTGTGGAATCCCGTCCGCTCCGCCGTCGGCCCCGGTCGTCGTACTCGCCGGGCGACAGCAGGCCAAAGGCCTAACGTTCTTCATCGACTACTGGCAACCGGCCCCGAGCGCGGATGACCTGAAGACGCTGCTCACGTCACCGGCCCGCGAGGCCATTCGGCGTGAGGTCGTGCGGTGCGTGGCCGTGCTGCTCTACGTGCGCGGCACCGATGCCGACGCGGGCCGAGCCGAACCGCTGATCGAGGCAACGCGGAGAGCATGGCGGGACCGCGGACCGTTCGGGGTCTCCATCGTGCGCGTCGACCGCACCGATGTTCGTGAGAAGGTGCTGCTGTCGTTTACCGGCGTCAAGCCGGAAGGCCCCGACTGGATCGCGGTCGTGTTCGGGCGCGGAAAGTTCATGCCCCCGCTGGTCGGCCGCGACATCACCGAGGCCGAGTTGACCCGCATGGTCGAGGCCGTCGCGGCCGAGTGTACCTGCCTGCAAACCGCAGCGGGTATGGGTGTCGACATCCCGATGGCGTGGAGCAAGAGCGACGACGAACGTGTCGCGTTCATGGCCCAGCCCTCGGACGAAGGCGACGCGAAAGCCGAAGAGACGGCAGATGCCGAAGCCGATGCGGTTGCCATCGATATGCCGGACGTGAAGCTGGCCGCGCCACGCATTGACTCCCCCGTCGGCTCGTCTGCCAGTGGTCGTGTCATGAAGAGCTTGCTCTGGGTGCTGGTTCCGCTCGTGGTGTTCACGGGCATCGCCACCGTGGCGATCGTCTCACGGAAGAATCGCCGTGGAACGAACACTGCACCCACATCCGAAGGGTGAAAAAGCCACCATGAAAACAGCACGAATCGCCGTGGTCGTTCTGGCCTTCTCCATTCACGCCGCCCGGGCGGCCGACTGGCCGACGTACCGGGCCGACGCGGCGCGCAGCGCCTACACGGCCGAGTCGTTGCCGGCCGAGCTGTCGCTGCGCTGGACCTACCAGCCGCGGCACGTTCCGAACCCCGCGTGGCCAACGTCGCAGCGCATGCAGTACGACCACGCCTACCACGCCGTCATCGCCGGCGGGCTGCTCTACTTCGGTGGGTCGGCGGACTGCGCCGTGTACGCGATCGATGCCGCGACCGGATCACCGCGCTGGCACTATGTCACCGACGCCCCGGTCCGCTTCGCCCCGGCGGTTCGGGACGGCCGCGTGTACGTCGTCAGCGACGACGGCTACCTGTACTGCCTTTCCGCGACGGACGGGAAGCTGTTGTGGAAGCACCGGGCCGGTCCGGACGACCGCATGGTCCTCGGCAACGGGCGGATGGTCTCGCGCTGGGCGGCGCGGGGCGGGCCGGCCGTCGTCGGTGACGCGGTTCACTATGCCGCCGGTATCTGGCCGACGGAGGGGATCTACATCTGTGCCCTGAACGCCAAGACCGGCAAGAGCATCTGGTGCAACGACCGCGCCGGCGGCATCGAGATGGGCCAGCCGCACGGTGGGGCGAACGCCAAGAGCGGCGTGTCTGGGCAAGGCTACCTGGCCGTCGCCGGCAACCGACTCATGCTGCCTACAGGCCGGGCCGTACCCGCGGCGTTCAACCCCGCCGACGGCGAGCTGCAGTACTTCCACCTTCAGCGTTACGGAAAGTACGGCGGGGCGCCGTCCGTGCTCGTCGACTCCTATCTGTTCGCCAGCAATGCCGCGTTCGCTGCCGGCGACGGAAAGATGATCGTTGCGGGCATCAACACCGCTGCCTTGGCCGCATCCCCCAAGTACATCATCTGGGCAACCGAGAAGGCCATCGAGGCCGCGGATCGCGCGCAGCCGTTCGTCGAGAAGAAGGTGAAGAAGGGCAACCGTGAGAAGACGGTGCAGGTGCCGGACGTCAAGTGGCGCGTCGACGTACCCAAGAGCGTCCGGACGGCTCTGATCGTCGCCGGCGACAAGGTCGTTTCCAGTGCCCCCGGCAAGATCACGCTCGTCGACGCCAAGGCGAGGCGTGTGGCCTGGACGACCGACGTCGAGGGCAACCCGCACGGCCTGGCCGCTGCCGACGGCCGCCTCTACGTCAGCACCGACCGCGGCACGATCCACTGCTACGACGCAAGCAGGAAGCCGCCGGTGGTCGTCAAGGCCAAGGCCGCACCGGCCGACGACGAAGCGCTCTACGCCAAGGCGGCCGACGAGATCGTCGCCAAGACCGGCGTCACCGAAGGCTACTGCCTCGACCTCGCGTGCGGCGACGGGCGACTCGCGCTGGCTCTGGCCCGGCGCACGAAGCTTCAGATCTGCGCCGTAGACGCCGACGCCGACAACGTGCAACGCGCCCGGGAGCGGCTCGAGGCCGCAGGTCTGTACGGCGTGCGCGTCACCGTACACCAACGCGATCCCGCCAACACCGCATACCCGAACTACTTCGCCAACCTGATCGTCTCCGGCCGTTCGGTGGCCGAGGGTGCGACGGCCGTGCCCGCGGACGAACTGGCTCGCCTGCAACGTCCCTACGGCGGCATTGCATGCACGGGCAAACCCGGCGCGATGAAGAAAGCCGAGCGCGGCTCGATCGCCGGCGCCGGCACCTGGACCCACCAGTACTGCGATCCGGCCAACACGGCCGCATCGACCGACACGGCCGTCAAGGGGCCGCTCGAGATGCTCTGGTTCGACCGCCCCACGCTCAACGTGCCCAACCGCCACGGCCGACCGCCGTCGCCGCTCTTCCATGAGGGCCGTCTGTTCGTCGAAGGCACGGACGCCATCCGCGCCCTCGACGCCTACAACGGCCGGGTCCTCTGGGAGGTGCCCATCGACGACGTCCTCATGCCTTATCACGGCGAGCACCTGATGGGTGCGGCCGGCGCCGGCAGCAACATCTGCGTCGCGAACGGCACCGTCTACCTCCGCTACCGCGACCGGTGCATGCGAATCGCATGCGCCACGGGCAAGGTGCTGGGCGAGTTCAAGGCCCCGCCGCGTCCGGACGGCAAGTCCGGAACGTGGGGTTACATCGCAGCCGCCGAGGGCCTCCTCTTCGGCTCGCTCGTCAACGAAGAGCACCTCGTGACCACGCGGTTCGGCAAGGCCGACATGAGCCGGCTCTTCACCGAGTCCGTGTCGTTCTTCGCCCTCGACGCCGAGACCGGTTCGGTCAAGTGGATCTACCCGGCCGAGCATTCCGTTCGCAACAACGCCATCGCCGTCGGCAGCGGGCGCGTCTATCTCATCGATCGCCCGCGCGCGGTCGAAGCGGGGCGGCGCGAGAAGGCGCCGAAAGAACCGCAACCGCCGGGCGAGCTGTTCGCCCTCGACGCGCAGACCGGCAAAGTCGTCTGGCGTAACAAGGAAGACATCTACGGCACGATGCTTACTCTCAGCACCGAGCACGACGTGCTGGTGATGACCTATCAGGCCACGCGGTTCCGGCTGACTTCCGAAACGGGCGGCAGCATGACCGGGTTCCAGGCGTCGAGCGGCAAGCGGCTCTGGGACCGCAAGGCCGACTACCGCTCGCGCCCGCTGATCAACGGACAGTTGATCATCGCTGAGCCCGGTGCGTGGGACGTGCTGAGCGGCACCCCGAAGTGGCGCTACGACGAGAACAATCAGAAGTCCGAGCTGTGGCAGTTCAAGCGCAGCTACGGGTGCGGCACGATCGCCGCATCGCCGAACCTGCTGCTGTACCGCTCGGCCACGCTCGGCTACTACGACCTGGCCGAAGACAAAGGCACGCTCAACTTCGGCGGCGTGCGACCGGGCTGCTGGATCAACGCCATCCCGGCCGGCGGACTCGTGCTCATGCCCGACGGAACCAACGTCTGCCGCTGCAGCTACCTGAACAAAGCCACCGTCGCCCTGCAGCCGGTGGCCGGCAATTGAACCCGCGAAGGGCGAGAGTGAATGGACAGGGTCGTCAGCCTCCGGACAAGGTGCCGCCGTCGCACACCAGCCCCGTGAGGGGCGACAGCAAATAGCCAGGGGTGTCAGCCCCTGGACAAGGTGCCGCGTAGATCATTCGAGCCCCGGCAGGGGCGACGGATCAAAGCGGCGAATGCCTCTGCCGCCCCGCGCAGTGCTCACGTCCCACGTCCAGCGCCCTTCACCTCTCCCGTGCGATGTAGGTGAACAGGTGAGCAGTCGAAAGACGCTGACGCGCCCCAACGACTGAACCCTGAACCCCGCGCGGCCTTGGCCGCGAGAGCAGTGGAGCGGGTGATCAGGTGAGCAGTAGAAGGACGCTGACGCGGCCCGTGGCCGCGAGAACAGTTGAGCAGGTGAGCAGTTGAGAGAGGCTGACGCGGCTCGCCCCGCGCCCGCGTCGCCCGTCCCGGTTGCATTCACCGCCCGGCCCGGTATACTCCGCGCATCCGGGGCGGCCTTGGCGCGGGGCGGCCGACGACGGTTGGATTCGATTCGGTTCCGGGCTCCGTGAGACAAGCGGCGCCCTTGAGAGAGGGCGGCTGGGAGGTTGTTCGAGATGCGTCCTAACAAGCTTCGTGCGTTTGCGTTGATGATGGCTTCCGGCGGTCTGCTGCTCGGCGCAGGGTGCGGCACGATCATCACCGACTTGCTCTTGCAGATCGGCCTGAGCACGGTGGTCTCGGAGCTTCTCAACAGCAGCGGTCTGCTGGGGACCTGATCGTCCCCGGCGTCGGTGCGACTGCGTGATACAGGAGTCCCCTCATGGCCCGACCTCGCCGATGGATGTTGGCCCTGGCGTCCGGGTGTACGCTTCTCCAACTCAATGGCTGTGCCGACATCGCGGCCGAGAGCCTGGTGCGCATCGCCGCGAACATGGTGTTCACGCCCATCAACAGCACCATCACAAGTCTGCTCAGCGGCCTGACCACGTAGTGCAGTGTCTCCGAGTTGTCGAGGCTTGCCTGATCCGAACCGCGCCCGTCAGGAAGCGGCCGCGGCAAGGCGAAGCATTGCCGCTCCCTCATCCCGATGTACATCGGGACGGTTCGGAATGAACACGGTCTGCCCGAGCTCCTACACGAAGCGGACGGCAAGCACCCGCCGAACGGTCGTCCGCGTTTCCCGCGCCCGAGATCGCTGCGCCGTCTTCTCGCATCATACCTGACCCTACTGCGCCCGCCTTGCGATCAAATCCGAATGCGGTAGACTCATATAGCAGGAGCTTCGTGCGCGATTGACGACTGCACTGTCAAGCGGCCGGCGATGTCCCTTCCTTGCCCGCCGCCCGGAGACTCCGACTTCGCGGCCTCTCTTTGCTCGACGGGCCTCCCTTCTCGGGCTCGCGTGAGAAACGCCATGAACGAATCCCGGCCTGCCTGCAAGCGTCACCCATCGGATCATCATCCGCATCGCGAGGGTCAGACTCACCCGGCCCCGCCTCTTCCGCATACGCTGGCCGCCTTGATGGACAAGACGTCGTGGACGTGGCGGTGGCTCTGGTGCATCCTGGTTCGCAACCACCTCATCATCGCCATTGCTTCGTTGGTCTGGTTGATCTGGCGGAGCGGGGCACAACCGCGGCGGATGACATACCCCTGTCAGCAGGCGGCCACTGCGAACCTGAGCGCCTTCGCGGTCGCGGCAATCCCGTTGCTCTCGCGCCGCCGCAAGGGCCGCTCGGGAGACGCCTTCTCGGCTTCGGTTCGGTGGGTGACCGCGTCGGTCGCCCTGGCCGGTGCGTCGTTCGTCGTCGTTTCTGCGAGCCTGGCCGTGATCTCCGACTATTTCACGGACTTCACGCCCGGGAACCCCGCCATTGTCGACTGGCAACCTGTTGACGTGTCCGCACCGGCCGAGTTGAGTTCGCGACTCTTCGTGCCGACGGGAGACGAAGCGGTGGTCGCGGTCAACCGCGACCTTTCGGTGGCCTACGGCGACGAACCCTACGGCCCTACCGAACCCTTCGATCCCCACGATCCCGACACAAACACGGCGTACGGCCTGATCTGGAAGACCGTCTCGGACCTGCATCTGGGACCTGCCGACAACCCGCTCGCCGGCCTGATCGACGACGTCGACGGGGACGGAACCATAGAGGTCGTGATCAACCCGAACCACGTCGATCCGATTCCCGACCTGAACGGTGATCGCTCGCCGGTCTACTCGCATCCGGCCACGATCCGGCCGTTGGTGGACATGCTGGCGATGGCGGGCGCAGAGCAGATTCTCATCGGCGACGGTTCCGACCCCACCGGCGCGTACTTCACGAGCCGAGCGGATCCGATGGGCTTCACCCAAAGCTACTTCGACCAGCTCGCCGCCTTGTGGCCCGGCGCAACCGTCTCTCGTATCGACCTGCACAACCTCAGCTACTGGAGCTGGGCCGATCTGGGAGCGGATGCCGGCGAAACCGGAGCGAGCGCCTATTCCGGGAGCGGATACACCAGCAACAACCTGGTGAAGGCGCATCAATACGAGCCCTACTTCAACACGACCGACCCGCACGGCCGGCCGGGGCCGGGACCGACCGACTGCATCGGCTGGACGGCGATTGCGGACTACCTCCTCGACGCCGACGTGGTTATCGACCTGGCCAAGCTGAAGGTGCACCACTATGCCGTCAGCACCGCAGTGCTCAAGAACTGGGTGGGCATCACCATGGCCTCAACCTACGACTACCACTGGCGGAACTGGTGCCGGATCGCCCACGAACGGTATGAGCCGGCGGAATACGACAAGGTCTTCGGCAACGACATCATGTGGCGCGAGCTCGTCGATGTGCATCGGGCCGTCCTCTACTGGAGAAACGGCATCGTTCAGGCCGCTCCGCAGCGTCGGTACCTGTGCGTCCTGGACGCGATCAACTGTGCCGAGCGCTATCACGTCGGCGACGCCGAGGACCCCTGGCACTACTGGCTTCATACCGTACTGGCCGGCGTCGACCCCGTGGCCGTCGACTCCGTCGGGGCCCGGCTGCAGCGGTTCAGCCCTCGTCAACTGCCGATCATCAACAACGCCCACGCGGCCTCGATCGGCTCCAATTGGCCCATCGGAACCGGGGACCCCGGGCAGGTGCGGGTCGTCGGAGACACCATGATCGACGGCAGCTACGGCCACCAGTTCCTGTTCGACACCCGGCTTGACCCGACCATGAGTTGGCCCGACTGGAATGCGACCGTGGTCGGCGACCTGGCCCCGCCGACCATCAACTCCGCAACGGCCTGGTACGAGGCTGGGACCTGGCGAATCTCGGCCCATATCACCGACGCCCACGTTGCGTTCTGCTACCACGGTGACGACGGCAGCGGCGCGCCGCGCGTCGTGCGACTGGGCAAGAACGGTGACGACTTCAGCGCGACGATCGACGGCTACGCGAACGACGGCGTCGTGGTCGCGCAGGATGAGTACTTCAACACCGCCGGGGCCGAGATCGTCATCGTCCAGAACCCGGCAAGCATCCCCGCGGTCTCCGGATGGCCGCTCGCCGGCATGGCCGCGCTGTGGGCGGCGGCAGGCGCAATCTGCACACGCCGCCGACGGCCGGCGATCGCGTAGCCGTGCCCGCGTCGTCGCGGTAAGTGTCGGCGGGGCTCTGGCATGACCCTGCTGCTCGTCACGGGTGCGAAGCGCCGTCGTGGCGAGGCGACGTTCCTCGCGTGTCACTCATGGAACAGCCGGGTGATCGGCGGTGCATCTCGAATTCGGTGGCAACCGGGTGCCACGGGCAGCTTGCCTGCCCGTGCTCATCACACCGGGACAACGGGAAACACTGGCGGACAAGCCGCCAGTGGCACCCACCACGTGGGGTGGTGCCACGATTCGTGAGATGCACCCGTGATCGGCTCGCGCCGTCGGCTGCCGGTGACGGTGCCCACACCATCCTTTATAATCACCGGCCCGGGGTGACGACCGGCTCTGTGTGGCGATGCCTGCACGACCGCGCCCCGGATCGACGTTTTTCCTGCGCGAAAAGGAACGACATCATGCCGAAGGATGGACAACGCACCAGCAGCCGCACGACCGGCGGAATGAGCCGAGCCCCGAATCGGGCCATGCTCCGAGCGGTCGGCTTTCTCGACGACGACTTCGACAAGCCGATGATCGGGGTGGCCTCGCTCTACAGCGACATCACGCCGTGCAACGCGCACCTCGACCGGCTGGCCCTCAAGGGCCGCGAGGGCATTCGTGCGGGCGGCGGTGTGCCCCAGGTCTTCGGTGCCCCCACTGCGTCCGACGGCATCATGATGGGCCACGACGGAATGCGCTACAGCCTCGTCTCGCGCGAGGTCATCGCCGACTGCCTCGAAGTCGTCTCCGGCGGCATGCACCACGACGGGCTGCTGGCCATCGGCGGGTGCGACAAGAACATGCCGGGCTGCGTGATGGCGATGGCCCGGCTCAACATCCCGAGCATCTTCGTCTACGGCGGGAGCATCCTCCCGGGCACGGGCGCAGCAGGGGAAGACATCGACATCGTCTCGATCTTCGAAGCCGTCGGCCAGCACCAAGCGGGCAAGCTCGACGAAGCCGGCGTGCACAAGGTCGAGTGTGAGGCCTGCCCCGGCGCCGGCGCCTGCGGCGGAATGTACACGGCCAACACCATGAGCTCGGCCATTGAGGCCATGGGGCTCTCGCTACCCTACGGCGCGAGCAACCCGGGGGTCTCGGCGGCCAAGGAGCGTGAGACGTTCGTCGCCGGGCAGGCCCTGGTGCGACTCATCGAGAAGAACATCCGCCCCAGCGACCTGATCACACGCAAGTCGCTCGAGAACGCCTACACCCTCGTGCTCGCGCTGGGCGGTTCGACCAACGCGGTGCTGCACCTGCTCGCCATCGCCCGCGAGGCCCGCGTCGAGTGGACGCTCGACGATTTCGACCGGCTCGGCGACAAGGTCCCGCACCTCGCCGACATGAAGCCGGGCGGCAAGTACGTCATGCACGACCTGCACAAGGCGGGCGGCACGCCGGCCGTGCTCAAGGCACTGCTCGATGCGGGTATGCTGCACGGCGACTGCCTCACCTGCACCGGCCGGACCCTGGCCGAGAACCTCGCCGGCGCGCGGAGCATCTATCAGCGCGAGCAGACGGTGGTCAAGCCGATCGAAGATCCGATGTACCGCTCCGGGCACCTCGTCATTCTTCGCGGCAACCTGGCCGAGGAAGGTGCGGTGGCCAAGGTCGCGGGACTGAAGGAGCGCTCGATCACCGGCCCCGCCCGCGTGTTCGAGGGTGAGGAGGCCTGCTTCGACGCGATCCAGAAGCGGCAGATCAAGCTGGGCGACGTCGTCGTCATTCGCGGCGAAGGGCCCGTCGGCGGCCCGGGCATGCGCGAAATGCTCGCGGTCACGGCCGCCCTGGTCGGGCAAGGGCTCGGCGAGGGAATCGGGCTGATCACCGACGGGCGATTCTCGGGCGGTACCCACGGACTGGTCGTCGGGCACGTCGCGCCGGAGACCTGGGTGGGCGGCACCATCGCCTTGGTTAACGATGGCGATCCGATTACCATAGATGCTGACAAGAAGCGCCTGTCGCTGGACGTCGACGAGGCCGAAATCGAGCGCCGCCGCAGCCAGTGGAAGCGGCCGGAGCCGCGCGAGTCACGCGGTGTGCTCGCCAAGTACGCCCAAATCGTGCGCAGCGCGTCCGAGGGCGCGACGACGGGGTGATCTCGAACAGATCGGCGATTCGTTTGCCATGAAAGGCGTGCTGGTCAGCATCAACGTGTCGCTCGGCGGGATGCCCAAGGCCTCCGTGCCGGAAGTGCGGGTTACGAAAGACGGTGTGTGCGGCGACGCGCACAACGACAAGAAGAACCACGGCGGGCCCGACCAGGCGGTCTGTCTGTATTCGATTGAGCTCTATCACGATTTGATCGGCGAGCGCATCCTGGTCAAGGCGGGAGACTTCGGGGAAAACTTCACCACCACGGGGATCGATTACGCGCAGCTCGAAGCGGGTGCCCGATTGCACGTTGGCGACGAGTGCGCCCTCGAGATCACGAAGGTCCGGACCCCGTGCTACAAGCTCACCAAGTACGACGACCGTCTGCCCAAGGCGATCCTCGGCCGTAGCGGCTGGCTGGCCCGCGTGATCGCAGAGGGGACGGTCCGCACCGGCGACGCGATCGAGGTCATTCCGGCTGCGGCTGCTCCGGACGGCTGACCTGCGAGTCGGACGTGCCGTTCTGAGCAGACCGAAGCAGGTCGATGAACTTGAGGATGGGAGGCGTGAGGATCTTCCGCTGCCGGTGGAGGATACCGACCGGACGCCGCAACTCCTGCGTGGCGAGCGGTACGGCCACCAACGTCCCGCCCGCAACCTCGCTGCGAACAGTGGGCTCGGGAAGAATGCTGATCCCGGCTCCGATCTCGACCGCCTGCTTGATCGTCTCGATGTTGTCGAACTCCATGGCCACCTCCACCGTGACGTTGCTGTGACTCAGGTACTCATCGAGCCGCTTGCGAATCAGCAAGTCCCGGTCGAAGGTGATGAAGCCCTCTCCATTCAGTTGGCGGACCCTCACCTTCTCCATGCTCGCCAACCGGTGAGCCGGACGGCAGACGAGCACCATCTCCTCGGTCCGGAGCGGAATCACGGTCAGCCCCCGCGTCGCCGTCGGGTACGAGATCACGCCCAAGTCGACATCTTCGTTGAGGACCGCATCATAGACCCG
>CAYMME010000004.1:0-50323 GCA_964391465.1 uncultured Planctomycetales bacterium
TTCAAGACTGGAACATTGGTATGAATACCTTCGAGTTCTTCGATGAATAACACTCCGCCTCGCCCCAATTCTTGTGCCCACAGATCGACAAGTTCAGTGACATTGGAAAGATGTGATAGCAGAAATCGGCAATACATTGCATTGGCTATAACTTATAAGTATAAAATGCTGATATCTACGTCATAATAGTAGTAAAGCCATCCCCCCCCCCCCCCCCCCCGGGCCCGGCCCCCCCCGCCCCCCCGGCCGGCGGGGCGCCGGCCGCTACAACCCTACCGTGCTACCGACTCGCCGGCCTGGACGGCGCCGGCGCCGAACCAGAGCACTGCAATCACACCAATCGCCGCCGCGGCCGCCGCCGGGAGGACGTACATCCGAATGCGCCCGCTCTGCGGGCGGCGAAGCGCGGTCGCGAATCCGGCCGCGGTCTGAGCCAGGTCGTTGACCAGGCCGTCCACGCCCAGTACCACCCAGAGAATGACCCCGATCCACAGCGGGGCGTAGTCGTCGCCGGTCGATAGTTTCCACGCCGCGCCGAAAGCACCGGTGATCAGCAGCAACACAACCAGCCCGTCGTAGCCGCGCGGCGCGGCGTTCATGCCGTTCATGTCGAGCCGGTTGCCGCTGATGTACGACAGCACCCGCGTCACCCACGCCGAGAAGTCCACCAGCTTGTCGATGAAGTACCGATCGATCGCCCCACAAATCCCCGCGATCACGCGGCTCACACCCTTCACGAACAGGGTGTCGTACACTTCGTCGAAGTAGTACTTGCGCCACAAGAGCGTATACACGCGCGGCCACGCGGCCTTGATGCGTTCGGCCTTGGCAAGGCCGCCCTTGTAGATCCACCAAGCAAGCAGGAACCCTACGATGAACGACGGCCAGACGAGAAGCGTGAGCGCGCCGTGCACGGCATGCTCGACACCGTGCATGGCCTCTTCGCTGAACCCGGTTGCCAGCGGAGCGCTGGTGAATGCCGCGGCCACCATCGGCCTGAACAGGAACCAACTGGCGAGAAACGTCCCGACCGCGAGCACAACGAGCGGGCCGTACATCAACTTCACTTCGTGCGCATGCGCGTACACGTGCTCGTCGCGAGGCTTGCCCATGAACGCCATCCACCAGCACCGCATCATGTAGAACGGTGTGACGAAGGCCGTGACAATGGCGAAAACGCACAGAACCTTCGGCAACCATTCCATCACTCCGCCCGACGCGGCGAGATGCGCGGCCTCCGCGGCGGGCAGGGCCGCATGTGCCGGGTCCGTGCTGGCCAGAGACGCGTGACTCTCCGCGCCATCGTGCGCGCCGCCGAACGCTCGGTAGTATGCGACGGCGAGAATCTCATCCTTGCTGTAGTAGCCGCCGACGCCGAACTTCAGCCAGGGCAGTCCCACGCCGCTGATCGCCAGGACGCCCACCAGGAACGTCCAGCACGTAACGGGCATCTTCTTGCGGAGCCCGCCCATCTTGGTCATGTCCTGCTCGTGGTGGCAGCCCTCGATGACCTGCCCCGAGCCGAGGAACATCAACGCCTTGAAGAACGCATGGGTCAGCAGGTGGAACAGGGCCCCGATCCAGGCCCCGATACCCATGGCGAAGATCATGTAGCCGAGCTGCGAGAGCGTCGAGTAGGCCAGCACGCGCTTGATGTCGGTCTGCACGATGGCGACCAAGGCCGCGATGGTCAGCGTGATGCAGCCGATCGTCGCGATGAACATGGCCGCCCCGGGCGTCAGCAGCGTGAAGATCCGCGCGACCAGATAGACACCGGCGGCGACCATGGTGGCCGCATGGATCAGGGCGCTGACCGGCGTCGGACCCTCCATCGCGTCGGGCAACCAGACCTGGAGCGGGAACTGGGCGCTCTTACCGATGGCGCCGCAGAACAGGCAGATGCCCATCCAGGTGGCCATCATCACACCCAGCGGGCCGGGGGTGAAGAGCTGATCGGCTTGGACGCCCTCGCGCGGATGGAACGCCGCGAGATCACCGCCCTGCCGCACGAACTCGTCGGCCGAGCTCTTGAACGTCGCGGCCGTGCCGTCGAGCGACACGTCGCCGAGGTAGTAGAAGGCCATCATCAGGCCGATGAGGAAGCCGAAGTCGCCGACGCGGTTGACGACGAACGCCTTGATCGCCGCGTTGCTCGCGGATTTCTTGTGGAAGTAGAAGCCGATCAGGAAGTACGAGCAGACGCCCACCAGCTCCCAGAAGATGAACATGAACAGGATGCTCGGGGCCACGACCAGCCCCAGCATCGAGAATGCGAACAGCGACAGGTAGCAGAAGAACCGATGGTACTTCGACTTGCCGTCGACCTCGTCGCTGTGCCCGGCCATGTAGCCCAGCGAGAAGACGAAGATGCACGTCGAGACGAGCGTGACCATGAAGAACATGATCACTGTCAACGAGTCGACGTTGACGCCGAAAACAACCGGAACTGTCCCGAGGTGTGCCCATTCGAGGAAGGGCACTACGCCACCGACCTGCTTGGCCTCGGGCATCCCAAGCCACTGAAGGAGAGCGGTCGTCGACAGAGCCAGGCTCGTCGCGATGCCCGCGACGGCGACGTACCCGGCCCGTGGCTTGCCGAGCTTCGAGCCGGCCAGCGCCAGCACCACGAAGGCGAGGAGCGGGATGAATACGGCGGTCAGCAGTAGTCCGGCTAGCGATTCCATCGCAGGCGGCTTACCCCTTCAGCTCGTCGGCGCGGTCCACGTCGACGGTGGCCCGCAGGTTGTAGAAGTTCACGCAGATGGCGATCGCGATTGCGGTCTCGGCCGCGGCCAGCACGATGATGAACACCGCCATCACTTGTCCCGCCAGCATATCCCCCGCCCGGTACACGCTGAACGCGACCAGGTTCAGGCTGCCGGCGTTGAGGATCATCTCGACGCCGATCAGGATGCCGATCGCGTTCCGCTTGGTGATCATCACGAAGACGCCCGAGCAGAACACGAACGCGGCGAGCACGAGATAGTGGTTCAGGCCGATCATCGTTTCTCCGGCCGGGCGAGGTAGGCGGCACCGATCATCACCGCCAGCAGCAGCACGCTCGCCACCTCGAACGGCAACAGGTACGTCGTCAGCAGGGCCTCGCCGATGGTGGCGACGGATGCACTCCGTGGCTGCACCGGGCTTGTCTCCGCGCCGAATGTCGCGACCAGCAAACCGGCCAGGTTCGCGAACAACAGCAGACAGACGACCCCGGCCCAGAACAGCTCGCCGCGCTTGGCCTCGAACCGCACCCACGGCGATTTGCTGGTCAGCATGACGCCGAAGATGATCAGGATCAGCGTGCCGCCGGCGTAGACGATCAACTGGATGGCCGCGAGCAGGTTGGCCGCGAGCAGGAAGTACAGCGCGGCCACCGACCCGAGCACCGCGAACAACCACGTGGCCATGCGAACGATGTTGCCCGACACCGCAATGCCGATGCAGGCCACCACGGTCAGACCGCCGAACAGGTAGAAGGCCAGGGCCTCGGTGGGCGAGCCGGACTCGACGATGCGCACCGTGCCTTGTTCGGCCGCGCCAGCAGGCGAACCGACCGTCAGAAGCAGCGTTGCCGCGATCAGGATCACGTGGGGACAATGACGAATGACGAAGCACGAATGACGAAAGAAGCCCGAATGACGAAGTCCGAACGGGGTCCCGGACCGTACGATCGAAGGGCCCGAGGTCGCCACACGCCGACCGCGTCGGCCGCTCCCGGCGTGTTCGTCATTCGAGCTTCGACGTTCTTTCGTCATTCGTGCTTCGTCATTCGTCATTCTCACCGAGCCCGCCGCGGGACCTAGTCGTCGCTCCGGCACGCCGGAATCCGTCAACGGTGAGAATGCATGCCACATCTTCATCACGACCCTGGCAGCCCCCTTACGCCCAGCGACCCGACGAGCCGCCAGCGGTGATATCTTCCGTAGACCACGATGGCGAGGAACCCGGCGCACAGGACGATGCCGACGAGGCCGGCGATCCATCCCGATACCGTCGAGACCAACGCGAAACCATCTGAGGACGCCACCCACAGCTCCCACAGGGTGTTGCCCAGCAGCAGAACCATGGTCAGCGGGAGCAACACCTGCACGCACGCGTAGAGCACTTGGTCGATCCGCATGCGGGGCAGCGTCCACCGCAGCCAGATCTGCACGTACACCAGGAACGTCGCCTTGAGGATGAACCACAACGGCCCGCTGAAGAGAATACCGTACAGGGCTTTGCCCGCCAGCGAATCGAGATCGAGAACTCGCTCGCCCCACTCGACCGGCAACGGCGAGTGCCACGCTCCCAGGAAGAGGATCACTGCGAGCCCCGCGACCACGAACATCGAGCAGTACTCGGCGAAGAAGAACAACGACCAGCGGAAGCCCGAGTACTCGGTGTGGAAGCCGGCGACCAGTTCGCTCTCGCCCTCGGGCAGGTCGAACGGCGCCCGCTTGCAGCTTGCAAGCGAGGCAATGTAGTAGCAGAAGAAGGCGACGAACGTGAACGGGTTGCGGAACGCCAGCCAGGTGAACCATCCGCCCTGCTGTCCGTCCCAGGTGGCGTTCCCGTCGGCGATCGCACCGAGGCTCAGTGTCCCCGCGCACATGATGGGGATGAGCAGGGCCATGCCCATGGGGATCTCGTACGAGACCATCTGGCAGGCCTCCCGCATGGCCCCGTAGACGCTCCACTTGCTGTTCGACGCCCACCCGCCCAGGATTACGCCGATCACCTCGATACCCAGCATGGCAAGGATGAAGAGCAACGCCACGTCAAGCTCGCGGAACACCCAGTAGGTCCCGAACGGGAGGGCAATGAACGCACAGATCGCGGTGACGAAGGCAATGTACGGCCCGAGAATGAACAAGGGCTTGTCGGCGCTGGCGGGAATCAAGTCCTCTTTGCAGATGAGCTTGAGGCCGTCGGCCGGCGACTGGGCCCACCCATGCCACAGACCCACGCGCATCGGGCCCATGCGGCTCTGGATCCGCCCCGCCACCTTGCGCTCCCACCAGATGGTGTACAGCGGAATGAGCGAGATGAAGCCGATGATCCCGCCGATCGCGATCAGATCGCGCACCAGTTCGAACTGCAACACCCACAGCACGTAGGCAACCGGATTGGCCAGCCCGCTCGGCAGTCCGTACCCATCCTCGGCCGCGCTCAAGGCCAGGCCGGTCTGCAACTCGGTGATGGTCAAGGGATACGCGACACCAAGCAGCGTGGTGGGAACGCCGCCCCCCGGATTGATGACCGCGCTTTCGGCACAGTCTTCGACCACCGCGAACACGAGCGACGTGGCCCAGACCCCCGCCACCACCAACACGGCGGCGCCGAAGAAGAGCACCGACGGGAAGGTGCGCACCACCGGAGTCGCGATCCTGTAGACCAACACCGCCAGCGAGGCGATCAGGCCACGAAGACCGCGAAACCCACGGGGGCCGCGCGGAGCCCACGGAACGTCGAACACATGACTCACAGGGCTGTCGCTCCCACTACTGCAAGAGGGCGGCGGTGGCGCCAATCACCGCCACGAGTACCGATCATAGCTCTGCCCCGCACCCATCGCAAACAGCCACGATGGAGGGGTACACGGCATTACTGCTCGCTTGCGGTCACCAGGTTCTGTAGCGGCCTGCACCTCGCAGGCCGCTCGGCCGGCGGGGGCGCCGGCCGCTACAAGTCGCACGCGAAACTCAGACCGAAAACGGCACTAGCGATCCACCTCTCCCATGACCACATCGATGCTGCCCACGATGGCGGGTATGTCCGCGAGCAGGCAATTTCGGCACACATAGTTCGTGATCGTCAGGTTGCAGAAGCTCGGCCCGCGGGCCTTCACTCGCGCCGGAATAGCCGTACCGTCGCCGACCACCAGGAACCCGAGCTGTCCGCGCGGGTTTTCGATCTCGTAGTACACCTCGTCCTTCGGCAGCTTGAGTGCCCGCGGCACCTTGCCCTTGTGGGCACCGTCGGGCATGTCCTTCAGGGCCTGCCGGATGATGCGCACCGACTGCTTCATCTCCAGGATTCGGACGAAGTACCGGCACCACGAATCACCACACACCACGTCAGCCGGAATGCCGTCGGTTCCGCCGTCGATGCCGATCGGCACCTCGAAGTCGAATCGGTCGTAGATGTCGTACGGCGTGGCGCGGCGCAGATCCCACCGCGCGCCGCTGGCCCGAAGGCAGGGGCCGGTCAGACCGTAGGCAATCGCGTCGGCGGCGCTGACCACGCCGACGTTGGCGGTGCGTTTCACGAAAATGTGGTTGAAGCTCAGCAGGTTGTTGTACTCGTCGATCTTCGGCTCGAAGTAGTCGAGGAACTCGCTGCAGACGTCAACGAAGCCCTCGGGCACGTCGTGGGTCACCCCGCCGATGGTGATGTAGCTGTAAGTCAGCCGGGCCCCGCACGCGGCCTCGAACATGTCGAGGATGTACTCGCGCTCGCGAAACGCGTAGAGGAACGGGGTGAACGCACCCATGTCCAGCCCGTACGCCCCCATGGTCACCAGATGCGAGGCGATCCGGTTCAGCTCGGCGACGATGATCCGGATGTACCGTGCCCGCTCGGGGACCTCGATCCCGGTCAGGGCCTCGACGGCGAGGGCGAAGCCGTGGTTGTTGTTCATTCCGGCCAAGTAGTCCAGCCGGTCGGTGTAGGGGATGTACTGAACGGGCGGGATGTTCTCGCCGATCTTCTCGGCACAGCGGTGCAGGTAGCCGATGTGCGGAACGGCCTCGAGCACCATCTCCCCGTCCGTACGCAGCACGATCCGGAGCACGCCGTGCGTGGCCGGGTGCTGTGGCCCCATGTTGATGAGCATCTCCTCCGTCCGGAGGTCGCCCTGCTCGTCGGACCCGAGGTCCACCAACAGGTCCGGCTGTGTTTCCAGTTCGACCGCCATGGTTCACTCGCTTGCTCGACCGATTCGTCTCACATGGTGGAGACCACACACTTCAGTGCACCGGGTTGGGTGAGTCGTACTCCGTCGTGCCGGGGATGTCGTGATACGCACGCGGGAACACGTAGTCCTTGCGCAGCGGGTAGCCTTCCCAGTCGTCGGGACACAGGATCCGGCGCAGGTCCGGGTGCCCGTCGAAGACGATGCCCATCATGTCGTACGCCTCGCGCTCGTGCCAGTCGCCTCCCGGCCAGACATCCGCCACCGACGGAATGTGCGGCGCGTCGCGATCCACCACGATCCGGATCGCGAATGCGTGCGGGCAGGTCCACACCGCATCCGGCCCATCGCCCGGCTGCATCGCGATCAAGTCATAGACGGCCGCAAGTTGGCTGTCGTCCGGGAGGTCGAGCGCGCTGACGCTACGGAGCATGTTGAAGCCCATGCGCTCATCGTCGCACAGGAAGCGAGCGACGGCGGGCCACGCGTCGGCCCGAATCACCGCATGCGGATGCGGAGTATCGAGGCGGGTCGCCACCACGGCCTCGCCAAACTCGTCGGTCAACACGATGCAGATTTGTTCGGGAGACATCAGGCCGACGCTTTCTGTTTCTCCGCGGTCATCCAGGTTTTCGCCCGGGTCTGATGCCGGATCTTGTCCTGCAACCGCATCAACCCTTCGAGCAGCGCCTCGGGCCGCGGCGGGCATCCGGGCACATACACGTCCACCGGCACCACGAGGTCGACCCCCTTGACCACGTGGTAGCCGTGCTTGAAGTACGGCCCGCCGCCGATGGTGCACGCACCCATGGCCATCACGTACTTGGGCTCGGGCATCTGGTTGTAGAGTCGCTTGAGCCGCGAGGCCATCTTGTAGGTAACGGTGCCGGCCACGATCATCAGATCCGACTGTCGCGGCGTGGGGCGAAACGCACCCGCCCCGAACCGGTCGATGTCGAAGCGGCTCGCCCCGACCGCCATCATCTCGATCGCACAGCACGCCAGCCCGAATGTCATGGGCCAAATCGAACTGGTGCGGGCCCAGTTGATCGCCCAGTCCAGGGACGTGACGATCAGCCCTTCTTCGAAACGATTTTCAGTCCAGGACATCACTCACTCTCCCATCCGTGGCTCGGCCGGTGTCAGCACGGCCTCGCGACGCTGGCCCGTCGACGCCCGCACCCAGTCCAGGTATCCGTATCGCCACAGGTACAGGAAGCCCACGACGATCACCCCGAAGAAGAACAACATGTCCCACAGCGCACCGACCTTCACGGCGGCCAACTGGTCCGCCTCGGCCGGACCGAGCGTCCCACCCCCGAACACGACCGCCCACGGGTAGAACAGCGCGATCTCCACGTCGAAAATCACGAACACCAGCGCCACCACGTAGAACCGCAGGTCGAACTGCACCCAACTCGTTCCGAAAGCCGGCTCCCCGCACTCGTAGATCGCACCCTTCTCCGGATGCGCGAGCTTGGGCCGAAGGAACCGCCCCACCACCAGCACCGCGAACGCCATGAGGAAGCCCAGCACGATGAACAGCAACAATCCCAACACGAGATCCGCGTTGGTGTCACCGCGCACGGGGAGGTTCTCAGCCAGAATGCTCGTCATCGCAGTCACTTCTGCACCCGTCTGATGCTGCCCGATGTAGTGTCTCAGGCAGATCGCGTTCTCTCCGAACCGCGACCGTGAGGGAGCGGCTATGCTTCGCTTCGCCTCGCCACGGCCGCTTCCTGACGGGCGCGGTTCGGATCAGATGTACTTCGCCAACTCCGCGATACTACATTAGCAGACGGTCGTTTACGCGCCGTCCGCGGCCGGCTCTTTCGCCGCCGGTTTCTTCTTCTTGGGCAACTCCTGCACCGTCAGCGCCTTGAGCATCTCCTCCCGACGACGCACCGGATCCTCGGACAGTTTGTCATGCGATTGCAGGAACTCGATCCACTGCTGCTTCCGTTCGACGGCCCAGTCCGGGAGCGTTTCTTTCTGCATCCACAGCGGCTGTGGCGTCTGCAAGCCTTCCTTCGCCAGCTCCGTGAACTCCACCACCATGCTCTCCCGCGTGTAGCCCGACATGTCGTGGATGTTGCCCATGTGGATGCATTCGGTCGGACACGGATCGGTGCACAACGCACAGAACATGCACTTGGCATAGTCGATCGCGTAGCGGGTCATGGCCCCGCCCTTGGCGACGCCGCTCTCCTTGTCGATCTTGCGGGCCGCAGTCTTCTCGATGTAGATGCAGTCGACCGGGCACGCTTTGGCGCACATGTCGCACGCGATGCACTTCTCGATCTCGAAGAAGTGGAAACCCCGATAGCGCTTCTGGAGCACCGGGGCCACGTCCGGGTACTGCACCGTGATCGTCTTGGCGAAGCAATACTTCAGGGTGATGCGCATCCCGATGAGGATGGTCTTCACCGTCATATAGATGTTGCGAAAGTACGCACGCATCGGGTCTGAGTCTGTCCCCGTAATCGGCAAGGGCCCGCAGATGTAGTCGTCGGGCCAACCGATGTCCGAACGAATCTCGCCAGTCCGCAGGTCCGGGACCGCTGATCCCGGCACCCCGCCGCGCCGTCGGCGAGCCCGCATGATACCGCAAGCACTGCGAAAGCTATAGTGGACGAATCGCCGGACCGCCGCGACCGCGCCGTCGCTTGGCAACCCCAGGCGGGGATCGTACACTCACGCTGCTGCGTAGCGTACGCAGGACCGGGTCCGCAATCAACAGGCGAGAGAACGATCATGAAGTTCTTCATTGATACGGCCAACGTCGATCAGATCAAGGCCGCCCTCGACATGGGGATCCTGGACGGCGTGACCACAAACCCGACGCTCGTGGCCAAAGAGAACCGCCCATTTAACGCCCTCATTGCGGAAATCTGTGAACTGGTCCCGGGGCCCATCTCGGCCGAGGTGACCGCCACCGACGCACCCGGCATGGTCGGCGAGGCCCGGGAATTGGTGAAGATCGCCGGGAACGTGGTGGTCAAGATCCCGACCATCCTCGAGGGGCTCAAGGCGCTGCGCCAGTGCTGCGAGGAAGGCATCGCGGTCAACATGACCCTGGTCTTCCAACCGGTCCAGGCTCTAATGGTGGCCAAGATTGGAGCGCGCTTCTGCTCCCCGTTCCTGGGGCGCCTCGACGACATCAGCCAGGACGCCATGCCCATGCTGGCCGACATCCGCACGATCTACGACAACTACGGCTTCGACACCGAGATCCTGGCCGCCTCGTTGCGACACCCCCTGCACGTGCTCCAGGCGGCCAAGATCGGAGCCGATGTGGCGACGGTACCGTTCGGAACGCTGGCGAAACTGATCAAGCATCCCCTGACCGACATCGGCCTGGAACGCTTCCTCGAGGACTGGAAGAAGGTCAAGCCCGCATAGTAACCCGACTACGGAACGGCCGGATTCATCCGACGCGGACGACAAGGGCAGCGCCGCCGCGCGGCATCAGCGCCACAGCCCAGGCACGTTTCCGGCGCACCCGTTCCGCAATCCGCAATCCGCAATCAATCAGACCAACCCGTCGATGACTTTCCCGTGGCGGACGATCTCGATGGGACGGTTGCCGGGGCTCATCAGCTCTTTCTCGGGTGAAATGCCGAGCTGAGTGAAGAGGGTGGCGGCCATGTCAGCCGGTCCGACCGGGCGGTCCGCAGGTTCCGAGCCGGTCGGGTCGGAGCGTCCGACGATCTGCCCGCCCTTGACGCCACCGCCGGCCATGGCCACCGAGAACACGTTGGCCCAATGGTCGCGTCCGGCGTCGCGGTTGATGCGGGTGGAGCGCCCGAACTCCGAAGTCCAGGCCACCAGCGTCCTACTCAGCAGGCCTCGACGATCCAGGTCGCGGATGAGTGCGGCAAAGCCTTGATCGACGGCGGGGAGCCGGGCTCGCATGCCGTCGTGGATCTTCTGATGCATGTCCCAGCCACCGTGCAGCACAGTCACGAACCGCGCGCCGGCCTCGACCAGTCGACGGGCGATCAGCAGCCGCTGCCCGATGGCGCTTCGCCCGTACTCGTCGCGAATCCTGCCGTCCTCGGCATTGAGGTCGGACGCCGCGCGGGCCTCCTTCGATGAGATGAGGCTGGATGCACCGTCCGCCGGCGAGAGGTACCCCGTGCTCAGATACTCGTTGTCGGCGCCGGGAACGCACACGTACGGCGGAAGGCTCGTCCGCAGACCGTGCTCGTGCGCGACGACCGATCCTATGGACGGGTAGGTGATCAGCGGACTGGAGCGGTGGCCGGTAAGCATGCTGTGAATGCCCCGCTCGTGAGCGGCCTCGCCGTGACTGAACGAGCGGATCACCGCGATCTTGTCCGCGATGGCCGCCGTCTGCCTCATCAGGCCGCTGAAGTGCTCGCCGGTCCTGGTCTTGACCACACCCAGTTCGCCACGAATCTCGATCGGGGCGTCCGGCTTCGGATCGAACGTGTCGAGGTGGCTGATGCCGCCGCCCAGGAAGATCTGGATGACTGCCTCGGCTGCCGGCCCCCGGCTTGCGCCTTCGGCCGCCCGGGCCGCTCTGAGCGTGAAGCAGTCGCCCAGCGACAGCCCGACGCCGCCAACCATGCCGACGCGAAGGAACTCCCGCCGCGTGGGCGAGTTGAAGCGAGCAGGGTCGTCCAGCCGGGTGCCGGTCATCTTGCTGGAACGCGAAACCATGAGCCACCTCCCCGAGATGCTCGCAACCGGCGTCAAGCGACGGCGCGTGCGGGGTCCAGGGCCGGACGCCGCCGCAGACATCTCGCTTCCGTCGCGAGTTCGATGCCCCGCTCGCCTGCGAACCGAGAGGGGGCGGGCAACCAGCCTGACGACTGCTTTTATGCTCAAACCAACGCTTTTTCAACCGGTGTCGGCCCCCGCGGCTGCACCGCGAGCGGCGCCCCGGTTGGCGTTCCCCACCCGGATTCTGATATGGTGAAGCCGCGCGTACGTGTTCTCGGACACGAACCGGTTCGACGCGCGAGTTCTCTTCTTGAAATGGGAGGTGATTCGAGATGATGCGACTCAGCGGTTTGGCGGGCACTTCGGTGATCATGATCGCGCTGGTGACGGAACCCGCAGCCTTCGGGCAACCGGTGTCCGGCCGTGGCGCAACGGCAGACGTGTGGCGCCTCCAGAACCAGCAGGGCAGACGCGAGAGCAGCGAGAGCCTGGACGTGGACAGCAACGGCGACGGCCGTTCCATACCGATGGGCGAGACCCTGGTTCTGGGCGACTTGGAGGGACCGGGGATGATCACGCACATCTGGTGCACCGCGGGGACGTTCGACCCCTTCTACGGCCGGTCGCTCGTGCTTCGCATCTACTGGGACGACTCCGACAAGCCGAGTGTCGTGACGCCGCTGGGCGACTTCTTCGGCGTGGGTCACGGGGCGTTCTCGGATTACGTATCGGCCGCGGTGGCGATTTCGTCGTACGGGCGGTCGCACAACTGCTACTGGCAGATGCCGTTTCGCAAGCGGGCCAAGGTGACGGTAACAAACGAGTCGAAGAAGTTCGATTGCCCCTCGTTCTACTACTACCTCGACTGGCAAGAGCACGAATCACTCCCCGACGACATTGGCTACTTCCATGCCCGCTACCGCCAAGCTGCGCCGGCGGAACCGGGGCACTACAAGATCATCGAGATCAAGGGCCGCGGGCACTATGTCGGAACCGTGTACAGCGTGCAGCAGGTGGAATTGGGGTGGTTCGGCGAAGGGGACGACCGTTTCTACATTGACGGAGCGACCGAACCTACGATGCGCGGGACCGGAACCGAGGACTACTTCGGGGACGCGTGGGGATTCCGACACCTATCGACGCCCTACCATGGCGTGTCGCTCTGGGAAGGCTACTATCCGGGCGACCGGCTCAGCGCGTACCGATGGCACCTGCGGGATCCGATCGGGTTCAGCAAGTCCCTCAAGTTCACCATCGAACACCGAGGCAGCGTCTTCACCGACGCGGGTCGCCACCTGGGACAGTTCAACGAGCGCCCCGATTGGGTCAGTTCGGTCGCATTCTGGTACCAGATGCCGCCCGTCGGTTTCGACAAGCCGATCGCGCCCATCGAGAAGCGGATTGCGCCGTACCGGCTGCTGCGCTTCGACGAACTCGAAGTGCGGGCCACGCCGACCGAGGGCCTCGGGACCGAGGAGATCGGCGTGCTGTATCGGCCGGGCACGCCGGACGCGAAAATCGAGATCGATTTCGAGGTCGCAGAGGCCGGACGCTACCAGCTCAATGCCTTCCTGACGCACTCGATCTACGGGAGCCGCTATCAGCCGGTCCTGGACGACAAACCCATCGGCCAGGAAATCGACCTCTGTGCTTCGGGACACGACCCGGTGTGGGTGAGACTGGATCTGCACGACCTGACCAAGGGGAAGCACACGCTCCGGTTCGAGGGACGCGGGGCGTCGCCGCGCCGGCGTTCGATGGCCGCGGAGTACTACGCGTTCGGGTTCACCTACGTCATCCTGTTGCGCCTGGAAGACATGGCCGGCTATCATGAAGTGCTGCGGGCCAAAACGAAGAAGTAAGGCGGTCCGTAGGGTTCGGCCGCTGTGGCAGTCTGCCGCTTCGGGATGACGAGCCGGAGGATGCGATCATGCGCAGAACCGGGCGGCGCGACTTTCTGAGGAGAACCTCGCTCGCCGGTGCTGGCTTCTGGGTCGGTGCGCGCGCGGCAACCGTCCACGCCAAGTCGCCGAACGAGAAGCTCAACATCGGCATGATCGGCTGCGGCGGCAAGGGCTGGACGAACCTACTGCTTCTCACCGGACAGGGGCACAACATCGTCGCCCTGTGCGATGTTGACGAGAAGCGCGCCGCGCGGGCGTTCCGAATGAAGCCCAAGGCGAAGCGATACCACGATTTCCGCAAGATGCTCGAAGCACGGAAGGATCTCGATGCGGTCGTGGTCAGCACGCCGGACCACACGCATGCCGCAGCCTCGGTGATGGCCATGAGGCTGGGCAAGCACGTCTACTGCGAGAAGCCGATGGCGCACTCGATTCACGAGTCGCGTCTGATGACGCAGGTGGCGGCGGAAACCAAGGTGGCGACACAGATGGGTAACCAGGGCCACGCCGGCGCGAATCTGCGTCGGGCCGTGAAGCTCGTCCAAGCCGGGACGATCGGCAAGGTGCGCGAGTTCCACGCGTGGACGAATCGCCCGACCTGGCCCCAGGGCATTGACCGGCCGGCCGAAGTGATGCCGGTGCCCGAACACATCGAGTGGGATCTGTGGCTCGGGCCCGCACCGAAGCGCGGCTACCACGAGGCGTACGCGCCGCACAAATGGCGGGGATGGTGGGACTTCGGCACCGGCGCGCTGGGCGACATGGCGTGCCACGTGGCGGATCTGGGCTTCTGGGCCCTGAAGCTCGGCTATCCCACGCATGTCGAAGCGGAAGTCTCGGCGATCCATCCCGAGACGGCGCCGAAATGGAGCATCGTACGGTACGCATTTCCGGCTCGCGGCGATCTACCCCCGGTGAATCTCACTTGGTACGACGGCGGCAAGAAACCGGATCCGTCACTCGCCGACGGCGAACCGATTCCCTCGAACGGCTCGTTGCTCATCGGTGACGAGGGCAAGCTGTTCGTCCCCGAGACCTATGGGGCCAAGCACGTGCTGCTGCCGAGGGAGAAGTTCGCCGATCCCGCGACCTCCGAGAACAACAAACCGAACTGGATGGAGCGCCTCGGGGAGGCCTCAGCGGCGATGCGTCAGTTCGCTGAGTGGGTCATGGCCTGCAAGGGCGGACGGGCTGCGAAGTCGAACTTCGTCGACTATGCCGGCCTCCTGACCGAAGTGGTGCTCCTCGGGAACGTGGCGATTCGGACCGGCACGAAACTCGAGTGGGACGCGGCCGCCATGAAGGCCGGGAACTGCCCGGAGGCGAATCAGTACATCCACCCCGCATTCCGAGACGGATGGAACCTGTAGCGGAGCCGCAGCGATGCGATCGGTTCTCGCCATCATCAGCCCTCTCCTCCTGGCGATGACCGCTCTGCCTTCTCGGGTAACCGACAACGAGTTGACCAAGGAGGAGAAGGCCGCGGGCTGGCAACTGCTGTTCAACGGGAAAGACCACACCGGATGGAAGTGCAGCAACGGCAAGCCGATCGCCACGCCGATCGAGAACGGTTGTCTACAAGCACACAAGGCGGGCGGCTACCTGATCGCCCACGAGAAGCAGTTCGAGAACTTCGTCCTGAGATGCGACGTCAGGATGGCCAAGCCGTACTGTAACTCCGGGATCTTCTTCCGGGTAAGCAACCTCGAGGACCCTGCCCGCCACGGCCTGGAGTGTCAGATCACCAGCTTCACAATCAGTGCGTACCAGGCGTACGGGGCCATCTACGATCTGGCCCGACCGTCGGAGAACGTCATCGAGAAGGACCCGTGGGGGTGGCACTCCGTCGAAATCACCTGCAAGCGTGCGAAGATTAGCGTCGCCGTGGACGGTGAAGTCGTGACCAAGATGGACTGCGACGCGTTCACCGAGAAGAACAAGCGACCCGGCGGCCGCAAGCACAAGTTCAACTTCGCGATCAAGGACCTGCCGCGCCGAGGCCACATCGGATTCCAGGATCACGGGCACAAGGTCTGGTACAAGAACGTGAAGCTCTTGGAACTGAAGGAGTAGAGGCGTTGCCCGACGAACCACCGCGCGGAGGCGCACTCAGACTGGATCACGTCGCCGTCCGCGTCGCGGACATCGATGCCGCGATCGCGTTCTATGCGGAGAAGCTCGGCCTGAAGCTGATGTTCAAGGAGGTCGACGAGGCACATCACGAAGCGTTCGCCTTTCTCGAACTCGAAGGCGGCAACATCGAGTTGCTGCAACTGCTCGACGAGCAGAACCGGCCCCGACCGTACTCGGCCCCGCCGATCCAGGAGCCCTACTGCCCGCACGTGGCGATCGGCACGGCGGACCTCGACGGCCTGATCGCGGACCTGGAACGTCAGTCGGTCGAGATCGTCAAGGGGCCGATGGAGATCCCGGGATCGGTGAGATGGCTCTACGCCCGCGACCCGGACAACAACATCATCGAGTTCGTTCAGTGGTTGTGAGTCACGTCGCTTGCGGGCGGGCGGCGGCGTTTCTACAATCCCCGCTTTCCAGATTCCTCTTGAGACGGTGACAGACTCATGCAAGCAACGCTGGAGGCGTATCGGGCACGGGTTCAGGGCGGCGAAGTCAACCCGCTGGTGCACTGGGACGGTCGGTCGAGCCGCACCCTGCTCGATCCCTCCGATGACACGACGCCGCTGACGATGATGGCATTCGGGGCATTCGCGCTTGGCGACGGCCCGCACCAGGTCGACACGCAGGATCGCGAGTACATCTTCGTACCCACCGACGGCACGTTCGAGGCGCGCGTCGGGCCCGAGACTTTCAGCGGCTCCCGCGAGGGCGGGCCGTTCGCGGCCTTGCCGGGGCCGACCAACGCGTTCGCCATCTACGCCCCGCAAGGAGCCACGGTGAGCTTGGCCGGTCAGGGCGAGATGGTGTGGTTCTCGGCCCCGGCTCGGGGCGACAAGCCCCCGGCCATGGTGACCGCCGCCGAACGCGAAAACTTTCGGCGCGGGACGGCCGCCTGGCACCGCGACGTGATCACCATGTTCACGCCGGACGACGTGACCACGCACCTCGTCGGCGGCGAAACCTACAGCCCGCCCGCGCTGTGGTCGGGCACGCCCCTGCACGTACACGACAAGCACGACCCGGCCGGCGGTCAGTCGGACCACGAAGAGGTGTACTACCACCTCGCGCGGCACAGCGAAGGGGATTGGGGGCCGTTCGGCGTGCAGATGTTGTTCGACGATCAGGGGCTCGACAAGGCGTACATGATCCACAACCGTGATGCGTTCGCGATCCCCGGAGCGGCCCACCCGGTCGTCAGCGGACCGTGCAGCGACATGCTCTACGTCTGGGCCCTCGCGGGCAACAGCGACGAGCTGCTCATGGTCGACGTGCCCGAATTCGCGTACCTCAAAAAGGTCGAGGCGATCCTCGACGCGGTCGAGGCCGACCGCCCGCGCAAGGCGCTGAGCGCCGATGAGTTCAAGCGCCTCGCCGACACCCACGGCCTCGACGAGAAGCAGCGCACCACGGCTCGGTTGCACCTGATCGAGCGCGGGATCCCAGTGGAGTAGGCGTGCATGCTCGGTGCGTTCATCGCATGGGTGCCCCATCCTTCGCGGCTGTTTGCGAAGGGTGGGGGACGGGCAACGCACCTTTGGTGTCAGTCCCCCACCCTGGCCTCGCCTGCGGCGAGTCGAGGGCGGGGCACCCGGAATCGTGCCCGCGTGCTTGAGAGCGCGGGCCACCCGAGGAACTAACGCATGCTCGGTGCGTTCATCGGTCAGCCAATCGACTTGGCCGTCATCGTCGTCTACTTCGTAGCCATTCTCGGCTTCGGCAGCTTCTTCGGACGCTACACACGCGGTACGCGCGACTTCTTCTTCGGCGGGCAGCGGTTCGCGTGGTGGCTGATCGCCATGTCGTGCGTGGCCACCGTCGTCGGCTCGTACAGCTTCGTGAAGTACTCGACGCAGGGCTTCACCTACGGCCTCTCGTCGTCAATGTCCTACCTGAACGACTGGTTCATCGTTCCGCTGTTCATCTTCGGCTGGCTGCCCATCATCTACTTCTCGCGCGTGGCGTCGGTGCCCGAGTACTTCGAGCGCCGCTTCAGCCAGGGCACACGCGTCGTGGCTACGGTCTTCGTGCTGGTCTACCTGGTGGGCTACATCGGCATCAACCTGTTGACGCTCGGCGTGGCAATGCAGACGCTGCTCGGGCTGCCGTTCTACACGTGCGTGATCGTCATCGCCGTCATCTCGGCCATCTATGTGACCGCAGGCGGCCAGACGGCGGTCATCATGACCGACCTGGCGCAGGGGTTTCTGTTGCTGATTGCAGGCCTGCTGCTCTTTGCGCTCGGTTTGTTCGCCGTCGGAGGCATCGGTCCGTTCTGGTCACACCTGACCGTCGCCGAGCGGCTGCCGTTCACCGGGTTCACGACGCCGGAGAAGTTCCCCGGCGCCGGGATCTTCTTCCAAGACGGGTTGGCGAACACGGCCGCACTCTACCTGATGAACCAGGGCATGATCATGCGGTTTCTGGCCGTCAAGAGCGTCAACGACGGACGGAAGGCCATGTTCGCGATCGTGCTCGTGCTCATGCCGCTGGCCGTGCTCGCCGTGGCCAACGCGGGCTGGCTCGGCCGCGCGATGGTCGGTGTGGGTCTGCTGCCCGCGGATACCGACCCCGGCTCGGTCTTCGTGGTCGTCGCCCACAAGCTCTGCACCGTGCCCGGCCTGTTCGGGCTGATCATGGCCGCGTTGACCGCCGCGCTCATGTCCACCGTCGATACGCTGATCAACGCGACATCGGCGGTGTTCGTCAACGACGTGTGGCGGCGGTACGTACGGCCTTCGGCCTCAGACCGGCATCACCTGATGGTCGCGCGGGTGTGCTCGGTGGTGGCCACTTGCGTCGGGCTCGCGATGGTTCCCGTTCTCCGCGCGTCGGGCACGATCTACGACGCGCACGGCATGTTCACCGCGGCCGTCACCCCGCCGATGGTGATGGCGATCATACTGGGCGTCTGCTGGCGGCGCTACAACTGGCAAGGGGCGCTCGCGACGCTCGTCGGGGGCGGCCTGCTGATCGCGGCATCGCTGCGATGGGACGAGGCCATCCTCGGGCTCGAGATCGCGGGCTGGCCGGTGTTCTCACTCGGGATCGGGCCGGGCGGCTACAAGTTCATCCGTGCGTTCTACGGGCTCGTAGTGTCCGGGTTGCTGGGCGTGGTCGTGTCGCTGTTGTTCGCCCCGCAGCGGGCCGAGCAGTTGAGCGGGCTGGTGATCGGGACGATCAGCGAGGCCGCAAGTCGCTTCAAGGGCGGCCGGCCACGGGCGAGCAGTGGCGTGCGTCTCGCGGGCAACCTGGTTGCGGCCGATGACGTGGCGGACGGCGAGGTCGGGCTGTCGGCGACGACCCTGGAGCGGCTGGGGGCCCAGCCCGGTGACCTGCTGTATGTCGCCGACGCCCGGGGCTGGCTCGGCGGGCTTCGTTCCGCGCACCTCAAGGCGGCAAACCCCTGCGCATCCGATGGTCAGGTGCGGGTCAGCGCGGCGACGGTCGAGCAGTCCACGCTCGATCCACGTCGGCCGGTGACAGTCGAGTTGATCCTCTGATCATGGACGGTCTCATCAATCTGAACAAGCCGGTCGGGATCACGTCGGCCAAGGCGCTGTATCGAGTGCGGTCGATCACGAAGGTGCGCAAGTCCGGGCACGCGGGCACGCTCGACCCGGCCGCTGACGGCGTGCTCGTGCTCTGTCTCGGCCGGGCCACCAAGCTGGTCGAGGCGCTCATGGATCAACCCAAAGTCTACCGCTCGACAGCGCGGCTGGACGTAACGAGCGCCACCTACGATGCAGAGAAGGAACTCGTACCCGTGCCGGTGGACACGCCGCCGACCCGCGAGGCAGTGGAGACCGCGGCCGGCCATTTGGAGGGCACGATCGAGCAGGTACCGCCGGCGTTCAGCGCGCTGAAGGTCAAAGGGCGCCCCGCATACAAGCTGGCGGCAGAGGGGCACGACGTGAAGCTCGAGCCTCGCCCGGTGCAGGTCTACTGGTTGCACGTGCACGCCTACGCCTGGCCGACGCTCGACTTCGAGATGTGCTGCGGGCGGGGGACGTACGTACGGGCCCTGATCCGCGACTGGGGGGCGGCCCTAGGGCTCGGAGGGTGTCTGATGTCGCTGACCCGACGCGCCGTGGGTCGACTGACCGTCGAGGACGCGGTGACGTTCGAAGACCTCCAGACCAAGCCGGCCGAGTCCTGCCTGATGCCGTTGGAGGAAGCGAAGACGTGGCTGGCCGAGCGCCCGGTCCCGGTCCCACCGAAGCCTTCGATCGCTTGACGCCCCGCTGCGCACGGACGCTTGTGCGCGCGCTCCCCGTCGCCTACCGTACTCTCCATGCAAGCACAAAGACTGACACAAGCGGGCGCGTTGATGAGTCTGGCGGCGCTTTTCGGCTGTGCGAGTCCGGATCGCGGACCGACCGTGGGCCGGCATGTCGACGTGTACAAGATCCCCGGGCGGTTCGGTGGGTGGCCGGCGAATCATGGGATCTGGTCGTGGGGCAACGAGATCCTCGTCGGCCTCAGTGCGGGCTACTACAAGGATCTGGGACCCTTCCGCCACAACATCGACCGCGAGCGACCCGAGGAGCACCTGCTTGCCCGCAGCTTGGACGGCGGCGAGACCTGGACGATCGAGGACCCCGCCGCCAAGGGCTTTCTGATTCCGTACGGCGAGTCGCTGCACGGCGTCGCCCCCCCGAACCTCGAGCAGGTCGAGCCGATCTACTGTCCGGGCGGAATCGACTTCACCCATCCGGACTTCGTCCTCACGGTGCGCATGATCAGCGTCCATGCCGGCACGTCGCGATTCCATTACTCGTACGATCGCGGCAAGACCTGGAAGGGACCGTTCAAACTACCCAACTTCGGCACGAAGGGAACGGCCGCCCGCACCGACTACATCGTCAACGGCAAGCATGACTGCATGCTGTTCCTGACCGCGGCGAAGTCGAACGGAAAGGAAGGCCGCCCGCTTTGCGCCCGAACGACCGACGGCGGCAAGACCTGGAAGCGCGTGGCGTTCATCGGGCCCGAACCGAAGCAGGGCTTCTCCATCATGCCCTCGACGGTTCGGCTGTCGGGCACCGCGCTGCTGACGACCGTCCGCGTGCGCAGCGGGTCGAAGCGATGCATCGATGCCTACGTCTCGCACAACAACGGCGCGAGCTGGGCGTTTCTGAACACGCCGGTTGCCAGCACGGGCGAGGGCAACCCGCCGTCGCTGATCAAGCTCGCCGACGGCCGGCTCTGCCTGACCTACGGCTACCGGGCCGCGCCGTACGGCATGCGGGCCAAGCTCAGCCGCGACGACGGCAAAACGTGGGGCAACGAAATCATCCTGCGCAACGACGGCGGCAACCGCGACATCGGCTACCCCCGCACGGTTCGGCGGCCGGACGGCAAGATCGTGACCGTGTACTACTTCAACAACGATCCCAAAGGCGATCGATACATCGCGGCGACGATCTGGGAACCCCCAGCGGAGTAGCCGGCGTCTCCCGCCCCCTGGAATACCGGGAGTCGAACCGGCGAAACGGGGTGCGTCCGATATTCGGGACTTCGGCCCGCTGCCGGTTGCATGGCCGCCGGCTCCGGGTATAATGGGCAGCGCGCCCTCGTACGTCCATAAGTGGTTGCGCAACAAACGCCTAGGCAAAGGCACACGCACAAGGGGCGAGCATGGAGCCGAGCGAGCACCGCACGACACTTGAAGATAGGGTGATTGTCGTGCCGGCAGCAGGCGGCCAGACGGTCCAGTGGGTGATCGCCGGGTTGCTAGCGGTCATTGCCCTGATTCTGGTGACGCGCTGGGACGGCGGAGGGCTGACCCCGTCGGCCCACGCACAAGCCAGTCCGCGGGTCGGCGCCCGGGGCATCTACGCCTTCACCGGCCAGCTTTCGAAAACCACGTACGGGCTGTTCATGATGGACGTGGACAGTTCTACAATATGGTGTTACGAGTTTGTGCCCCAGAGCCGCCGGCTGCGGCTGGTGGCAGCGAGATCGTGGCACGTTGACCGGTACCTCGAGGAGTTCAACGTGGACTCTCCGACGCCGGCCGAGGTGGCCGAACTCGTTGAGAAGCAGCGTTCCAACCGTAAGACGCACGCCAGTGCGGCCGCCCCGGAGGCGGATCAGTAACGGCCCGGCCGCGTCCCACCGCGGCAAGCGGTCCGGCCCGACGGCAAGGTGATTGTCCATGGCGAAGACGTACTACTCCATCGAGGAAGCCATCGAAAAGCTCGGAGTCAGCGAAGACGACATCAAGTCGCTCGTTCGCGACGGCAGGCTCCGCGAATTCCGCGACGCGGGCAAGGTCCATTACCGCGTGGATGAGATCGACAAGCTGGCGAGCCCGGCCCCTGAACCCCCATCGGGTGGATCGTCCCTCCCGGGGCTCGATCTTGGTGGTGGCGGCGACGACGTTGAGGAATTGATGCTGGAGCCGGTCGAAGAGGCACCGAAGGAAGAGGAACCCAAGAAGGAGGCGCCGCCGAAGGAGAAAGAGCCGGAGGCCGCAGGTCTCTCGGGCTCCTCGTTGCCCCTGGCCGATTCGGGCGCCGAAGGCTCCGACTCCGGACTGATCTCGCTGGAAGACAGCGACGGCGCTCCCGCCGATGAGATCACGCTCGACGACTCGACCGCCCCTTCGGGCAACCGCAAGGATGACACGGTCATCACCGGCGCGGGCATCTCGGTCTTCGACGACGAAGACCTCGAGGTCGAAGCCGATCCGATGGCCAAGACGGTGCTGACGGCTTCGGCGAGCGACCAAGTGGCGCTCGAGGGCATCGGGAGCGGTTCCGGGCTACTCGATTTGTCTCGCGAGGCGGACGACACCTCGCTCGGGGCCGAGTTGCTCGATGAGATCTACCCCGGTCAGGAGGAGACGCGCGTCGACAGTGAAGCCGAGGAGCACGACGAGGCTGCCGCGACCGCCGGCATGGCCGAACCCGAAGAGGTGGCGGCGGTGGGCGTTTTGCGACAGGTCGAGGTCATTGACGACCCGTATGCGCCCGCGTTCACTTCGGCCATGGTGGTGGCGGCCCTGATGCTGGCGTTGGCCGGGGCCGTGACCGCGGCGTTCGTCCGCGGGGTCTGGCCGGACTATCTCCAGACGGTGTACAGCAACTTCTGGGCCTTCTTCGGCGGATCCTACGGGTTGTTCGTCGTGGTCCTTGGCGTGACCTACTTCGTCTGTCGATCGAAAGCACGGCGTTAGCACATTCACCCTCACGCGAACTGGGGACACATTAAGGAGAGCTTCCATGAACACTCGGGCATGGCTGGTGGCAGCAGGGATCGGTGCGCTCGCCCTCGCGGGCAACAGTGGTTGTGTGTCGCTGGACCGGCTGCGGCAGGAGGAGATGGCCAACCGCAACCTACAGGCTCACAACAAGCAGCTTCAAGAGGAGAAGTTCCACGCGGACGCGAAGGCGGATGCGTTGGAGCGCGAACTCGCCTCCCGCAACCGCGAACTCGAGGCCAAGCAACAGACGATCGACAACCTGGAGAGCCGTCTGGCCGAGGCCGACCGGGCCCGAGACCAAGCCCAGGCCGCACTCGAGAAGTTCGCCGAGCGCGGGTTCCCCAACGATGCGATCGTGATCAACCAGGCCCTGCCGCCCGCGCTGCACGATGCGGTCCAGAGGTTCGCCCAGCAGCACCCCGACCTGTTGGATTATCTGCCGGACAAAGGAGCCGTTCGGTGGAAAGCCGACCTACTGTTCGAACTGGGGAGCGATGTCGTGCGCGAGGCCGCGAAGTCGTCGCTCGGCGGGTTCGCCGAGATCGTCAACTCACAAGCAGCGGCGGGCTTCGACGCATTGATCGCCGGGCATACCGACAACAAGCCGATCCGCCGTCCCCAGACCAAGGCCCTGCACCCGACCAACTGGCACCTGTCGACACACCGGGCGATCTCCGTCGTGCGGGTGCTCAAGGGTCTCGGTTTGGCCGAGACGCGCATGGGGGCACTGGGATACAGCGAGTGGCGTCCGGTCTCCGACAACGCGGCCGGGGCTGCGGCCCAAGCCCAGAACCGGCGAGTCGAGATCTTCCTAGTGCCGCGTGACCGCAGCGCGGGTGGCTCTGCGCCGGCCGCGGCCGCGCCCTCCGCACCGGAGGCCACGGCAAAGGCCGAATAGCACGAACGCCGCCGCCGGATTGCCGGGCACACGGTTGCGCAAGGTAACGCTTCCTCACGGGCGCGGTTCGGTGTGCGCCTGCGTGATCGCCACGAGACATGATGCCATATCGATTCCTTGTCATGGGGTTGGTGGCTGCTCTCCTGGGCACAGCCGTTCCGGCGGGACTTGCCGCAGAGCGCCCGAACGTGCTCGTCATCATCGGTGACGATCACGCTCCGTACGTCTTCGGGGCCTATGGCAACAAGCAGGTGCGGACGCCCAGCCTCGATCGGCTGGCCGCCCAAGGCGTGCGATTTAATCGCGCCTACTGCAACTCGCCGATGTGCACCCCGTCGCGACAGTCGTTCCTGACGGGAAAGCTGCCGCACACCGTGGGCGTAACCCTGCTACGGACGGCCCTGAAGGCACGCGAGGTGACGCTGGCCGACATCCTGTCCGCACGCGGCTACGAGACCCGCGCCATCGGGAAGATGCACTTCAATAGCCGGCTCACCCACGGATTCGACCGCCACATCGACGGACCGGAGCATCGCGCGTTTCTCAAGGCTCAGGCCGCCCGGCCGTTGCCCGAGGATCTGCCCGTGCTGCCGCGCTGGCGCCCGTTCAAGGACCACGCCCGCGTGTGGCTCAACGGGTTCTACCGCCCGCTCGGCCGGTACGACGCCGAGATGCAGAGCACGTTCCTCGCAAACGAAGCGGCCGCATTCATCAAGGCGAAGAGGGACGCGCCCTACCTCCTGTTCGTCAGCTTCCGCGAGCCGCATTCGCCGTTTCACTTCCCCGTCGAGTACGCGAAGCGATACGACCCGCAGAAGATGCCGGTGGGGCGCGTCGGCCCCGAGGACGACGGGCAGATCCCGGCCATCTTCCGCGACCTGACCGACGCCGAGAAACGCGGCATCGTCGCGTCCTACTACACCTCGGTCACCTTCCTGGACAAGAACATCGGGCTCGTGCTCGACGCCCTCGATCGCAGCGGCCAGGCCGACCGCACGCTCGTCGTGTATCTCGGGGATCACGGATACTCGCTCGGGCACCACGGGCGCTTCGAGAAGCACTGCTTCTACGAACCGGCCGTCCGATCTCCACTCATGTTCCGCTTCCCGAACCGTTACCCGGCGGGCGAGGCCTCCGACGCACTGGTCGAGTTCGCCGACATCGTTCCGACCGTGCTCGACGTGTGCGGCGTGCCGGCGCCGACGGATCTGTGGGGGCGAAGTGTCAACGGGATCCTGAGCGGCGAGAGCCGCGCGCATCGCGATTTCATCTTCTCGGAGTACCTCGAGAACGAAGAGGCCATGATCCGCACGGCGCAGTTCAAGTTCATCTACACCAGGGGCAAGCGCGAGCGGAAGGATGGCTACGCGACGGGTCGGCCGCTGCCGGGCCGCACGCGACGGCTCTACGACGTGGTCGCCGATCCTGACGAAATGCACAACCTGGCCGCAGCTTCGGAGCATGAGCAGACCGTTGCGAAGCTCGAAGCCCGGATGCTCGACGTATTCGCCCGGACCCAGCGACCGGGCACTGAGCCTCCACCGCCGAACCTGCGTGGAGCCGATTTGCTGGACTGGTATCTCGTGCCCAGGGATAAGTGAATGAAGCTGTCAGCTCTCAGCCGTCAGTTATCAGTGGTCGGACCTCCCCGTCCCTCACGCCGCCCCACGTAGGCCGGGAGCAGGCGTCCGAGCGACTGCGTTGAAACGCGGAGAGCCAACTACGGTTTGTGGGCCGTGCCGAAGCTGACAGCAAGCATCTGCCTGCTGAGAGCTGATGGCTGAACGCTGAGAGCTACCAAGCATGCCCGACACGGTTCGATTCGGCGTATCCATCGACGAGGATCTGCTTGAAGCGTTCGACGGCTTCATCGAGGCGCTCGGGTACGAGAACCGTTCCGAGGCCATCCGCGACCTGATTCGCAAGCGGCTCGCCCAGCGGGAGATGGAGAAGACCAACGCCCCGTCCGTGGGCGTGCTGTGCTACGTCTACGACCACGACGCCCACGACCTGGCCCACCGCGTCATGCACCTACAGCACGCGTACTGCGACGAGATCGTGTCGGCTCTGCACGTGCATCTCGATGAGCAAACCTGCCTCGAAGCCGTGGTCCTGCGGGGCAAGGCGGCCCAGTTGCAGGAGCTGGCCGGCCGCATCACCGCCACCCGCGGAATCCGACACGGCCAGTTGGCCATCACCACCGCGACGCAGCCCAAATCTCGCCGCGGCGCGACCCGCCGTCGGTAGCGGCAAGCCGTGATTCGCACCGGGCATTTGACACACCATCAAGTCCGGTATAGGTTGGCATGTTTCCCCCGCGGCGAGGGTATCGGCGTGCAGGAAGCGACGAACAAGGCGGCAACCCTGATTGAGGCGCTGGATTACATCCAGCGCTACCACGGCCGGATCGTGATGGTCAAGCTGGGCGGTTCGGTGATGGATTCACCGGAGACCGAGCGTCTGCTGCTACAGGACATCGTGTTCCTGCGATACGTCGGGATGCGGCCGGTGCTGGTGCACGGCGGTGGGAAGGAGATCAGTGCGGCCATGGACGAGGCCGGGCTCGAGCCCCACTTCATCCAGGGGCAGCGCTATACGGACGAGCGCACCCTCGCAATCGTCGAGCAGGTCCTGTGCGGACGAATCAACCGCCGCCTCGTCGAGACGCTCGAATCGTTGGGCGTCGAGGCCATCGGGCTGCATAGCCTGTCGAGTTGCGTGCTGTTTGCCGAGCGTACGTACGAGCAGTCGCCGGACGGACACCGCATCGACCTCGGCCACGTCGGTCGAATCACGTCCGTGAACGCCAAGGTCATTCACCTCCTGTGCGAGGCGGGCACGATTCCTGTCATCGCTCCGGTCGCCCGAGATGCGGCCGGCGGCAAGTTGAACATCAACGGCGACATCGCCGCGGGCGAGGTCGCGGCCGCACTGCCTGCCGAGAAACTCGTCATGATGTCCGACACACACGGCATCCGGGCCGACCTGGCGGACGAGGAGTCGTACTACCGCTCGCTCAACCGGGCTCAGATCGCGACTTTCATGGCCGACGGTGTGATCGGCAAGGGTATGGTGCCCAAGGTGCGGGCCTGCCTGCGGGCCCTCGATGCGGGAGTCAAGAAGACTCACATTATCGATGGGCGCAAGGACCATTCGTTATTGTTGGAAATATTCAGCCACAGTGGCGTGGGAACGGAGATCGTGGTCGATGAGTGAACAGCCGCAGCCGTTGAGCAGCGAGTCCATCCTCGAGCAGTACCAGCGTTACGTCGTCGGCAACTACGGTCGAACGCCCCTGGTCGTAGATCGGGCCGAGGGCAGCTACTTCTGGGATCTTGACGGCAAGCGGTACCTCGACCTGTTTCCCGGGTGGGGATGCAGTGCGGTCGGCCATTGCCACCCGCGCGTCGTGTCGGCGGTCCAGGAACAGGCGGCCCGACTCATCCACATGGACAACACGTTCTACACGGTGTCGCAGGGTCGGCTCGCCTCGCTGCTCAGCGAGCGAAGCTTCGGCGGGCAGTGCTTCTTCTGCAACTCGGGGGCCGAGGCCAACGAGGCGGCGATCAAGATCGCTCGGCGGGCGACGCCCGGTGGGCGGTACAAGATCATCACGATGGAGCGCAGCTTCCACGGCCGGACCTATGGAGCGATGTCGGCCACGGCTCAGTCCAAGACCCACGCCGGGAACGAGCCGCTGCTGGCCGGCTTTTCCTACGCGCCGTACGACGACGTGGACGCGGTGCGGAATGCGATCGACGACGAGACCGCGGCCGTGCTCGTCGAGCCCGTCCAGGGTGAGGGCGGCGTTCGCGTGCCGTCCGACGACTACCTCGCGGCGCTGCGCGACTTGTGCGACGGGACGAACGTGCTGCTGATGTTCGACGAGGTGCAGACCGGGTGTGGGCGCACGGGACACTGGTTCGGCTATCAGCACTGGGGCGTCGAGCCCGACGTGATGACGTTGGGCAAGGCACTGGGCGGCGGTGCCCCCATCGGCGGCGTCGTGGCGAGAGAGGAAATCGCCGCGGCGCTGACGCCCGGCTCGCATGCGACCACGTTCGGGGCGAATCCGTTGGTGGTCTCGGCGGCGATCGGCATGATCGAGGCCGTCGAGTCGGAAGCGATGCTCGACAACGCCGCGCGGATGGGTGACTACCTGGCCGAGCGCCTCGCGTCCATCGAGCCCGAGCCGGGACTGTTCCAAGAGGTACGGGGCAAGGGGCTGATGCTTGCCGTCGAACTCACGGTGCCTGGTGCCGAGGTCGTGTCACGCTGCCTGGAGGCCGGGCTGCGCGTCAACTGCACACAGGACACGGTGCTGCGGATGCTGCCGGCGATGAACATCACCCGCGAGCAGATCGACGAGGGGCTGGCGATTCTCCGCAACGCGTTGAGCGCCGCAACGACCGAGGCCGTACAGCAATGAGTACGAGTGCGGACAACACGCGACCGGCCTTCCGCCACTTTCTGGGCATTACCAAGTTGCCCGAGGGGGCGATCGAGTGGCTCATCGCACGAGCCATCGAGCAGAAAAGGCGATTCACCGAGACGGGCGAACTGGAACGATCTCTGGAGGGCAAGACGCTGGCGATGCTCTTTCAGAAACCGTCGCTGCGTACGCGGTTGGGGTTCGAGGTGGCGATGACTCAGCTCGGCGGGCACGCGATCTGCCTCGACGACCATCAGGCCGGGCTGGGGACGCGCGAGTCTCTCGACGACGCGGCCAAGGTCATCGCGTCGATGTGCGATGGGATCATGGCCCGCGTGTTCGACCACGCCGCGGTCGAGTCGCTGGCGACCCACTCGTCGGTGCCGGTGATCAACGGCCTGAGCGACTTCTCGCACCCGTGCCAGGCGATGACCGACTTGATGACGTTGCAGGAACACTTCGGCCGGCTCGAGGGGTTGCGGGTGGCGTACGTTGGCGACGGCAACAACATGGCTCGGTCGCTGGCGGTCGGATGTGTGCGATCCGGTGCTGCGTTCGCGATCGCCACGCCGACGGGGCACTGCCTCGAGGATTCGCTGGTCGAGCGTCTGCGGTCCGTCGGCGGCGAGCGCGCCGTGGAGGTTGCGGACGGTCCGCAGGCCGCCGCGCAGGGCGCCGACGTCCTGTACACCGATGTGTGGACGTCAATGGGACAGGAAGAGGAGGCGGAAGTGCGTCGGGCCCGGTTCGCCGGGTTTCAGATCAACGCCGATCTTCTGCGGTTGGCGAATCCCTCGGCGGTGGTGCTGCATTGTCTTCCCGCCCACCGCGACGAGGAGATCACCGAGGAAGTCCTCAACGGTCCGCAATCGTTGGTCTTCATCCAGGCAGAAAATCGACTCCACTTCCAACGGACGCTCCTCGATGTCCTGATGAGAGGCTAGTCTGGCGGAATGCTGGTACTGCACGGGGTCTGGAAAACAGTCAGTCACGTCCCCCCCGCGGGTCGGCTCTTCGTATGGGCGGAGTGGTCGGGCGGGTCGCCCACGGTGAAGCACCGGGCGGGCACGGGGCGGGCCCCGAAGGCGTCACACCATCCGTTCGCGGCCTCCGGTGACGATGTCGAGGCCGTGCTCTTCGATCTCGCTCAACGGGCCGAGGTGGGACGCTTCTACGAGGTCGGCGAGGTAGTCTCGGAAACCCTCTGGCTGCCGTCCGGACCGGGGAAGGTCACGGGACCGGTGCCGTCCCCGCGGTTGGTGTTCGACAGTGCCGACGACGACGGCCGCTACCGCGGGCGCGTGCGACTGCGTCCCTGGACGGTGTCGGGCGTCGTAGCCGACTTGGAGATCCTCCTCCGCGTGCTGGCCGACATGCCGATGCACGAGGAGCCCGCACCCACCGCCGAGGATCTTGTGCTCGGTGGCGGCCTGCGCTTCTGGAGTCACGCCGCCAAGCTGGCGCTGGAACTGACCGCCCGCCAGCGGTTCGTCCCGACGTTCACGTTGGCGAACGCAACGGAGGGCAGGACGCAGGCGGTGGGCTGGGCGTACTGGACGCCCTCGCTCAATGACCCGGTCGAACAGGAGCGGATTGCCGCTCTGGCGGCCACCTTGCCCGGGGCGGCCGCCGCAACCTTCAAACCCCAGGATCGGGGAGCGATCACGGTTCGCCCCCGAGAGACGATTCGTCATTTCCTGACCACGGCGGTCGACACCGTGGTGCGATGGTCCAACATGGCTTCGTACCCGAGCACGGGCCGGGAGCTGGAACGCGTGCGCTCGGCCGGTGCGGCGGAGCGATGGTTTCGCGCTCTGCACGATGAACCGCGCGTGACCGGCCCGAGGGAGGAGCTCGAACGGCTCGACGGGCAAGTCGACGCCTGGACGGCGGAACTGCGCGCCGGCAGCCGGGCGGCGGGGTTCCGCACGTGCTTTCGTCTCGACCCGCCGGACGAAACGAACAGCGACGAGCCGCACGGCGGGCGCAAGCCTCGACGGAAGACGAAAGCATCGGACGACAGTGCGCCGGGGTGGCACGTCCGCTTCTTCCTCCAGGCCTCCGACGACCGCAGCCTGCTCGTCCCGGCGGAGCGCGTCTGGAAAGCGCGGGGCCACGCACTGCGGTACCTGAAACGCAGGTTCGACCGGCCGCAGGAACGCCTGCTCGCCGACCTGGGTCGCGCAGCCAGTGTGTTCCCCGCACTGGAATCGTCTCTTCGGGTCGCCTGCCCGGAAGCATGCCTTCTGACCACGGAACAGGCCTACGCCTTTCTGCGCGAGACCGCTTGGCTGCTCGAGGACAGCGGCTTCGGCGTGCTCGTGCCGAACTGGTGGACGCGGCGAGGCACACAACGTCCGCGCATCGGCGTGCGGATGCGACTTTCCGGCACCCCCGGGGAGAGCCAGGCCCAGGGCCAACTCGGGATGAACACGCTGGTCAGGTACGACTGGGAGTTGGCCCTCGGAGACGAACGGCTCACGAAAGACGAGTTCAAGCGGCTCGCCGCCTTGAAGGCGCCGCTTGTGCAGGTGCGCGGCCAGTGGGTGGAACTGCGAACCGAGCAGGTCGAAGCCTTGCGTCGTTTTTGGGAGTCGGGTCAGGCCGACCAGGAGATGGCGCTCGGCGAGGCACTACGCACATCGCTGGGAGAAGGGGCGGTCGGCGCGTTGCCTGTCCTCGGCGTGGAGGCAGTCGGGGAAGTGGCCGAGCTGCTGGACGGACTGAAAGACGTGCACCGCCTGACCGACATCCCCGCACCCGAGCAGTTCCACGGCACGCTTCGGCCGTACCAGGCCCGTGGACTGAGTTGGCTCGTGTTCCTGCGGCGCTGGGGTCTCGGGGCGTGCCTCGCGGACGACATGGGGCTGGGCAAGACCATTCAACTGCTGGCACTGCTGCTGCACACGCGAAACGGAGGGGATGGGGACGGAGCCGCGGCCAAGCCGACGCTCGTCGTCTGCCCGACCTCGGTGGTGAGCAACTGGGCGCACGAAGCGGCACGGTTTGCCCCGGACCTGCGCGTGATGGTCCACCACGGCCCCGATCGGCATCGCGACGGATCGTTTCGGTCGGCCGCCGGCAAGCACGATCTTGTCGTTACGAGCTACGCACTCGTGCGCCGCGAGGCCAAGCTGTTCACCTCGGTCACGTGGGATTGCGTTGCCCTGGATGAGGCCCAGAACATCAAGTCGGTGTCCGCGCAAGTAAGCCAGACCGCCCGCAAGCTCACGGCAACTCATCGCATCGCCCTGACCGGCACTCCGGTCGAGAACCGCTTGAGCGAGCTGTGGTCGATCATGGACTTCCTGAACCCCGGCTACCTCGGTCCGCTCACACAGTTCAAGCGGCAGTTCGCCACGCCGATCGAACGCTACGAGGACCCCGACGCCACGCAGCGGTTGCAGGGGATGGTGCAGCCGTTCCTTCTGCGCCGGCTCAAGACCGACCCGGACATCGTGGCCGATCTGCCCAAGAAGCTCGAAATGAAAGTCTACTGCTCGCTTACGCGCGAGCAGGCGACGCTCTACGAGGCGATCGTGCAGGAATCGCTCCAGGAGATCGAGTCGGCCACCGGAATCCAGCGTAAGGGAGCGGTGCTCGCCACGCTGACCAAGCTCAAGCAGGTGTGCAACCATCCCGCCCAGTTCCTGCACGACGAGTCGTCGCTGGCCGGCCGCTCGGGCAAGCTCGCTCGCCTGACCGAAATGCTCGAGGAATGTATCACCGCGTCGGACCGGGCCCTCGTGTTCACCCAATTCGCCGAGATGGGACGGATGCTTCGTTCGCACTTGCAGTCGGTTCTTGGGCGCGAGGTGCTCTTCCTGCACGGGGGCACGACGCTACGGCGGCGTGACAAGATGATCGATCGGTTCCAGAACACCGACGACGCCCCTCCCGTGTTCCTGCTGTCCCTCAAGGCCGGCGGGACGGGGCTGAACCTCACCCGTGCGAATCACGTGTTCCACTTCGACCGGTGGTGGAACCCGGCGGTCGAGGATCAGGCCACGGATCGGGCGTTCCGCATCGGGCAGACGCGAAACGTGCAGGTCCACAAGTACGTCTGTGCCGGCACGCTCGAGGAGCAGATCGACGCGATGATCGAGAGCAAGAAGGCGCTGGCGTCCAGCGTGATTTCGTCGGGCGAGGCTTGGCTCACCGAGCTTTCCACCAACGAGTTGCGTGACCTCCTGCAACTCAGGCCGGGCGCAGTGATGGACGGGGAGTGACAGGACGCAGAGACGCGGAGGCAGCCATGGCCGGACGACACCGCTGGGAAAGACCGTGGGAGAGCCACTCTGCCAGAACCTCGCCGCGCCCGGTGTCCGGCGGCATTCAGGCCAAGGGGAAGTTCGGGCAGACCTGGTGGGGGAAGCGGTGGATCGACGTTCTGGGCGCGTTCGGCTGGTCCAACCGGCTGGCTCGAGGTCGGAGCTACGCTCGCGACGGTCAGATCGTCGGCTACGAGATCGGTACGGGAAACGTCACCGCCGAGGTGCAGGGCTCGCAGGCCCGACCGTACGCGGTCACGATCTGCATCAAGAAGCTCTCGGCGGCAGACTGGGCGGAGGTCGTTGCGGCCATGGCGGAGCAGGCCCTGTTCGCGGCTCGGCTGCTGGCCGGTGAGATGCCCGAGCAGATCGAAGATGCGTTCGAGCAAGCACAAGTCTCGCTGTTCCCGCAATCCGCGGACGACCTGCGGACCACCTGCACCTGTCCCGATTGGGCGAACCCGTGCAAGCATGTCGCGGCGGTGTACTACCTGCTGGGAGAGCTGTTCGACGTTGACCCGTTCATGATCTTCGAACTGCGCGGACTACCGAGGGAGGATCTTCTCGCGCAGCTTCGTGAGGCGCGAGGGGTGGGCGAGCCGCCGGACGACGACCCGGAAGAGGCTGAAGCGGCAGCCTCGGAAGACGAAGAGGCCGAAGAAGCCGTGACCCTGCCGATCGACCGCTTCTGGGCCGGGCCGCCGCACCTGTCGCTGCGCATCGAGAAGCCGTTGGTCGAATCCGCCGTGCTCAAGCGACTCGGCGAGCCGGCGTTCTGGGCCGGACGCGTCGAGTTGACCACGCAATTGGCCAAGACCTATCGAAAGGCGTCCGCGACCGCGATCAAGATGGCGTTCGCGCCGAGAAATGCGCCCACGAAGTCTCGCTGAGCGCGGTATGGAACATCGCACGATTGCGGATTGCGGATTTCAGATTGCGGATTGAGGAGCCCGTCGGAATCGGTAGCATTCGTCTCGGACCGTCACGGCTGACTTCTTCTTGAACCGGGGGAACCACGCATGTTCTCGTTCAACTCTCGTATCGTTGCTGCTCTGCCGATCTTTCTGCTCCTCGCATTGCCCGCGGCCGGTGCGGCTTCGGCCGGCGAGCGCCCGCTCAATGTCGTCATGTTGTTGGTGGACGATATGGGTTGGACAGGGGCGCGGTGCTACGGCAGCGACCTGCACGAAACGCCGAACATCGACCGGCTCGCGGCCGAGAGCGTGCGGTTCACCAACGCGTACGCCGCGGCCCCGGTGTGCACGCCGACGCGGGCGTCGATCATGACCGGCAAGTCGCCGGCCCGGCTGCACATGACCATATGGCACGAGTCGGCGATCAACCAGGTGAAGAACCGCAAGCTCCTGCCCCCGGACACGCTGGGCAGCCTGCCGCAGTCGGAGGTCACCATCGCCGAGGTGCTCCGACCGGCCGGCTACGTGACGGCCCACATCGGCAAGTGGCACCTGGGCGACCCGGCCCACTACCCGCAGAACCAGGGCTTCGACTTCAACATCGGCGGCACCTTCTGGGGCTGCCCGGCCACGTTCTTCTACCCCTACCGCGGGCTCTTCGGCAGTCGCAAGGAGCTGCGCTACGTGCCGGACCTTCCGTGGGGCAAGCCGGGCGAGTACCTGACCGACCGGCTGACCGACGAAGCGCTGGCGGTCATCGACAAGGCCGGCGACAAGCCGTTCTTCCTGAACATGTGCTACTACACGGTCCACACGCCGATCGAGGGCAAGCCCGAGCTGCACGCCTACTACGAGAAGAAGATCAGGGAGGGTATGGACCACGACAACGCGCACTACGCGGCCATGCACCACAGCCTCGACGAGAGCGTCGGCCGCATCCTGGCCAGGCTCGACGAGCGCGGCCTCGCCGACCGCACGCTGGTGATCTTCACGTCCGACAACGGCGGATACATCAACAAGCACCGCGGCCGGCGGGTCACGGCAAACACGCCGCTGCGGTCCGGGAAGGGATCACTCTACGAAGGCGGCATCCGCGTGCCGTTGATCGTCCGCTGGCCGGGCGTGACCGCGCCGGGCACCGTGTGCGGCGAGCCGATCGTCTCGACCGACTTCCATCCGACCATCCTCGAAGCAACGGGCCGGTCCACCGACGCGGAACTCGAGGGCAAGAGCCTCGTGCCGCTACTCGAGAACCCCAAGGCAACGCTGGCTCGCGACGCCCTCTACTTCCACTACCCGCACTACTACCCGACAACAACGCCGGTAAGCGCCGTCCGCGCCGGAGACTGGAAGCTGCTCGAGTATCACGAGGACGAGCACCTCGAGTTGTACAACCTCGAGGAAGATCTGAGCGAAACAAAGAACCTGGCCAACGAGCGATCCGACAAGGCCAACGAACTCCGCCGAAAGCTGCACGCCTGGCGCAAGCGCGTCGACGCTCAGATGCCCAAACCCAACCCCGACTTCCGTGCCCGGGGCTGACGGGCGACATGGTCAACCCATCCGAACCGCGACAACTGGGTGCCCCATCCTTCGCGGCTGTTTGCGAAGGGTGGGGGACGGAGAACGTGCATTCCACACACGTCGCGTGCGTTCACCCCGCGTTCGGCGTTCCCGGAGCGGGCGCCGCCGACCCGCCTAGCCGATCTCGGTCCGATGCATCGCGGCCAGGCTCTCCATGTCGTCAACGACGAAGTCGGGTTGCACTTCGCCGTCCGGTGCGGGCGTCGCGCCGGTGCCCGTCTTCCCGGCGCGGCGATTCACCCAGACCGTGCGGAGCCCGATCGACTTGGCGGGCACGTGGTCGTGGAACAGGCTTTGGGCCACGTGCAAGACACGGTCCCGCGCGACGCCCATCTCCTGCAAGCGCTCGAGGGCGAACTCGAAGTTCCGCAGGTCCGGCTTGTAGCTGCCCACGTCCTGGGCGGTGATGACGGCATCGAACTCGACGCCGAGCTTCGCGTTGCTGTGGGCAAACGATTCCCGGTCAACGTTCGAAACGACGACCAGCTTGTAGTAGTGCTCGAGGTACGCCAGGGCCTCGGCCGAGTCGCCGAATGCAGGCCAGTCCCGCACCGACCGACCGAACGCGTCCAGTTCCGCGTCGGCCACACCGACCCCGAGAGTGCTCGCGATCTCAGCGAAGACCGCCTTGAGGATCTCGGGATAAGGCTTGTCGGGAGTCAGGGACTCCTGCCTCGGCTCCGCCTCCGCGTAGAGCGTGAGGAGGCGTTCGTCATCAATGCCGACCGCATGGCGTTCCAGCCGCCAGGGCCGGAGGGCATTGACGATCCCCCGCTCCCAATCGATCAGCGTCCCGTAGCAGTCGAACGTCAGAGCCTCAAAGTCGCGCAGCCGCATAGGGGAGGACCTTTCCCTCAGTTCGTGACACGATCTCGTGTGGCCGGGCGGTACGTCTCCTCGAATACGGAACGGCTCGGCCTGTGCTTCGCCGAAGCTATGGTGAACCCCCGGAATTCGAGCCCTTGCGGAGGGAGTCAAGCGCGCGAGGCACTTTCTCGCTCACCCAGGGTTTGGCGCCGGGTTCCGTCATCATCGCCTCCAGGAGCGGAATCGGCTTTGTTGCTCCGCCCATGTGTCGCACTGCAGTTACCGCCGACCACCGCATATCCCAGTAGTCTGTGCTCGAGTACTTGCTCTTGAGATCATCGGACGGAACCAGGAAGCCGCAGACGTATTCCTCGCAGGCATCTCGCTCAGAAGGCACATCACTCAGGACGAACAGCGCCGCAGCCGCGTACAGCTTCTCTTCCTCATCCTTCGGTTCTGCAAACGCGTCGCGGATCAGCGCCATGACCGCCGCCGAACGATCCTCCATGGACCGAAACGCATTGATGAGATACGTGCGAACGAGCTCGTTCTGTTCCGTCTTCAGCGCGGCTACGACAGCGGGGGAAAGCTCCTTTGCCTGTCCACCAAGCTCCTCTATGACATACGCTCCCCGCATCCGCACCTCATGCTTGGAGTGAGTCAGACTCTCGGCCAGCAAGCCCCTCGTCTCTGCGAAATTGTCGGCGAAGAACTGACGCTGCTCAGCGTCGGGAAGCCACATCCCCATCTCGTCCCACTTTGCGATGTACGCCTCTGCCGTTGGTTCCGGTGCAGCCGTCATGGCTCTGAGGACCATCCAGGACCCGACGCCCAGCAACAGCACGATGGTCACACCCACTGCACGCCGTCGCAGGACTGGTGCCGGACTGCGTGTCGCCTTCTCGGCGCTGCTCTCTACAGGCACAGGCTTGCCGCATTCGGGACAGATGCCGGACACATTGCCAGTCAGATCGTAGCCGCAATGGGTGCAGCATTGAGGCCGCACGCGTCTGAAGAGGCGATTGAGGAGCCGCACATACAGCCAGGCCCACATGACGCCCCAAACCGGGGTGCCGAGGAACAGACACGGTGCCGCCCACGTTACGATCCGGTCTGCCACAACCTGACCGAGACTCCAACTCCTGGGGGATGGCGTAGACATGGTACATCCCGACCCAAACGTGACACTGCCTGGGCCAAGGAAGAAGAAGCTGACCTTGTGGAAGACCATCAGGCAGGGAATTACCGCGAGGCCGTGTATCAGACTGCACCGCACGATGAGCCAGAATGTGATTCTCCGCGGATGACGCGGGCAGATCCATACTCCGAAGCGGCGGATTGCCTCATACGTCAATCGGCGATCCCGATACCACAGGACAGCGGTCGGCACGGCAAGGAGAAGAAACGGCATCCACAGCGGAAAGGAGATGCCTACCCAAGCCTTGTTGGCGGATCGAGTGATCCACCAACTGAGCTTCGGCTCGCCCCCAATGAATGTGAACTCCCCGATGCTCCAGCCGGGCGATCCAGCATAACGGTCGTTCTCGAGACGCCAACCGTCGGGGCGCCATGCGTAGGTGACCTCCCCAAGCATCATGCCGACCGACCGTTCGAGAGTCGAACTGGTCCAATGAACCGCACGCCGCGTGCTCACCGCGAACACCACTGCGATCAAGAGGCAGGCCACCAACCCCGCCCACTTCAGCAGCCACCGCACCCGTGTCATCCAGCCCATCATCTCTCTGGCGTCTTGACTCGCTCACTCCACCGGTCGATTCTCCGAGACACAGCGATTCTGCCTCCCGACCCTCAATGCAGAACCTCCTTGCGTGGTCTTCTGCAGAAGGGGCAACATTCTTCCGCTCCCCTGAAAGTCGAATTCCCCTTGTCTGCTCTTGCCTGGACTTTCACTCGCCGAGGCCGACGGATTCTCCGCACTCAGGACACCGGCCCGAGGGGCTGCCCCGCATATCGTAGCCACAGCGCGAGCAGATGCCCTTCTCGCGCAGCATCCGGCGTAACGATCTTCGTACGCATCGCGTATGAAGCGACATCAGCAGCCACAGGGGAAGGCACACGACAAGAGAAACTGGTACCACGATCGACCAACCGTGTGAACCCGTCAACTTCCCGGCGAGCCACCAGCAAGCGAGCGCCACAACGAAAGCCACCGGCGTCATCAGTCGCCAAACGGGCGTGCGGTTGACCTCCTCCATCGCCTGCCTGAAGCACACCCAACGGTCATTATCTATGCCGAAGTACTTCAGCTCAGGCCAGAACAGCTCGCGAATCCTCGCAAACACCTTCCACCGCCTGCGTTCTTCGGTGGCACCCCTACCGCCTGGTGAAGTCCCTAATCCGAATGTCCCGCCAACTCACTTCAAAGGGACCCTTGCCGCGGCCGATGCCGTGGACTTGCAGGCCGATGAAGCCCTCGGGATGCGTCTTGTTCTTCTCCTGGTCCGTCAGGTCCGAGATGAGCACGCCGTTGATCCAGACCTTGATGTTGGGGCCCTTGGCGAGGACGCGATACGCGTTCCACTGGCCGTCCTTGAAGTGCTTGTGCGGCTTCAGCTTCTCCTTCGGCGTCATCCAGCCGCCGGCGGCCTCGCCGTAGAGATAGCCGGCCTCGGCCCCACCCGCACCGCTGACCTCGATCTCGACCTGCGGACCGTTCACGCGCCCCTCGGGCGTACCACCCTTGGTCTGTGACCGAATCTGCACGCCGGAATTGAGCTGCGGGTCGACGTCGACTTCGAACCGCAGGTCGAAGTCCCGGTAGTTGCGCTTCGTGCAGAGAAACGAGTTCGGACTGCCCTCGGTCGTGCGGCCGACGATCGCACCGTCTTCAACGCGGTAGGTCGCCGTGCCGTTCTTCTGCACCCAACCATCGAGCGTCTTGCCGTCGAAGAGCGTGATCCACTGCGGTTCCTTTGCGGCGGCTACGGGTGCGATCTTGGACGGATCGCGGTGGGCGGCCCTGTCGGCCGGCAGTCGGGCGGCGGAGACCGCCGGCATCGTCACCTTACCGGTGGCGGCCCACTCGGTGCCGCGCTGGAGCGTGACCTGGAAGCCGAGCCCCTGCATCGCTTCCGTGCCGTGGCCCAGGATCGTATGGAAGATCCGACCCTTGCCGTACTTGATGGTGAACAGCGCCGGCTCGTGCTCGCCGCTGCCGCGGGTGGCGGGGTCGGAGTAGACCGTGGCCAGGACCTCCAGGTTCTTGGCCGGACCGCGGAGCCGGTCATAGATCTCGTCCTTTGCGTGTCGCCACTGCTCGGGCAAGCCCTTCGTGATCGGGTGGTCGGGCTTGCGGGTGACGATAAGACACTCGTGCCGCGTGCCGTGGCTGCCCGCCCGGCCGGGGCTCGCGTCGCGCACGATCTTGCCGTCCCGGCAACGGATGTAGACGCCCTCGGTTTCACTGCGGTTGCCCCAGCCTCCCAGGCCGATGATCTCGTTGAACTCCTTCCACTTGGGGAACGCATTGTCGGCCCCGTGGACGATGACCACGCCTCCGCCGCCCTTGACGAAGTCGAGGAAGTCCTTGCGCGTCGCCTCCGGCCACGAATCGCCGCTGTAATTGGAGAGCACGACGCCGTAGTCTCGGAACTTCGGGCGGTAGCCGGAAAGGTCCTTTCCCTGGGGCGGTGACGTGGCCACGTCGACCGAGAAACGACCGCAGTTCTCCAGGATCGCGCGCATGACGGGCGTCGTCGCCTTCCATCCGTGGTTGTGTTGCCCGTCAAGGATGAGAACCTTGATCTTGTCGGCCGCGCCAGCGGGCTCGGCCGCGCCGGCGAGCAGGCACGGGAGCAAGGTCAATACTGCGATTCGTCGAGTCATCTGTTCCTCCTCTTTTTCACGTTGGAAGACTGCCCGGGAGTCCAGCTCGGGCGGGGGCGCGTCCCACGGGCCACACGGCGAGCCCTCTGGATGCCCTCAATCCGCAATCCGAAGGTCGCATTCCTTTCACGCGTCATGCGGCTGGTCACGCTGTGCCAACCACAGCGCGTCCAGCGTATACACGGCACCGCATTCCGGACATCGCGCCTCCGTGAGGCCCTTCAGATCGTACCCGCAGCGCAGGCACGTTGGGCTTTCCCGTGCCAGGCGCCGCCAGGCGATACGCTTGCCGGTCCGCCAGCATGCAAAGCCGAAGAGCAGGAAGCCCAGCGACCCGATCCCCACACACAGGAATCCGCCGATGATCTCGATCACAACCACCAACCCGGCCGGCGAGACGCCGGCCGCTACGGACGATCCCAATGCACTCGGTCTACCAGTTCCTACGCGTCGGGGCACGGCGTGATCTCGTGCGCGATTCCGCCGCCGGAGCGGTAGAGCGTCAGGCGACACCGCCATGCGGCGTCGTCGGTCTCGGGATAGTCCTTGCGATGGTGCACACCGCGCGATTCCGTACGGAGGTTTGCCGCCGTGGCCACGAGGCGCGTCACCGTCAGCATGTTCTGCGTTTCCCACGCGACGCAATCGTCGAAGGTCTTGTCCATGATGTAGTGGCCCCAGAACCCGATGATCTCGATCGTTTCCGCGAGACGGGCTCCTTCGCGTTCGATTCCCGCGTTGCGCCAAGCCACGCTGCGCAGACTGTTGCGGATGTCGGCCAGATCCAGTGATGTGCGCGCGGACGGCTGAATCACACTGCGGACCGGAATCGGCGACACGGGGGCCGAGTCGCGCCGGATGGCTTCAACCGCGGTACTTCCGGCGATCTGCCCGAACACCATGCCCTCGAGGAGCGAGTTGCTGGCCAGGCGGTTCGCCCCGTGGACCCCGGTCGAGGCCGCCTCACCGCACGCCAGGAGATTGTCCACGCTGGTGCGGGCGGACAGGTCCGTCGCCACGCCGCCGACCATGTAGTGCGCACTGGGGCGGATGGGAATCAGGTCGCAAGTCACGTCGATCCCGAAGTCCCGACACAACTGCGTGATGTGCGGAAACCGCTTGCGAAACTTCTCGCCGGGAATGTGTCGAACATCGAGAAACACGTTGGTGACACGAGCGGCCGACATCTCGGCCAGGATGGCCCGGCTGACCACGTCGCGCGGCGCGAGCTCGGCATCGGGGTGGTAGTTGGGCATGAACCGCTCGCCGTTGCGGTCGACGAGCTTGCCGCCCTCGCCCCGGACCGCCTCGCTGATGAGGGCACGGCTGGCCCCGGCCACATAGAGCGTGGTCGGGTGGAACTGCACCATCTCCATGTCGCGGAGCTTCGCCCCCGCCCGGTAGGCCATCGCGTGGCCGTCACCGGTGGCAACGCCGGGATTGGTCGTCTCGCGATACAGGCGCCCGCACCCGCCGCTGGCCAGCACCGTCTGCTTCGCCCAAATCAGTTGATGTCCGTACTTGGGGTGCCAGGTGATGGCCCCGAGGCATCGGTTCTCCGACGTCAGCAGATCGATGACGAAGCAACGATCAAAGAGCCGCAGGTTGGGCGTCGTTCCGGCTCTTGCGAGGAGGGCGGTGCCGATCTCGCGCCCGGTCGCGTCACCTCGGGCGTGCACCACGCGTGCCACCGAGTGTCCGCCTTCGCGGGCCCGCGCCAGCACGCCGTCCGCAACATCGAAAGAGGCCCCGAAATCCATCAACTCGCGAAGGGACGTCTCGCTTTCTCGCACCATCAGCTCGATGGCCGCACGGTCGCCGATCCCGCACGCGACGCGAAGCGTGTCCGCGACGTGCGCGGCACCGTCGTCGGTCGCCAACGAGATGGCGATTCCGCCCTGGGCGTAGTTGGTGTTCGACTCGGTCGGCTCGGCCTTCGTGGCCACAATCACGTCCACGTCCTTGGCCGCCTCGATCGCCGCCCGCAGCCCCGCCACTCCGCTGCCCAGGACGAGCACGTCGGTGAAGATGTGCGGCACGCGATGGGTTTCGAAGGTCGTGAGATACCGCCGCGTATCGTAGGGCTCTGCCATGCCCGATATCCTAGTCCGTCGGGCCCCGTGCGGCAAAGGACTGCGATGGGCGCGGGCCGTGTTTTCGGACGTGCGGCGCAGCGCATGCTGCGTTTCCGTTCGTCGGTTCTCATACTCAGTCTTACTGAATATGGGCCGCACGAGTGACGATACGTGCGCCATGTGCCGGCGCAGCGTGATTCAGCACATGGCGGCCGTCTGCGTTTCGGCTGCGGTCTGCGCCTCGGCCGCCGCCGAGGTCGGGGTCTCGTCCGCGCTCGAGGATCGCGTCGACCTCTCGGCGCTGTCCCGTCCGCATCTCGTCATGCGCTTCGACTTCGACGAGACCCAGCACGGCAACTACTCCGACATTCCGATGTTCTGGGAACGACACGTCGCTGCCGGTTTCCCGCAATATGTGAAGGGCACGTTCGATCGCGAGGTCGGCGATACTGCCCCCCCCTCATTTCGCCTCGACCTGAATGCGGGGAGCGTCGCGTACCATTATCGGGCCCCGATCATCCGCGTGAAGCCCAGCAGTGACTACCAGGTGACGGCGTCGATCCGAACGACGCAGCTCGCCCACGCCCGGGCATGGCTGTCGTCTTGCTTTCTCGACAGCTCGGGCACACCCCTGCCCGGCTCCGAGCGTACCAGCCCGTTGTTCGGTGGCGAGGAGGAACACGCCGAATGGCAGCCGATCACGGTGTTCCTCACCGGTGGGAACAAACGGGCCACTCACCTCGGCTTGTCGGTCTGGCTCGCCCAGCGGGCACACTGGCACGTCGGCCCGAGGCCTCCGCACTGGGTCGACTACCGGGAGGTCCGTGGCAGTGCGTGGCTCGACGACATTGAGATTACGCCGCTTCCGCACCGCATCCTCGAGGCCACGTCGCCGGGCAACCTCTTCGGCGCGGAAGAAACCGTCCGCCTCCACGTGAATGTCGAGGATTCGTCCAATCTCGAACTCACCGCGCAGCTCGACGTGTACGGCGCGGACGGGCGTGCCATCCTCAACGCGCCGGTACGCATTCGCCGCAAACACGATCCGCCCCAATCCCCCGTCGAGCTGCCGGGGCTGCCCGCGGGCTTGTACACCGCCCGCATGCGAATCCACGCTCACAAAGGCGTCCTCTCGGACACGCACCTCACGTTTGCCAAGCTCGCACCCAAGCACCTTGCCGCGATGCGACACTCGACGCAGTACGGGCTCGTCCTCGAGCACCTCGACGAGAGTCAGTTTGACGCTTACACCAAACTCGTGGCCCATCTCGGCGTAGGGCGGGTCAAGTTCCCCGTTGGTCTGCAACTGCTCACGGGCGACGCCGCAAACGTGTCGAATCCCGGGCGAGACGGGTTCCTCCGGCGACTGACGGCCAATCGCCAACGATTGGTCGCGACCTTCGCCGACCAACCGGACCCGCAGTCCGAGGATCCGAGCGGCGACACCACCATACTCGATATTGTCGACAACGACCCCGAGGTCTGGCGTCCGGGGCTCTCCCTTGTGCTCGCCCACTTCGCCGACTTGGCCTACTTCTGGCAGCTTGCTCCCGACGGCCAGGAAGCCGTGCTCTGGGACAAGCGTATGGGGGACGGGCTGAAGCGCCTCGGCAAAGAGTTTGCCGGCATGCTGACCGATCCGAGCTTCGTCGTACCCTGGTCCGCGCATCTCGAACCGCCCGACCCCGCGACCGATCCGGCGGGTTCCGCCGAGTACATCTCTGTTCATGTACCCGGCTCGATGCCGCCGCATTCGATTGAGGCGCACCTTCGATCGTTCACCGCCAGCACGAAGCGCGACACCTGGGCGGTCATCGAACCGCCTGCCCAGAACCGCTATCTTCGCGAGCCACGGCTTGCCGACGTCGCCAAGCGGCTGATCTTCGCCCGCTGGTCCGGCGCTCACACGGTCTTCACTCCGCCGCTCTGGCGCGCCCGCGAGCGGGTCGGCGGTCGGATCATCGAGCCCACCGAAGACTACCTCGTGTTTCGCACCGTCGCCGACGTGGTCGGGCGGGGCCGTCCGGCCGGCAGCATCTACCTCGGGCCGACGGTCCGATGCCGGATTTTCGACCGCGGTGGACCGGCCACGCTCGCGATCTGGGACGACGCCCCGCCGCCCGACGGGCGTACCCTACGTCTATACCTGGGCGCAAGCCCGACCCAAGTGGACATCTGGGGCAACGTATCGCCCGTGCCGGCCGATGCCAAGAAGCACACCGTCTCCGTTTCCCGTATTCCGGTCTTCATAATCGGAGTGGAGGCGTGGCTCCAACGCTTCCGTGCGAGCTTCGCGGTGGTGCCGCCGCACTTTGAATCCAGCATCGCCCGGCACGAACCGACCATCATGTTCGCGAACACGTTGGCCCAGCCGCTGGCGGGGTCGCTTGTGCTGAAGGGCTCCGAGGGATGGGAGATACGACCCAATCGCTTCCGGTTCGCCCTGGGTCCCGGCGAAACCTTCCGCCGAAGCGTCACCCTCCAGCTCCAACGGAATGAGAGTGCCGGTCCGAAGGAACTGGTTGGGGAGTTCGAACTCGACGCCGACCGCACATACCGGATCCGCGTCACCGCTCCGTTCGAGCTCGGGCTGCGCGATATCGATGTCTACACCGTATACGAGATCGCCAACAACGTATTGATTGTCCGGCAGACCGTCACCAATCGCTCCGAACGCCCGGCGAGCTTTCGTTCTTTCGTCCAGATACCGGGGCGGGAGCGCCGCGAGCGCTTCATTTACGACCTGCCTCCCGGGCGTAGCGTGCTCAAGGAGTACGTCTTCCGGCGTGCGGCGCCGCTCGTGGGTCGACGAATGCGTGTCGCACTTCGCGAGTTGCACGGGCCTCGGATGCGCAACGACTGGATCTTGCTCCGATAACGTTCCGGAGCTTGGCGTAACGCCCTTTCCAAGCCCGGAGGCGGCTTCCCGGTGCCGAGAGGCCCGGCACGCCGTCCAAACGCAGCGTGCCGACCTACGCCGGCTCCGCTGCTCTGCCGATAACACAACCGATGGAGAACACTGCCGTCACCAGCCTGCCGCCGGTCTGCCGGATCCTCAGCGAGACGGCCAATCGCGCGGCCGACGATGCGCTTCTCGACGCCCTGCCGCACCTCGGCGAGGAGGAGATCGCTCCCGTCGTTGCGGTCCTCCTGGAGCGTGCGAGCACCGCGGGGCTGACCGGACTAATCGCACGGTTCCATCGGTTCCCGGAGCCGGTTCAGGACACGATCGACACCCACGTCGAAAGGCTGTATCGAGCCCTCTCCGCCGCCCTGCGGTCGACGACAAGCATGCGGCTGCGTACGAACGCCGTGGAGTTGATCCATCGCGGGAACGCCTGTCGCACGGCCGTTCTTCTCGGCACCGCCCTGATCGACTCGTCGCATCGCATCCGTGGCATGGCGGCTACGGCGTTGTGCGATCTCGCCGGCAGCTACGCCCACCGGGAAGCAGAGACGCTCAGGTCGCTCGCGGAGCGGACGGCCGCGGGGGACTTGCCTGTTGCCGAAGCCGCAGCGCGTGTAGCCGACCTCGTCGACGAACGGAAGCCCGTCGTGTCGGCCCTGGAGCAAGCCCTCGACAGCTTCGACCGCCATTGTCGCACCGAAGCACTCGAGTCGATCATGCAGTTCATTCCCTCGATGGGACCGCTGGTGTGGCCTCGAATCAGTCGACCCCGCAGCCGGGCGGCGCGGGCGATGGTCGAGCTGCTCGACCGTGAGGCGGATCCTCGTTACGCATCCTTCGCACTTCAGGCCCTGCAGTTCAGCGAACTCCGTTCGCCGGTTGCCCAGGCCCTGGTCTCGGAGCGAAGCGACGACTTCTTCTTCGAGACCATCCGATGCGGATGGCTCGCCGCCGATCCGCGGTGCCGCGCTGCCCTGCAACGTATTCGCGAACTGCCGTGGATTCGCTCCAACGTCGACCGGATCGCCTCCATGCCCGAGGAAGCTCAGCGCAAGGCCGTGATGCTCGTCGCAGCCCTCGGCATGCCCGAGCACACCAAGGCGACCATCCTTCAGGAATTCATACGCGTGGGGCCGGCCGCGCTGCGTCGCGCCGCGCTGTGGGCCATCGTGGACATGGACGAGGATACCGCAACCCAGATCCTTGTCATCGTCACGCGGTGGGATGACGACGCCCTTGCCCCCATTGCTCGGCGCGAACTTCGACGGCGCGGGGTCGGTCTGGGCATGCCCGAGACCCCCGAGCCCGCCGCGCCTGCCACTCCACACCGCGAGTCGGACTCGGCCGAGGACGAACCGGCGCAAGTTGAACCGACCTTCGAGTGCTTCTGGAACCGGTTCGACGATCTCAACGACTCCGAGCGACTCGACCTCCTGCGGCACTGCACGCTCCATGGCGTCAACATCAAGGCCGAACTCCGAAAGCGGATCACGCAGGGTGCCCCCACTGACCAGGTGCGGGCCATCTCGATTGCCGTGCAAGCGGGCCTCATTGACGCCTACCGCACCGAGATCTTCGCCCTCGCCCACGATCCCAATGCCCTCGTTCGAGCCGCGGCGACTTCGCTGCTCGCTCACATGCCGGGCCCCACGGCCGAGCGGATGCTCCGTGCCGCCCTCGCCGACGAAGACTCGCGCGTCCAGGCCAACGCCGTCCAGGCCATCGACAGTATCGGCACGGCCGACCGTGTCGACCTGCTGAGGGAAAAGCTCAACGCCGAGAGCAATCGCGTGCGGGCCAACGCGGTGGGCGCCTTGCTCAGACTACAGGTTCGCGAGGCCGCAGAATCGCTTCTGCAGATGTTTGCTCATCCCAACCGAGCGTATCGCCTCAGCGCCCTTTGGGTCGCAGAAAGCATGCGACTCAAACCGCTGGTCCCGCGCATCGCGAGCATGGGCCGCGAGGATCCCGACGCCCAAGTGCGGGCCCGTGCGATCCAGGTTGCAGAGCGGATCGAGGGACAGAACCTCTCGCCGCCCAAACCGGTCGCCACAGCGGAAGCCACCTCATGATGTACTGCACATTGCTCGCGGAAGCCGTCGGTCCCCGGGGACGGCTTCAGGCCATGCAGCGCCACATGCAGACCCGCGACTCCGACCCGACTCTCTGGTGGGGGCTGTTGCTCGTTCTCGGCACGGGCATACTCCTGTTCCTCGCTCTCTATTGGATCCAGCGCCTACAACTTCGCAGTGGGACGTCCCACAACCGCAATGCGGGCCGGCTTTTCCAGGAAGTGATGCAGAAGCTGCAACTTCCGCTTGCCGACCGAATCCTCCTTCGCCGCATCGCTCGAGGACTCTCCCTCGAAAACCCGGCTTCCATCCTCGTCAGTCCGTCGACGTTGCGGCAAGCCGCACACCAGTGGGCCGGACAGGAGTCCGGCGGCGTCGGTCGGCAGGAAGAGCTCCGGCGTCTTGTTGAGATCTCCCGCCGAATCTTCGGTCGCACGTTCGCCCCTTTCGACGCGAACACGCCCGTCGCGCCGGAACCACCGGGCGACGAGGACACCGAGGATTGAGCGCTCGCGTTCCCGGTGCCCTCACCCCACCGAAGTTCTCCTCCTGGAAGAGATTCGACACGACAGGACACCCGCACTACGCTTGACGCGTGGGTGGGATTCCGCAGGCGCCGGACGTGGTCTGCGGTGACGGGGGTCGGCGGTCGGGCATGCGCATCGCGGAAGGCGCTGCCCGGTATCGAGGCTGGAGTGAGCAGATGAGGTGTTCAACGCGCAAGTGGCTGACGGGAGCGGGGCTCGGCGTGCTGGCCATGCTGACGGCGGTGGCGTGTCGGGCGCCCGGGAGGCAGGACGAGGTGCCGGGCAAGACCGGTCTGCGCTGGCAGAACAAGGCGCTGCACGCCACGTGGAGGCCGGGTGAGGCCGCGGTGCACCTCCGAAACCTGAGAACCGACCAGAGCATCCGGATCCCCGTGGCCATCGCGGCCGTGGGGTTCGATGCGGGTCGTGCTTCCGGGTTCCAAGTGGAGCCGGGCCGGGTAACGGTCGCCAAGCAGCAACAGACCACGACCTGGCGATTTGCCCTGAAAGAGACGGCAATTCCGAACGGTGACGCTCGCGTTCGTTGCTCGGTGGAGTTCGAGTTCGACAAGGCGGCCCCGTGGGTACGAAAGAAGGCCCTTCTCGAGGTGACCGGCAATACCGAACCGCTCCTGCTCGAGGAAGTCGTGCTCGGCGACGTGGAGTTCAAGGAGCAGCACCCCCGCCAGCCCTTCGGCGGATGGCAGAGCTACCCCGTGCTCGCGGACTCGTTCTTCTGCGGGGTGGATTTCCCCGTCGCGAGCGCGCGGGTGGAAGGAGACGTAGCCCGACTGTCGTACACGCCCGGCACGCGTCTGACGCCGGACTGCTCCTACGCAACCTGGTCCGCCGTCTACGGAGCGACGCCGGCAGGAGAGAGCCGGGAGGCGTTCGAGTCCTACATCGAATCGCTCCGCAAGACCGCGACGCCGATCCATATCCAGTACAACAGTTGGTGGTCCGCACCAGCCCCATTCACCGAACAACACATGCTGGACCTGATGCAAGTGTTCCACGACGAGTTCTACAAGGCCCACGGGGCGCGGCTGGACACGTTCTGCCTGGACATGGGCTGGTCGAAGCTGAAGAGCGTCTGGCGCATCGACGAGGAGAACTTCCCCCAGGGATTCGGGAATCTGGACAAGAAGCTGGGGGCGATGGAATCGCGGTTGGGCCTGTGGGTCTCCCCGACCAGTCACTATCCCGGCGGGCTTGACAACTCGTGGGCGGACCAGAACGGCTATGAGACGTTCCCACGGGAGGGGAGGCGTCATCCGTACGCCTGCCTCGCGGGGGCCAACTACAAATCGGCGTTCCGGGACTCGTTGGTCGACATGATCCGCCGGTACGGCATCACGCATTTCAAGTTCGACGGCTATCAGCCCGTATGCTCCGAGTCCGACCACGGTCACGAACCCGGCGAGCTGTCGGCCGAGAAGGTCGCGCTGGGAGTCATCGACGTCTTCACCGCGCTGCGCGAGGCGAACCCCAAGGTCTGGATCGAAGCCACCTGCTTCGGATTCAAGCCCAGTCCGTGGTGGCTGGCCCACGTCGACACGGTAATCGGCACGTTCGGCGACGACGCGCCGCACGGCCGCGTGCCGTGCCCGATCTACCGTGAGAGCTACACGACGGGCCGCGACTCCTACAACCTCCAGGGCGCGAAGGACATCCTCGCACCAATCCGCGGTCAGGAGGTGCTCGGGATCATCCACCAAACCGAAGAGCCGCTTCAAAACGACGCGGTGACGACGATCCTTCGCGGCCACAGCTTCCTGCCGCTGTACGTCAATCCCAAGTACATGGATGCCAGACGGTGGCGGTTCCTGGCCCGCGTGTGTTCCTGGGCCCGGAGCAACGCGACCCTGCTGGCCCGCACGAAGCCGCTCTATCTCGGGGCATGGGCGAAGGACATGCCTGAACCCGGGAAGTGCGAGATCCCGCGGGACGCGTACGGGTACGCCCACTGCGATGGGGAGAAGGGGCTCCTGCTGCTGCGGAATCCGTGGGTCAAGCCGACGAAGGTCGAGCTTGTGCTGAACGAGTCCACGGGTTTCCCGAGGAAGGCCAAACGCGCGGTCTGTCTGTATCCCGAGTTCGGCAGACTCGAGGACAAGTGCGCCTACGGCAAACCCTTGACGGTTGAACTCAAGCCGTACGAGACCAAGCTCCTGGCCTTCGGCGGCTATAAGGATGTACCTGCGCTAACAGATGGGAAGCACACGCTTGCCGCCAAGGGGGTCTCACCCGAGGTTTCCAAGTCGGAGGGCAAGGTGCAGCTCGAGTTCAACGCATCTGGTAGCGCTCCGTCGAAGCAGTTGTGGGTCCTGGCCGAGGGCGACGGGGAAATCACCCCGCCCGACTGTCGCATGGAAGCCGACGGCAAGCGCATCGAGCCGGAGATCATCGAGTCCGTGACGGGCTGGCGCGCCACGGGCCGGAAGGTGCGTGAGCGCTGGGCGTGGGCCATCGGAGAGCTGCCCGCCGGGGCGTCGCGCGTGAAGCTCAACGTAGCCGTCCTCGACGACGTTCGCGTCTCCGCATGGTTGGTCGGCAAACGGCCGGTGCCGGACGACCCCGATCCCTCCCGGCCGATCCCCCCGCCCGAGGAGAGCCTCCTGGATGCGGTGGAGGTGCTCGCCCCGGTCGACCTGAAGTACGGCGGGGCCGAGAAGCTGACGAACGTCGCGCTGGAATCGCACGGCGCGAAGGCGACCGCTTCGTCGATCTGGTCGGATGACCACCTCCCGCGCCTCGTGACCGACGGCATGGTGTCGTCAAGATGGAACAGCGCGCAGGGAGACAAGGACGGGGCCTGGGTGCAGATCGACTTCGGTGGCACGCGGAGGATTCGTGAGATCCGCTTCCTCGAGGCGGCCGGGGGACGAATCACGAAGTACAAACTCCAGCGCTGGGACGGCGCCGCGTGGGTCGACCTGGTCAGTGCCTCGAAGTCCGCGAAGAGATCGACGGTCCGACACCGTTTCGAGCCGGTCGAGACGTCCAAGGTACGTCTGCTGGTCGTGGCCGCGGACGAGGTGCCCACGGTATACGAGATCGAGGTTCGTGGGGAAATGTCACCCGCCACGCAACCGAAGTAGTGGTGTCCCTCCGGTGAGCATGCGTAGTCGTCGCTGGGCGACCGATTGCGGCGC
>CAYMME010000005.1:0-21966 GCA_964391465.1 uncultured Planctomycetales bacterium
CAGCTGGAACAACAACCCCACGCTCGCGAACTGCATCTTCTGGGCGAACATCGATGACGCCGACGGAGACGACGGAGGGCCGTTCACCGACGAGTCCGCGCAGATCCATGTTCGGAGCGGCACCCCCGTCGTCACGTTCTCCTGCATCCAGGGACTCGATACGCTGGCCGGCAACGGCAACATCGGCACCGGTCCGCTGTTCGTTCGCAATCCCGACCCCGGCCCGGACGGCGACTGGGACGGCGTGGACGACGACTACGGCGACCTGCAACTTCTCCCCAGTTCACCTTGCATCGACGCCGGCGACAACGCGGCCGTCCCGCCCGACGTGACCGACCTCGACGGCGATGGGGACACCGGCGAACCCACCCCGTTCGACCTGGTCGGCGACCCGCGCTTCCAGGACGACCCCGACACGGATGACACCGGCAGCGGCACGCCGCCCGTCGTCGACATGGGGGCGTACGAGGGCCCGACCCTGCCGGAGTTGATCGCCATCGTGGGCGGGACGGACGCGACGGACGACGCCGCGGAGCTGATCTGCCCCAGGGCGGAGGACGCCGGCCTGGCCGCATGCGACATCGAGGTGAATCAGCCGGTCGACTACGTCGGCTCGAGCGTGGTCACCACCGAGGGGGCCTCCAGCGTGGCGGTCACCGGTCTCACGCATGTTGGCGGCGGCGTTCACCAGTTGACGCTCAGCGGGCCGATCCCCGTCGGCCACTGGACCGTCATCACGCTGACGGTCGCCGGCCCGACCGGCGGCGAGAGCACGTTCGAGCTGAGCCTCGGCCACCTCCCCGACGACGTGGACGGCGACGGCGAGGTGAGTATGGCCGACGCCACGAGGTTCGGAGAGCTCTTCAACGGCGATCCCGGAGCCGCGGACCGAGACCGCGCCGACCTGAACAACGACGGCCAAGTGAGCCTCAGCGACGCAACCGTACTCGGCCAGCTCTGGCAGGGCACCTCGGGCCACGATGCGTGGCAAGGGCAGTCGCTGCCGCCGAAACCTTGAACAGCAGGGATCGGGGATCGGGGAACAGGGAACGGATGAGAGATTAACGATGAGGGATGGCGAACCGAGAGGTCCGGCAATCCCTCGTCTCTGATCTCTCATCTCTGACCGCCTCCGGCTGATGGCCGACACCTGGCGCGGCCTTGCGACCGCGAGAAAGGTGAGCAGGAGAACAGTTGAGTAGATGGGGGGGGGAACGCGAGCGGTGGCCAGACTCACCTGAACCTTGAATCCCGAACCCTGAAGCCTCTGCGGCCCATCTTCACTGATCGCTTGTATCCGACGCGGCTCAACCGCTACACTGGACTTCGACACCTGTTTCACCGGTGCATTCGTCGTTTCCCGAGGACGGCGGTGCGGCGAGCGGTGCACCCCGGAATGCGGGAGCATCATTCCCAAACCGCGCCGGCCGGCACGAGGAGGGAGTCCGATGCGCAAATCGAGGATGCTCGCCGCGGTGGCCATGGCCATGGCTTGGCTTCTTGCGGCAGCGGTAGCGGCGCGAGCTGAGGACGCGAGCGTCTGCGTCAGCGACGCCGAGTGCGACGACGGGCTGGCCTGCACCGACGATTGGTGCGACAACGGCGTCTGCGTTCGCGCCGACGGCTGTCCCGAGGGCGAGCAGTGCGACCCCGACACCGGCGAATGCGTACCCTTCCCGCCCGGCGACTTCACGATCATCGCCCTGCCCGACGCCCAGTACTACGCACGGGACTACCCGGCCATCTACGGCGTTCAGACGCAATGGGTCGTCGAGAACCACGAGCCGATGGAGGTCGCGTTCGTCACGCAGTTGGGCGATGCCGTCCAAACCGGTGACAACGGCGGCAATCCGGTCGAGTGGCTGGTCGCCGATGCCGCGTTCAGCCTGCTCGAAGATCCGGTCGCCACGATGCGGGAGGACGGCATTCCGTACGGCATCGCCGTGGGCAACCATGACCAGTCGCCCGGCCGGAATGCGGGTACGCTTGCCGATCAAGGGGCGACGACTACATCCTACAACCACTACTTCGGCACGAGCCGGTTCGTCGGGCGCAGCTACTACGGCAGCCACTTCGGCACGAACAACGACAACCACTACGAGCTGTTCAGCGCCGGCGGGATGCACTTCGTCATCCTCCATCTCGAGTACGAGCAGGAGGACAGTCCGCTTCGTCAGGCCGTCCTCGCCTGGGCCGGCGACGTGTTGGAGACCTACAGCGATCGGCGGGCCATCCTGTCCGCTCACTACCTCATGAATCCCGGCGACTCCGGCAGCTTCGACAACCAGGGGGCGGCCACTTACGAAGCGCTGAAACATCACCCGAACCTGTTCCTCATGCTGTGCGGTCATAGACACGGTGAGGGCAAGCGCGTGGACACGTTCAACGGAAGCACGATCTACACGTTGCTCGCGGACTATCAGAAGCTGGACAATGGCGGCAACGGCTGGTTGCGGATTCTTCGCTTCTCTCCCGCGAACAACGAGATCAAGGTCCGGACCTACTCGCCCTGGACCGAGCAGTACGACACGACCCCCGACAGCGACTTCACCCTGCCCTACGACATGTCGGTCCCCTGCCCGGGCGATGGAAGTGACGATCCCAAAGTCCTGTTCGTGGACGCCGCGGCCGAGGGGCTCGAGACCGGAGCCAGTTGGGCAGACGCCTTCACCGATCTGCAATCAGCGCTCGACGCCGTGGAGCCCGGATGTGGCGCCGGGACCGAGATCTGGGTGGCCGCGGGCACGTACCGTCCGTCCCGGCTCAGCGACGGCGACGACGCGCGAAGCGCCACTTTCCGCCTGAAGAGCGGCGTGCGCATCCACGGAGGGTTCTCCGGCGTCGAGACGGCCCGCCACCAACGTGATCCGGTGGCGAGCCTCACGATTCTCAGCGGCGACCTCAGCGGCGACGATCAAACCGGTGGCGACAACTCCGAGAACAGCTATCACGTGCTCCTCGGAAGTGCGGGAGACGATGCCTCCACCGTCCTCGATGGCCTCACCGTCACCGGAGGGAACGCGGACGGCGCCGGCGTCACGGCCCGCGGCGGTGCACTGTACCTCTACGGCGGCAGCCCGGTGTTGGTCGACTGCGTCTTCGCAGGCAACTCTGCTTCGGAGCGTGGCGCCGCGATCTGCACCATCGAGGGCTCGCCTGCGGTGACGAACTGCCTCTTCGTCGGGAATCGTTGCGACGGTCACGGCGGCGGCATCTACAACCAGAGCGGCACTCCAACCATTGCGGGCTGCACGTTCGGCGGCAACTTCGCGGCAGGCAACTGCGAGCTTGTCGGGGGCTGCCAGGGCGGTGCGGGAGTCTATGGCTCGGGGGACGGCGACGCCACCATCACGAATTGCGTTCTGTGGGGAAACCGCGACGACAACGGTGAGGTGGAGTACGCGCAGGTCTACCGGAGCGGAGTCACCGTCACGTACTCCTGCATCCAGGGCATGCGACGGGTCACTGGCGAGGGCAACATCAAGGACGACCCACTGTACGTCCAGGCGCCCGACGACGGCGGGGACGGCTGGGGTGTGGGAGGCAACGACGACTACGGCGACCTTCGGCTTCAAGCCGACTCACCCTGCATCGACGCCGGTAACGGTGCGGCCGTTCCGCCCGATGTCACCGATCTTGACGACGATTCGAACACCGCCGAACCGCTCCCGCTGGACCTACACCGCAATCCTCGCTGCCAGGATGACCCTGTCGTATCGGACACGGGGATCCCCAGCCCGTCGGGCCCGGTGGTCGACATGGGTGCGTTCGAGGCGCCGGGCCTGCCGAACCTCGCGACCGTCGTCGGCGCCGATCCGGATGACTCGTCCGCATTGATTTGGCCGAAAGCCGATGACGTTGGGCTCGCGGAGTTCGACATCGACGTGGACCAGCCCGTGACCTACGTCGGATCGAGCGTGGGCACAACCGAGGGCGGGGCGGATCCCATCGTCACCGGCGTCACGCGCCTCGGGCGAGGCATTCATCGCGTGACTCTGAGTCACGCCATCCCGGTCGGGCAGTGGACGACCATCTCGCTCACGGTGGCCGGCGCGACCGGCATCGAGGGCACGTTCGAACTGTGGCTCGGACACCTGCCCGGCGACGTGAACGCCGACGGACAGGTCACGATGAGCGACGCCACGGCTTTCGGACAGCTCTTTGGCACGGAAGCCGGAAACCCGGACCGCGACCGCATTGACCTGAACAACGACGGGCAGGCGAATCTTGTCGACGCCACCGTCCTGGGCCAGCTCTGGAACGGAACGTCCGGCCACCAAGCGTGGCGGGAAGAAGCACTGCCGGCAAGACCTCAGTGACCCGTCGTCCCGGAGCGCAACTAGGGTCGCTATGAGACTGCGAACGGTAATCCTCGTCTGCGTAACCATGCTGACAGGAATCGACGTGCTGCCGGCCTCGGCATCTTTCTGGGGCTCCCCGGTCACCTCAATCGGAGGCGGGTTGCCCGCCGGGTACGAGCCGAGCGGCGCTGTCTGGCATCCACGACTGAACAGGCTCTTCGTCGTCGGCGACGGGGGCCAGATCTCGATGATGAATGCCGACGGAACGGACGTGTCGACATGGACTGTCGGAGGTGACCTCGAAGGCATCTGCATCGCAGATCCCGACAGCGATTTCGTCTACGTCGGGGTCGAGGGCGAGCAGAGGGTCAAAGAGTTCAACCTCGTCAGCCACGCCGTCACACGCACATTCGGCTTCGGGGCGATGGGGACTTCCCAGGGTTCGGGGCTGGAAGCCCTCACGTTCGTGTCCGACCCGAATCATCCCGAGGGGGGTGTGTTCTGCGCGGGGCTCCAGGCCGACGGGAAGATCTACGTCTTCAACGTGCCGCTGAAGTCGGCGAGCGATGGGCTGGTGGCGACGCATTTGGGTACGCTTACGCCGGTGGCTGGCCGCACCGACATCTCCGGCCTCCACTTCGACCCCGAGACACGTCTGCTCTACGCAATCTTCGACAGTACGAACTTCTGCCGCATCATGCGGCCCGACGGAACGTACGTTGCCGAATCGTGGTTGCCCGGGAGCGCCCAGGAAGGCATCACGCTCTCCGACGAATACATGTTCATTGCTCAAGACAGTGGTGCGGTGCTGCGGTACCCCCTGCTCTTCAAGCCATCTCTGTGCGAACCGCCGCCGGGTCTCGTCCCCATCCTGTTCGTGGACGCGAGCGCCGCAGACGGGCTCAACGACGGCACGAATTGGTCCGACGCCTTCCTCAGTCTGAATGACGCGCTGTGCGCAGCGGCCGCCGCACCCGGTATCGTCGAGGAGATCTGGGTGGCCGCCGGTAGCTACACTCCCGGTGGGGGAGGTCTCGAGCGCAGACGAACTTTCCAACTGCTGCACGGCGTGGGCCTGTATGGCGGCTTCGCCGGCGGAGAGACCTCACGCACCGAACGGGACCCGGCCCTGAACGTCACCGAGCTCACCGGCGAAGACCCGGGTCTGTTTGTGACCAGGTACATGCATCATGTCGTGACGGCCGGCACTCCCATCAACGGCATCGACGAAACGACCACCCTCGACGGATTCACGATCACCGCCGGACTGGCCGACGGCCCGGAGCCTGAGTTCATCTCGCACGACCGTGGAGCCGGCCTCTACAACGACGGCGGCAGCCCCATCATCGCCAACTGCGTTTTCCGTAACAACGAAGCGGTACCTGACCCGGAGAACGCAATCGCGCGTTCTCTCGGCGGCGGCATGTATGATGCGAACGGCGATGCCACACTGATCAACTGCATGTTCAATGTGAACCGCGCGGATCGCGGTGCAGGCTTGTACACAATCGACAGCAACCTGACGCTCATCAACTGTACGTTCAGCGGAAACGATGCCAGGCGGCGCGGCGGCGGCGCCTACATCGTCCAGAGTAGTCCGGCAATCACCAACTGCGTGCTCTGGAACAACCAGGCCGACGGTGACACCGGCGTGTCCGCACAGATCTACGGCGGAACACCGAACGTCAGCCATAGCTGCATCCAGGACGCCGACCCGGACGACGCGACCGTGTATCCGGGTGTCGGCAACATCGACGACGATCCACAATTCGCAGACGCCGGCGGCGGGGATCTGCGGCCCTCCGGCACATCCCCCTGCATCGATGCCGGGGACAATGCGGCTCTGCCGGCTGACGTAACGGATCTGGATGGCGACGGCGACACGGACGAGCCCGTCTCGCTCGACCTGGACGGGCAGCCGCGATTCCAGGGCCATCCCGACGCGCCCGACACCGGCAATCCCGGCGCTGCGGGACCTCCGATTGTCGACATGGGAGCGTACGAGTTTCCGGGCTCGCCGACGCTGGTTCGGATCGTTGGCGGTGATGACGCGTTGGACGACTCGGCTTCACTGGTCTGGCCGAAGGCGGAGGAGGTCGGTCTGGCTGCGCTCGCGATCGCAGTCGACCAGCAGGTCAGCTTGGTCGGTGCGAGCGTGACGACCACCGAGGGCGCGTCCACTCCCGCCGTGAGTGAGTTCATGCACACCGGCGGCACCATTCACCGCGTCGAACTCACGGAGCCAATCCCCGTCGGTCACTGGACCATCGTCACGTTGACGGTGGCCGGAGCCACAGGGGCTGAATCCGTGTTCGAACTGTTCGCCGGCCACCTACCCGGCGATCTCAACGGTGACGAGCAGGTCAACATGAACGACGTCAGCTCGTTCGGATTCCTGTTCAGCAGCGACGTCGACGACCCGACGCGCAACCGCATCGACCTGAACGGCGACGGCCGGGCCAACCTGAACGATGCCACCCTCCTCGGGCAACTCTGGCACGGGACGTCCGGCCACGATGCATGGCAGGGGCAGTCGCTGCCGCCGAAGCCGTAGGGCGGGCACAGCCCGCCTGGGGATCAAGGGAACAAGGGATCGAGGGGCGGATGAGCAATGACGGATGACGGACGATGCACCGAGCGTCCGGCCTATCCTTCATCCTTTATCGCTCATCCCTCATCGCGGGCGGCCGGTGGCCGACCGCCACGCAATTCCCCGTAACATTAAGGTCAATCCAAAAATTCCAGCTTTGGTGGCGACCGGGACGATGAAAGATGGGTCTCATGGAGGCGACCCTCGCGGTCCCGTCGCGGCTCACGGATGAGTTCTGCGATCGGGTCACGCCACGCCTGCCGCCCGCACGACCGATGTCGGGGGTCCTGCTCGAACGCTGCAGAGGAGCATTCGTCATGTTCATCACACGAATCCACCACCTCGCCCTGATCCTGGCCCTGGCCGCGGCCGCCACCGCGGCGGCCCAGACCGTCCTGCACGTCGACGCCGCTGCACCCGGCGGCGGTGACGGGTCCACCTGGGCCACGGCGTTCAATGATCTCCAGGCCGCGCTCGAAGCGGCCGAGGCAATTGCCTCTCCCGCAACGCCCGTCGAGATCCGGGTCGCGGCCGGGACGTACCGTCCCGACCCGACCGGCCTGGACGACCCGCGCGAGGCCACGTTCCAGCTTCTTGACGACGTCTCACTGCTCGGCGGGTTCCCGACCGGAGGGGCACCGCCATCCGAACGCGACCCCGACGCGCACGTCACGATCCTCCGCGGCGACCTCGACGGCGGCGGCGCGGCCGTCACTGAATGCGTGGCTCTCTTCGCCGAACCCACCGGGGCGGACAACTGCTACCATGTCGTGACCGGAAGCTTCACCGACCACACCGCCGTGCTCGACGGGTTCACGATCACCGACGGTCGTGCGGCCTCCGATGGGCCGGGGATGTACAATGCGAATGGAAGTCCCACCGTGCGCAACTGCGTCTTCCACGCCAACAGTGGCTACCTCGGTGCGGCCATGTGCAACATGGGGGACAGCAGCCCCACGATCACGAACTGTACCTTCAGCGCCAATTGGTCCGGCAATTGGGGCGGCGCGATTGTGTTCGAGTCGTCGGCTACCCGGCCCACGCTAACGAACTGCGTGTTCAGCGGGAACGAAACGTGGGGCCAAGGTGGCGCGCTGGCCGGCGGTGGCGAGCTCATGCTGGTCAACTGTGTATTCGTCGGCAACGTGGCGGGTCAAGGCGGAGGTGCCCTCTACTCAGTGGGAAACTCGGTCTTTGTCAACTGTGCGTTCGTCGGCAACAGATCTGATAGGGGCAGCGTGCTCTCGGCAGGTGATCCCAACTTCATCAACTGCATCTTCTGGGCCAACGTCGACACCGATGCGACTGGTCCAACCACGGGGCTCAGCTCCTACACGCGGTCCGTCACGTACTCATGCGTCCAGGGTCCGGGTTGCCCGGGTCTGGGGAACATCAACGCCGACCCGCGCTTCGTGCGTGAACCGGATCCGGGGCCTGACGGCAATTGGGATGGCGTTGACGACGACTACGGCGACTTACGCCTGTTGCCCGGCTCACCCTGTATTGACGCGGGCGACAACACGGCCGTGCCCGCCGACGTGACGACCGACGTGAACGGCGGCCCGCGGTTCCAGGACGACCCGGATACGCCGGACACCGGCAACGGGACACCGCCCATCGTCGACATGGGTGCATATGAGGTGCTTGGCGTACCGTGCCTCATTCGCATCGTCGGAGGCACCGACGCGGCCGACAACTCGGCGTCGCTGGTCTGGCCCAAGGCCGAGGCGGTCGGCCTGGCCGCAGTCGAGATTGAGGTCGACCAGGCCGTCACGCTCGTCGGATCAAGCGTGGTCACGACGGGAGGCGCATCCACACCGGCCGTGAGCGCGCTCACCCACGTTGCGGGCGGCATTCACCAGGTCGAACTCACCGAACCGATTCCGGTCGGGCATTGGACGATCGTGACGCTAACGGTAGCCGACGCCACGGCGAGCGAGTCGACGTTCGAGCTGTGCCTCGGTCACCTGCCCGCCGACACCAACGGCGACGCGGACGTCAACATGAGCGACGTGACCGACTTCGGCGCGCTCTTCAACGGTGATCCGGACGCACCGCAGCGCGAACGCATCGATCTCAACGCCGACGGCCAGGCCAACCTCAACGACGTGACGCTGTTCGGCCAGCTCTGGCAAGGGACTTCGGGGCACGATGCGTGGCAGGGACAGTCGTTGCCGGCGAAGCCGTAGGAACGGCAGGGAACGGGGATCGGGGAACAGGGAACGGATGAGAGATTCGGGATGACGCTGCGAGCGTCCTGGGAATCTCCTATCCTTCATCACGACCGTCCTTGGCGGCCGCGCGCTCGCTACGGTTTCGTCTCGGTGTTGGGCTGCGTGGCGTTGATTCGCGCTGCAGCGCCCCTGCGTTAGCCGCCCAGGGCCTTGATGATCTCTCGGCAGAAGGCGGGCAGGTCCGCGGGTTTTCGCGACGTGATGAGTTTACCGTCGACGACGACCTCGGCGTCTTCCCAGACGCCGCCGGCGTTGACCATGTCGTCCTTGATCGCGAAGAAGCTGGTGCAGCGTTTGCCCTCGAGCTGCTCGGGACACGAGGCCAGCATCCAGCCGCCGTGGCAGATCGCGGCCACCACTTTGCCCGCCTTCAGGGCGTCGCCCACGAGCTTGACCATCGCCGGACAGCGCCGCATGAAGTCGGGTGCGAAACCGCCGGGGATCACGAGGGCGTCGAGGTTCTCGGCCCGGATCGACTCGGCGGCCCGATCCGCCGTGGCGGGGTAACCCAGCTTGCTCGGGTACTCCGTGCCGGCCTCCGGCCCGATCAGGATGCCCTCGGCATCTTCCTCGATCATCCGCAACAGCGGGTACCAGACCTCCAGCTCCTGGTACTGGTGGTCCACCATCACACCAATCGTCTTTCCTCTGAGGCTCATTCGCGATCTCCCGGTTGCCTCTCGTTACGCTGTCTCTCCCGCGCGCTCGCGCGGCCGGCGAAGCCCGGCATCTTCCAGTGCCCGCACAAAAGCACGAATGTGATCCGGCCCGGTGCCGCAGCAGCCGCCGATGATGCCGGCGCCGGCCTCCACGACCTTGGGCAGCAGCGACGCCATATGCTCGGGCGTGTCGGGATAGACCGTGCCCCCCTGCTCCACCCGCGGCGTCCCGGCGTTGATGTGCGTCAGGATCGGCAGGTCCGTCGCCGCCCGCATGGCCGCGACGATTTCGATCATCGACTCGATCGGGATCCCGCAGTTCGAGCCGACGATATCCGCGCCGGCCTCGGCAAGCCGCTCGGCGGCCGCGGCCGGCGTTGCTCCCATCATCGTGAAGTAGCCGCGCGGCCCCTGATCGAACGTCATCGAGGCGATCACGGGGAGATCCGCCATCTCCCGGGCCGCACGAATCGCCACGGTCGTTTCCCCCACGTCGCTCATGGTTTCGATGCAGAAGGCGTCAACGCCGCCAGCCGCCAACCCGCGAGCCTGCTCGGCAAACGCCGTGTGCATCTCGGTCTCCGAGATCGTCCCGGCGGGCGCCAGCATCTCACCCGACGGACCGATCGAGCCAAGAACGAAACACCCTTCCGGGAGCCCGGCCCGCACGTGCTCAGCCGCCAGCCGGTTCAGCTTCTCGACCTGCTCCTCGTGGCCGTACTTGCGCAGCACGAACCAGGTGCCGCCGAACGAGTTCGTCTCGACCATATCGGAACCGGCGGCGAAATAGTCGCGGGCCATCCGGCGGATCACTTCGGGGTTGTCCGCGTTCAGTGCCTCGGGACAACCACCGGCATCGAGTCCGTGCGACTGCAGGTAGGTGCCCGTGCCCCCGTCGGAGATCAGGATCTCCCCTGCCCTGACGCGTTCGAGTAGTCTGCTCATCCCTGCTCTTCTCCGAATGCTGCATCCCGGCGCCGACGGCGCCTCCCCGTTCCGGGGCGTCACGTACTTGCCGCGTGCTCCGCATGCCACGCCCGCACCGCGTTGGGTATCTCCCTGAGGTTCTCGATTGGCGTTCGCAGCGGAATCGCACACTCCGGACCAATGAGCTGAACGCCGACGTCGAGGTTCTTGCGCACCTCCCGAGCGACGTCCTCGGGGCCCTTGGTGAACAGCGTCTGCGGGTTGTTGATGTTCCCTACCAGCGCCGTGCGGCCCTTGAAGACGTCCATGGACTCCTGCGGCTCGTTCTTGGAATCGAAGTGGAATGCGGCCACTCCCGTCTGCGCGATGTACTCCATTCGGTCCACGGTCCCGCCGCAGATATGCAGGATCAGGGGCACCGGCAGTCTCTCGACGAACTCGGCGTGCAGGTCGCGCAGGAATCGTCGATAGTATTCCCCGCTCACGAGGTCGCCGGTCGCGTGGTCCGGCAACGTCAGGGCGTCGGCCCCGGCCTCGATCTGAGCCAGCCCGAACGAAACCGTCGACTCCTTCAGCCTCTCGAGACACTGCGCGGTCTTGCCGGGATCGTCCACGCACATCAACAGGAATTCCTGAACGCCGAAGCAGTGATACGCGAGCGACCACGGACCCATCGTCTTGCCGATGACGGCCACGTCGTCGCCGAACTGCTTCCGCAGGATTCGAATCGCGTCGAGCACACACCGCATATCCGGATGGTCCAACAGGTCGGCAGGAACGCGGATGTCCTCGGGCTCGGCCCAGATCGGCTCGTTCATCCTGACCGTCGGCCAGTTGTCCTTCACGCCCCACTCGAGCCGGCATCCGAGCGCCGACGATTCCTGGACGATGGAGAAGACGGGCATGATCGTGTCGAAACCGAGTTCCGTGTAGCTCGTTGCGGCCAGCCGTGCCATCTTCTCCGCATCCCGGTTTGCATCGGGGAAGGGCGCGTCGACGAGGCCCATCAACTCCACCGTCGCCACGGAAGTCGGGTTGCAGACGGGTGTGCGATCCGCCGGGCGGCGATTCAGGGCCGCCAGCACGCGCTGCCGGCTGGTCATGGCGCCTGCTGTCCTCGCCGCCGACTGCATCAGACTTCTCCCGGACCAGCACCGCGGTGCATATCCACGGCGTGCAACTCGATCCGCCGGCCGAGGTCCAGTGTCTCACGCATCGACGAGACCCCTCATGCCATGGGAACGCGACCCGCCGCATTGTCGAGACCGGGAGCATGAGCGTCAAGACGGCTGAGCGCACCGCGAACCTGGCGAGCACATAAGGAACGCCCTGCTGACGCCGTCCAACGCGGGCCGCCCCTGCAGATCCGGCGGTCAGTTACTTGCTGGTCTCGAGATAGGTGCGAACGTCGTTGGCCAGACCTTCGTTTCGCATGCCGGTCGCCTTGGCGTGACGAATTGCGTCTTCGACGCTGCACGCACCGGTAGCCCCGAGGTGAAGGCCATACATGGCCCCGGCCCGGTTGGCTGAACCGCAGTGGATCAGGACGGTCTCGCCCTTGTGCTTGTGCATCACCTCCAGAAACGCCTTGGCCTGCGCATCGGTCACGCCGGTCGACTCCATGGGCAGGTGGATGCGCTCGACGCCCGCGGCCTTCGCCGCCGTTGCGTCCTCGTGCGACGTCTGCTTCTCCTGCCGGAGATCGATCAGCGTCGTGACGCCCTTGGCCTTGAGCGCCTTGAGCCCGTCGGCGGTCGGCGCACCGGCAATGTAGACCTTCCCGGCCCGGCTCAGGTTCTTCACGCCCGTCGCGTCCATCGACACCGGTTCCGCCACCGGCTGTTGACATCCGACGGGTAGCAACAGCCCCAGGGGCACCAACAGTGACCAACCCGTCGTGCTTCGGCGAACATCTTTCATGGTCCACTCCCGACATGCTGCTCATGACATGAGCGATAGCCAAATCCGAAGGCCCGGGCAGCGGGCACACACCCCCTATCGCAATCGCCCGGTCGAGGCGAACCGGTCGGCAACGCATCATGGCAAGCTTGCCGCGGCAATTCGGGGAGAATACGATGGTGACGTGGAATCCGGACCCACCGATGAGAGCGATCGTGCGATGAAACACCCTGAACGTTCGACCTCCGGAGAGCACGCCACGCCAGAAGAAAGCCCGACCAACGGGCCGTGCGTGCTGTCGGTGGGGCACTCGAACCACACGATGGAAGCGTTCATCGACCTCCTGAGGGCGCAGCAGATCGAGGTGGTGGTCGACGTCAGGTCCGAGCCGTACTCGAGCTACTCACCCCACTTCTCACTCGACGCATTGAGAGCAGCCTTGGGTGCGAAGGGCGTCCGGCACGTCTACCTCGGCCGGGAGCTCGGCGGCCACCCGTCAGGGGACGCGTTCTACGATTCCGAGGGCTACGTGCGCTACGATCTCGTCGCGGAGTCCCCCGCTTTCCACGAAGGTCTTCGCCGCCTCGAAGAAGGCCTCCGCGCGTTTCGCGTCGCCATCATGTGCAGCGAAGAGGACCCCACGCACTGCCACCGCCGCCTACTCGTCTCCCGCGTGCTCGAATCCCAAGGCATCCGCGTCGAGCACCTCCGAGCGGATGGCCGACGGCAGACCGAGGCGGATCTGCGCGAGGTGGAGTCGCGGCAACGAGGAGAGTGGGGACAGATGCTCCTGTTCGACGACCTGAAGGAGACGTCATGGAGGTCTTCACGATCGGTTTTGCAAAAAGGAGCGCGATCGAGTTCTTCGGAGCGCTGAAGCGAGCCGGGGTCAGGCGCGTACTCGACGTTCGGCTCAACAACTCCTCCCAGCTTGCAGGGTACACCAAGCGCAGCGATCTGCCGTTCTTCCTCGAGGAGATCTGCGGAGCGGACTACTTGCACAAGCCGTTGCTCGCGCCTACGCAAGCCATTCTCGACGACTACAAGAAGAACAAGGGAAGTTGGCTGACGTTCCAGCGACGCTTTCGCGAGCTCATGACGGAGCGGAGAGTCGAGGAAGAGATCGACCCCGGTGTCTTCTCGGTTCCGACCTCTCTGCTGTGCAGTGAAACGACGGCCGAACACTGCCACCGGCGTCTTGTGCTCGAGTACCTGCAGGAGAAGTGGGGAGACCTCTCGATCGTCCACCTGTAGCCAGGCAAAATGGTCATCGTCATCAATCATCTGACGCGCATGAAGGCCGGCTTCATCTGCGCCGCCGGTGTCGATGTTGCGTCGGGGCGTCACATTCGCCCGGCGGGGAGGCTCACCACGAGGCTGCTGGCCCGCGAGCGTGGACCGCTCGCGCTCGGCGCGATCGTCGATCTCGGTGATACGCGGCACGTCGGCACAAGGCCGGAGGTTGAGGATCACTACTTCGAGCCGAGGCGAGTCACACGGGTAGGCGCGTACGAGCCGGCGGAGTTCTGGAGCCTGCTCACGCAACTTGCCAGGGCGAGGCTCCGGGCTCTCTTTGGCAAGGCCCTGAGACCCGGCGGCCAGAGGGGCTGTGGTGTCGATGTCGGGACGGGCATGGCGTCCCTCGGATGCTTGGTCCCGGCCTGCCGCCCTGTCCTGCTGCTTCAGAAGCGACCCGGAAGGCCGGACCGAATTCGACTTCACGTGTCGGACCCGGAATTCGATCTGGATCTGAGCGTCACCGACATCCGGCTCTTCGCGGGTGACCAGTTCACGCCCGACGCGAAACGGCTGGCATGGATGGAGGAGCGGCTGCAAACCACTCGGACGGCCATCTTGGGCGTGGGGCTGACCAGACCGTTCTCCGGTTCACGGGATCAGCCGCCGTTGCACTGGCTGCAGGTCAACAACATTCATCTCGCGGACGAACCGCTCTGGAATTGACCGCGGGCGCATGCGGACCGCTCCGCGGTCACGTGACCCGCGGCCTACCGCCGGGTCCGACGAGGATCACACAGCCTGCGGCTGGGTCTGGAGCCGTTCGAGGACTTGCGTGAGCATCTTGCGCTTGTCGCGGAGCTGCTCTTTGAACTCGGCGTCGTAGGTGTGGCGGATCTCCGGGCCGAGATCACTGATCTCGACCCTCACCAGCGACAACAACGCCAACCGCTCGGCTTCCGACAGGATCAGGTTCATGGGACACCTCCGGCCTCAGCCACCTGATTCTAGGACGTGCGGGCGGTCGCTTTCCACGACGCGGGGTGGCGCGTACCATGGGCCCCGCCCCGGCGGCGTGGGTAAGGTCTCAGGCCGGAGGGTGCGAGAGCAGCACAGGAGCCCCATGTCGTGAAACGAGCGGATGGACGACGAGCGAACGAACTCAGGCCGGTGCGGATCATTCGGAAGTTCACCAAGCTGGCCGCCGGGTCGGTGCTGATCAAGACCGGCAACACCCACGTGCTGTGCATGGCTTCGTTCGAGGAGGGTGTGCCCCGCTGGAAGAAGGGTCAGGGCACCGGCTGGGTGACGGCCGAGTACGATATGCTGCCGGCCAGCACCGGCGAGCGGCGCGGGCGCAACCGCACCCGGGTCGACGGCCGGTCGCAGGAGATCCAACGGCTCATCGGCCGGTCCATGCGGGCCATCGTCGACCTGGCCGCCCTGGGCGAGAACACCATCTGGCTCGACTGCGACGTGCTCCAGGCCGACGGCGGGACCCGCACCGCGAGCATCACCGGTGCCTACGTCGCCCTGTGCGACGCGGTGGCGCACGGCCGCGAGCTCGGCCTCATCCCCGGTGATCCGATCCGCGAGGCCCTGGCCGCCGTCAGCGTCGGCCGCATCAAACGCACCGCCCTCCTCGACCTCTGCTACACCGAAGACGCCGCCGCCGAGGTCGACATGAACGTGGTCATGACGTCCGGCGGCCGCTACGTTGAGGTGCAGGGCGCCGGCGAGAGCAGCACCTTTACGCAAGCCGACCTGGACCGTATGCTGACTCTGAGTCGGCGCGGCATTCGACAACTGCTTGCCGCCCAAGCCAAAGCCCTCGCAACCGGAGCCTCTAAGAAACGTTGATGGCTTAACGTGAGCCTTTTTCGCTTTCGATCCCGCACGCCTTCAGTAATGCTGGTCTTCCGTCGCACCATCCCGCGCGTCGTCCTGTTCGCCGTCCTCGTCGGTGCCGGCTGCAATCCCGACGGCGGCGGACAAACGTTCAACCTCGGCCAGGTTTTTCAGCCCCGCGGCCAGGAGAACCAGTGGACGATTCTCTGCCTGGAGGTCTCGGCCGACGTGCCGAACCACCGACAGACGGTCGACAATTTCGCGACGTCGCTCGGGCGCGTCCGGGGCATCGACGCGAGCAAGATACGCGTCGCCCATGACATTGAGGCCAGCCGGCTGTACTACGGCGTCTTCCGCCCGACCAACCGCGACGAAGGCACCCCGCGCTTCTCCCAGGCCGACCGTGATCAAGTCACCGGCATCAGGTCCCTCGCCATCGGAGAGGTGTTCCCGTTCCTCGAGGCCCGGTTCTGGCCGATGCCAAGCGCGGACGTGGGCCCGCCCGAATGGCACGTCAGGCGCTGCCCCGGCCCTTACACGCTCGAGGTCGCCGAGTTCTACGACGACAGTCAGTTCAGCGGACGCAAGAAGGCCGCAGTCGACGTGTGCCGGATTCTGCGTGAGGACAAGGGCTATGAGGCGTACTACTGGCACGGACCGCAGCGCAGCGTGGTGTGCGTGGGGGCGTTCACACCGGGCAAGGATTTTGCGATCACGCCGCAAGGCACATTCCCCGGCCAGCGAATGCGAGAGCTGATCGAGGGTGATCCGAAACTGCTCAAGTACAAGCTCATTAACGGCCACTACGTCATGCACATCGTCGGGGGCAACAAGGTGCGGGAGCAGACGCGTCCGATCCGAGTGCCGGGCCGATCCGCGTCATCCGACGACGAACCGCAGCCCCGCCGGCGCTACGAGCCGTTGCGACCTTGACGAAAGTGCCCGAGCCGCCGGATTCATCCGATGCGGTTCGCGCGATATGAACGCCGCAGTTCGGATCCGCCGGTGGAGAGGTTGGCGTTCCGAGCGTTGGCGGTACTGCTGAACGGAGGATATGTGCCGTATGAGCCGCAAGATCCTGGTTGCCACGGGCAACGCCGGCAAGCTTCGTGAGATCGCCGCCCTGCTGACCGACCTGCCCGCCGAATGGGTCGGCCTCGATGCGTTCGACGCAATGCCCGAACCCGTCGAGGACGGCGACACGTTCCTGGCCAACGCGACGAAGAAGGCCCTGCACTACGCCCGATTCACCGGCGTGCTCACGCTCGTCGACGATTCAGGCCTCGAGGTCGACGCCCTCGACGGAGCCCCGGGCGTGATATCGGCCCGGTACGCGGGGACGCCGTCCGATGACAAGGCCAACAACGCCAAGCTCATCGCGGCGCTGGCCGGCATCCCGGCCGAACAGCGCACGGCCAGGTTTCGCTGCGTCCTCGTGGCCGTCCAGGAGGACCGCGTGGTGGCCACCACCGACGGCACGGTCGAGGGGCGCATCATCGACGAACCGCGCGGCGACAACGGCTTCGGCTACGATCCGCACTTCTTCCTACCCGAACGCGGCAAGACCACGGCCGAACTACCCCCCGAAGAGAAGAACCGCATCAGCCACCGGGGTAAGGCCGTGCGGGCGATGAAGGAGAAGTTGATCGCTATACTCGAAGAGCGCAGGTAGCGGGAAGCTCATCGTGTGTGAAGACGAGGCTGACGCAGGTGGTGAACTTGACCCCCTCTCTGAAGTGATCGCGCGGGTCGAGCAGCGCGACCATGAGGAGGCCCTTTTCCGGCTGCAGCGATTGACTCTAGACGAGCATTCGAGTGAGGTACAGGCTCGGGCCTTGGCGATTGCGGCGATCTGCGTGAGCGAAATAGAAGGAGATGAGAACGCAGGACCCTTCGTCAACGAGCTGATTGACCGCCATGAAAGCGATGAGTACGCCCTTCTCGCCGCGGGCATCCAACTCTCCGATCTTGACGCGTTGCCGCATGCCGAGCGGCTGATTCGACGGGTCTGCCGCATCGACCCGGATAGCCCGATACCGAAGTACAATCTCGCGCTCGTCCTGAAGCGCGCTCATCGTTACGACGAGGCGTTGGAAGCCTACGAACATACGCTTTCCTTGGACGAATGGTACTCACCCGCCTGGCTGGGTAAGGCGTCCTGCCTCCAGGACCTCGACCGACTGTCGGAAGCCGCCGAGGCCTACTACAGCTATCTCAGTCTCGAGGAAGACGACGCATTCGAATGGGTCAGCGTCGGTATCATCGAGAGCAATCTGGGCAACTACGACGGGGCCATTGCTGCGTACGAGCGTGCTCAAGCACTGGAACCGCGTTCGGTAACGCTCCTCTATAACTGGGCGGTTACGGCCTCGCGCCGAGGTGACCGCACAAAGCTCGATGAACTCGCCTCACGACTCGACGCAGTTGCCCCCATGGACTGGCGAACGGCAATGATACATGCCTACCAGGCAGGAATGGAGGAAGAGGTCTCGGACGGGTGGAAGAGTTGTGTGGAGGCTGTTGAGCTAGCGTACGAAGATGATGAGGCAGCGACCTCCGCAGCGGCAGAGGCAGCCGTTGCGTACGCCGGCAAAAACGGACTACACGAGGAGGCCCAAGAACTCGTCCAGTGGTTGTTCGAGGCTGAACCATACGACGAGGTCTTCAACGAGGACGTGCTCTCGCAGCTTCGAGCCCTCTCCGGGTCAATGTCACGACGGGCAGTACAGTACGTCGTGATGGTTGAAGCGACGTTGACCGACCGGAGTGAAATCGAAGCGATGCACAAGCAAGAAGCCTGTGGCGGTCACGGCCCACCGTACCGGTACTTCAGAAACTACGGGATTCTGGCAGAATCGCGCGAGGAAGCCGCCGCCGTCGCCGTGGAATTCGAGCGGCGCCGCGGCGGCAAGGACGCCCGCGCCGAACGCGTCGACAGGCGATCGGAGCCCTCCGAAGCGTATCTTGGCGCATACTGGTGCCCGCGGGAAGCGACCGTCTATTCGGCCAACGCGCCGGAAGAGTAGCGGCGCGATCGTCCCCGTTCCTCCGCCCCTGCCAATGGACCAATGCCTCGGTTGGCGCCGCGACGAGGTGCCTTGCGAGCTGTCGATTCTTGCTCGGGGCATCAACTGTTCAGCGTGCGGTTCATGCGTTCGACCGCCTCGTCGAACTCCTTGGTCGAGGCGAAACCGATGACGACCGCGTGCATTTCTCTGAGCTTCATCGCGAACTGAATGGACATCTCGCGGTCTTCGGGCTTCTTGAAACCTCCGTTGCCGATGATCTTCATGCCGATCAGGCCTCGGCCGGCTGCGTGCATCTTCTTCATCTCGCCGACGACGTCGTCCACGGCGCCAGGCTCGCCCCACTTGTCCTTCAGGTTGTCGACGTGGCGCCCCTGCGGATTGATGCGGATCTGCTGGATGTCGACCCAGTCGCACGTGGTGGCGGCCCGCAACGGCACCAGCCCATGTACCGTCACGCCGTGGGCCTTGATGATGCCCCTCTCCTTGGCCTTCGAGAGCGCATCGCGAATGTACTCCACCTCCTTCGGCCAGTCCGCGGTGCGGGTGCAGTGGATCAGGAGCGAGTCGAAGTAGTCCGTCTGCAGCTCCTTGCGAAACCGGTCGATCACCGCCAGCGGATCCTTGGGCTTCTCCTGCCAGCGCATCTTGGTCTGGATGGCGATCTGGTCGCGCGGCAGGTCCTTGATCGCCTTGCCCACCAACTCGTGGACCTTGTACTGGTCGGCCGTGTCGATGAACCGCACGCCGTTGTCGTAAGCGTGCCGGAACAGCCGCGTCAGCCCGGCCACGTCGAGGTCGCGCTGAACCTTCCCGTTGTTGCTGCCGGTGCCCAGCCCCAGGCGCGTGACCTTCACGCCGCTCTTGCCGAGGGCGACGAGGTCCGAAGCATAGCGCTTCTTCGGCGCGGCCGCGACGAGGGCGTCTCCGCCGGCCAGTGCCGCCGCACCGGCCACCGCCGTGCGTACGAATTCGCGTCGTGTGAAACGAGGCATGAACGTTCTCCTCGAAGAACCAAGGTCATTCGCGACTCCCGGCCCGACCCGGCGCTGCGCGGCATCCCGGCAGAACCGGAAGCCCCAGCGATGATACCACACGCAGGCAGAATGCGGGTACGCCCCATGCCAACCGCTAGTGAGGTGTAGCAGGAGCGCGCGGCGGGTATCGCTTCGGCCCGCCGCCTCACGGCTGCGTGTCGGAGCGGGTGAGTTCCGCCGATTCCGGAGCGCCGCGCCGGTTCTCCGGGACATCCGGGACCTGCTCGATCAGCTCGTTGACCTGACCGGGGCGCTTGCGGAGCGTGAACGCGTCGTAGGGCTTGCCAACGGCCGTCCTCGCCTCGTAGCGCAAGGCGTCACCGTCGACGGTAATGATCTGATAGAGCTGCGTGCCCTCGGCCTGTCTCACGAAGCCGGGCGCGTCGCCGTCATACATCTTCGGCCCAGCCACCGAGACGACGTAGAGCGTGCCGGCCTTCGCGCTGCGGGTCGTGAGACCCGTGGGTTCGTTCTCGTACGCCCGTAGTCCGGTGCGGGCGTAGCTGTGGTCGTGCCCCTGTAGCACGATGTCCACGCGGTGCTTGTCGTAGATCGGTTGCCACAGCCGTCGCAGCGCCGGGTTGCCGCGGTCACTCTTGGCGGAGTAGACCGGGTGATGATGCGTCGCCACGGTCCAGCGATTCGGATTGTCCGCGAGCACGGAGTCGAGCCATGCGGCCTGATCCTCGTGTCGTTCGTTGGAGTTCAGCCCGATGATCCGCACGCCCTGGAAGTCGATCCAGTACGCCGTCTCTTCGAGTCCCTTCGGGCCGTTCTCCGGGAATGCGAATTGCGGTCGCCAGTGCCGAGAGACCCGGGAGATTCCGCGATCGTCCCGGTCACGCTCGTATTCATGGTTCCCGGGGATGGCGATCGTGGGCACCATCGCGTTCGCCCAGCCTCCCGCCCCGCACCATTCGCCCCATTCGCCGTCGCGATTGGCCCGGTTGATGAGATCGCCCGCATGCAGCATGAAACGGGCCTTCGGTGCGTCGGAGTACGCTTCGCGAAAGACACGCGGCCAGTGGGCCTTGAGCTCGTTCTGGGCATCGCCGAAGTAGACGAACGAGAATGGCTGAGGGGTTCGGGCCGCCGTGCGAAACTGGGCCCACGAAGTCCGGCCGCGGAAACTTCCGACGCGATAGGCGTATTTCGTATCGGGCTGAAGGCCCTCGAACCGCACTTCGTGATAGTGCGCCTTGCCGAGATCAGTCTCCAGGGGCACGGTCCGGCCGTCGACGCTCTTGGCCTTGTCGGCGAACCGCGAGCCGTCTTCGGCCACGGCGATCTCCCCGGCCGCCCGTGCCACGGTGTCGTCCGTTCTCCAGGTAACGGTCTGGGACGTGCTCGGATCGCCGGTCCAGCTCAGGAGAATGCGGTCCGGCCGCGGAGTGGGTCGGTGGACCTCCGTCTCGGGCCGTTCGTCCACCAACGGCTCTTCCTCGCACCCTCCCTGGAGTGCGGCAGCCACAAAGGACGCCACAAGCCACAGAATCACTGCGGCGACCGGCAGCCCAAGCAGCCAACGTGAACGTGTTCTACGCATTCGACCAACCATCCCGCTGACAGAGTACCTCAGAAACCGGCTCCCGTAGCTGCACATCGTACTTGAAGCTGCCACGCAGGGGGACAGGCACGAATGTCGTATCTGCTGGTCTTTGCACTCATGCTTTCTCTCTCGCAAAGCACGTGCCCTGATATCCCGTGACGGGAGAAGTACATGAGCGAACCTCGTTTGACACGCTGGCGCTGGAGGATTACGGGGGCGCTGCTGGGCGTGACAATCATGGCCCTGCTCGCCGATCACGTGCTAAACGTGCCGACAAGGCAAATCAAGGCCGTATGCGCCGTCAGCAGACTTGCGGGCATATCCGCGGCAATCCGCTCCCCCCGCTTCCGAGCGGACGCACAGGTCGGCTTGTCACCCTCTCCGATACGGATTGGGCTCGCGTGATTCGGACGGCGCCTGAATTGCAGGGCGCCCCTCCCGATCTCATGAAGGACGCAATCCGCGAGTTCTGCGCCAAGGTGGAGGAGCATAATCACCACTTCGGGCCCGAGAGATCCAAGGCCCTGACACTGCTGCGCGTGATGGTCGACGTGCCGGACCGGATCGCCAGCGCGCGTGCGTCCGGCTCCGACGCCGACGAGGACGAACAAGGACGCGCCTGTGGGCCCGTTGCATTTGCGGGATGGTCGTCTTCCGTCC
>CAYMME010000005.1:21976-47825 GCA_964391465.1 uncultured Planctomycetales bacterium
ACTTCGACTACGAAGGCCACGATAGTCTAATAGGATACCCGATCACTTGGACGAACGGGCGACCACGCGTGTTGGCGAATCTGTTTGGGTACAACGGCCCCGCGTACACCGGGGAAGAGGAGTGCGAGTGTTTCCACGATCGGTATGGCTTTCGTCAAGGGCTCGAGGACGCATTGGCGAACCTGCGCCCGGAGGATGGCAGGCAACCGTAATCAGGACGCCGCGATCGGGCGCGGCGGGGGCAGGTTGTACTCGAGGACGATTGTGCGCGACTGCGAGTCGACGGACCGGACGCGTTGCTTGGGTTCGGATCTCCCGCCGCCCTGTCACAGGAGTGGGATGTTGCGGCGCTTGAGGTCTTCGCGCATCTGCTCGGGCCAGACGCTGCATTGGACCTCGCCGCCGGTGGGGGTCGTCCAGTCGTCGTGGGGCGGGCCGATCGCCTTGCCTAGTTGACAAAACGAAGCGAGAACAGGTCGCCGTCGCGCAGGGCGACGTGCAGGCGCACGGGCTGTCCGGACCACCGGCTGAGGTCGCTGCCGCCACTCCAGGTGACGGTACGTTCCAGTTCGTCACCAAACACTGCCTGGCAATCCGCCAGCGTGAAGCCGGGGATCGCCTGACCGTCGGGCCGCTGGAGTTCGATGCGGACGTCGCCGGCCGCACTGGTGGCGAAGTTGACGGTCAGCCGTTTTCCGGCAAACGTGAGCGGCTTGGTGACGAGCCCGCCGCCGGAAGAAGGCGCCGAGACGGAGACGAAGCCGTCGATCCGCAGCGTGTAACGACGCAGCGCGCTGCCGCTGCCGGTCCAGTAGCTTTCACCGGCATAGAGCGAGAGCTCGTTCGGCGCGCCGTCCAGCGCGGACTTGGTTTCAACCAAGTGCCAGGCGATGTACTGCTGTCCGTAGTTCCACGTTCCCTCGCGTTGGATGCCCGGACGCAGAAACGCCTCGTTCCAACGCTTGAAGTGCACACCGTCGCGGCCGGCCATCAACAATCCTTCCGTCAACGCCGTGCCATACCGCACGTGGGCCGCCGCCCGCTGATCGCGGTGTGCGCGTTCCGGCAACGCCCGCATCGAATCACACCAACCCCGCTCCACGTACCGCGTCGGGAACCCGATGAAGATGTGCGGGGCGCGGTGGTACGGCTTGATCTGGTTCGTGTAGAGATGCTCGGGGGGAGAGTCCACGTAGGTCAGGTCGGCGTGGGGTCCCCACTCGAGGAAGTCGGGCGAGGTCGCGGTGCGGATGGCGCGACGGCCCCCCGTGAAGATGCGCCAGTACGCGCGATACTCACGCCGCACCGGGTCCCAGAAGGCGAGGTTCTGGGAATCGAACGCCCCTTCGGTGATGACCGGAGCATCGCACATCGGCGACCAGTGGATCCCGTCGGCGGACTTGAACGCGAGGAGCCCTCTCGGGCCCCTGGAGCGAAGGATCGCCTTGTAGCGCGCATCGGGCGGGCAATCAGGGTTCTCGTCCTTGAAGACGGCAGGATGGCCCGCATCGGCACTCACGCCGCCGATCTGGCCGCTGACCATGACGATGTTGTTGGCCTTCGAGCCGCGGAACGCGTGCAGCCCCAGTTCGGGCTTTCGCCATCGGATGCCGTCATCGCTCTCGGCGTAGCAGCAATAGAGCGGATGCGCGCTCGTGCCGAGCTTGCCCTCCGACACGTCGAGGTGCCACGCCTTGTAGTACATGCGATACAGCTTGCCGTCGCGAAACACCGAGTGATACCCGCTGCCGGTACCTTCCCACGGCGCGTCGTGCCGCAAAGCCAGTTCGCGCGCGACGGGATGATGCAGACGCAACTGTGCCGCACCGCTCAGCGATGCGATCAGGTAGTCGTCAACGAACAGTTCGCGTCGTGAGCCGATGTCAATCGGACCCTCGGCCCCCACCGTCCCGCAACTCGCAAGCACGACAGACATCGCCAGAGCAATACGCGTCATGGTCCACCTCGTTCGCTTGACAGTCTTGCTGTCCCTCATTGACGCTTGGCCATCATCCATTCCATCAGGTCGGACGCTCACCGCGAACCGGACCGCCACGACGTCATAGGAGAGGAATGTTGCGCCGCTTCAGGTCTTCCCGCATCTCTTCGGGCCAGACGCTGGATTGGACCTCGCCGACGTGGGCTTTACGCAGGTAGAGCATGCAGAGTCGGGATTGGCCGACTCCGCCGCCGATGGACTGGGGAAGTTCGCCGTCCAGCAGGCGGCGGTGCCACATCAGGTCTGCGCGCTCCTCGCAGCTCCGGATGGCGAGTTGGCGGCGGAGCGTTTCGGCGTCCACGCGAATGCCCATCGACGAGAGTTCGAACGACCGCTCGAGGACGGGATTCCAGACGCAGATGTCGCCGTTGAGCCCCTGCCCGCCGTCGGTGGGGGTGGTCCAGTCGTCATAGTCGGGGGCCCGGCCGTCATGGGGCTTGCCGCTGGCCAGGGCGGCCCCGATCCCGACCAGGAAGACCGCGCCGTGCTCCTTGCAGACCTGGGCCTCGCGTTCGCGAAACGGCAGATCTGGGAACCGCTCTTCGAGCGTCTCGGTGTGGACGAAGGTGATCTTCTCCGGCAGGATCGGCTCGATGGCCGGGTACTGCTCGGCGATGTGCTGCTCGGTGCGACGGATCACGTCGTAGATGCTCTCCACGATCGAGCGGAGGAAGTCGAGGTTCCGCTGATCGGGGGTCATCACACGCTCCCAATCCCACTGGTCGACGTAGATGGAGTGGAGCTCGTCGATCACCTCATCCGGGCGGATGGCGTTCATGTCGGTGTAGATGCCTTCTCCCGGCTGCATGCCGTAGTCGGCCAGGGCCATTCGCTTCCACTTGGCCAGCGACTGGACCATCTCGGCCCGGCGGCCGTTCATGCCCTTGATGGCAAACGACGCGGGCAGCTCCACCCCGTTGAGGTTGTCGTTGATACCCATGTCGGCCAGCACAAACAGCGGGGCGCTCACGCGCAGAAGGTTGAGCGCCTCGGCGAGGTTCGTCTGGAAGTACTCCTTGATCGCCCGGATGGCCCGCTCGGTCTGTCTGAGGTCCAGCAACGGCTCGTACGCCATGATTCCTCCTCGACTGTGCCAACTGTCCTGATGCGGTCGACAGGATCCGCAAGCTGATTAACCGAGGGTAGGCCGCCGCTGCCGAGCATGCAAGCCGACCGAATCGCGGGGGCGCGGTGCGCGCGGCGAACCTCACCGGCGGGAGCCTTGCAGAGCGAGGCGACGGGTCGGCTGAGGACCTCACCACGGTCGCGGTTCGGATCGTGGGTGTTGCCGCGGCGTCCTCTTGCGGCCGGGCCGAGTTCCCCGTGCCGCGGGCAGCGAGATCCTCCCCGGCCACGAAGGCATTGATGCTTGACGGCGAGGCGTTCGGGCGCCACAATCCGCGGCACGATTCTACTGGTTGGGCAGTTTGCGGAGTTCACGATGAGTGGCAACGGCAACGGCAACGGGAAGTATGGCGGCAACGTAGGCCGGGTGACGCAGGTGATCGGGTCGACGCTGGACGCCGAGTTCGAGGAAGGGCATCTGCCCGAGCAGTACAACGCCCTGCAGGTCGGCATTGAGCGGACGGTTCTGGGCTTCACCGAGAAAGACACGCTGTGGTGTGAAGTGGCCCAGCACCTGGGCGGCAACCAGGTACGGGCGGTGGCCCTGGGCTCGACCGACGGGCTCGTGCGGGGCGCCCTGATCACCGACCTCGAACGCCCCGTGTCGGTCCCGGTAGGTGAGCCCACGCTTGGCCGCGTGTTCAACCTGGTCGGCGAGCCGGTCGACGGCCGCGGACCGGTCGACGCTCCGGTCTGGCGACCCATTCATCACGAACCGCCGCCGTTTGACGGCCTCATGCCGAAGACCGAGCAGCTCGTCACCGGCATCAAGGTGATCGACCTGCTCGCTCCGTTCGTCCGCGGCGGGAAGATCGGCCTGTTCGGTGGGGCCGGGCTCGGCAAGACGGTCATCATTCAGGAGATGATCGCCCGCATCGCCCGCGAGCACAGCGGGTTCTCCGTGTTCGCCGGGGTCGGTGAGCGCACGCGAGAGGGCAACGACCTGTGGCTCGAGATGCAGGAGGCCGAGTTCAAGGACACCGAAGGCAATACCAAGAAGGTCATCGAGCACACGGCCATGGTGTTCGGCCAGATGAACGAGCCGCCGGGCGCCCGGCTGCGGGCCGCCCTGAGCGCCCTGACCATGGCGGAGTACTTCCGCGACGAGACCGGTGCCGACACGATGCTTTTCGTGGACAACATCTTCCGCTTCTCGCAAGCGGGTTCGGAGGTCTCGGCCCTCCTCGGCCGGATGCCGTCGGCCGTGGGATATCAGCCGACGCTCGGTACGGAAATGGGCGAGCTTCAGGAGCGGATCACGTCGACGCGCGGCGGTGCGGTGACCAGCGTGCAGGCGATCTACGTTCCGGCGGACGACCTGACCGACCCGGCCCCGGCCACAACGTTTACGCACCTCGACGCGTTTATCGTGCTCGAGCGGAGTATCTCCGAGAAGGGCATCTACCCGGCCATCGACCCGCTGTCTTCGTCCAGCCGGATTCTTGATCCGCAGTACGTCGGCGACCGTCACTACACCACGGCCCAGACCGTGCAGCGGATTCTGCAGCGCTATCGCGACCTCCAGGACATCATCGCGATCCTCGGCGTGGACGAGCTGAGCGAAGAGGACAAGCTCGTGGTCTCCCGAGCCCGGAAGATCGAGCGATTCTTGTCGCAGCCGTTCTACCTGGCCGAGGTGTTCACCGGGTTCCCGGGCAACTACACGCAACTCGACGACACGATCCGCAGCTTCGAGGAGATCTGCGAGGGCAAGTGGGACCACCTGCCCGAAGCAGCGTTCATGTACGTAGGCTCTATCGAGGAAGCCGCCGCCAAGGCCGCGAAGATGGAGGAGGAGGCTTGATCCCAGGCAGGGTTGCCGGGCATCTGCGTTGAGCCGACCGGGCGTGCCATGCTAGGATCACAGGCGCTGCAGTGCCGAATTCGCGCGATAGGAACGGAGGCGGTTGGTTACCCGGAGGCGTTCGATGGTTCGGATGAAGGGGCATTTCGACGGCGCGAACGTCACGCTCGACGAACCTCCGCCACCGCAGCTCTCGCCGGGTACGCCCGTCGTGGTGGTGATTGACGATGGCGCGGGCGACGGTGGTGCAGCAGCCAGCTCGTTTCACGACGAGTTGGAGCGACTGAGTGGCAGCGTGCGGGGGCCCGCGGACCTGTCCGAGCAGCACGATCACTACACCCACGGGGCACCCAAGCGGGCACCGCAGAATGGCTTTGTCGCATTGATGCGGCGCTAGAGGACGCAGAATGGCTCAGGCAAGTGGCGATTTTCAGTGCTCGGTGATCACGCCGGAGGCGGTGGTATTGGAGACGGACGCATCAGCGGCGTCGTTCCCGGCTCACGATGGGGAATTCGGGATTCTGCGGAATCGGGCTCCGCTGGTGTGCGAGTTGGGGATCGGAGTCATGCGGCTGGACACGCCGGACGGGCCCCAGAACGTCTTCCTGGACGGTGGATTTGCCGAAGTCCACGAGAACCGGTTGACGATCCTCACAAATAGGGCTCTGCGCCCCGACGAGATCGACGCGGAAGCGGCCCGGCGCGAGATGGACGAGGCGGCCGGCATGCGGATCACAGACGAGGTCTCGCTCCAGGCGCGCCAGAACGGCATCGCTCGTGGCAAGGCGCAACTCCAACTGGTGGCCGGGGGCTAGGCGAACGGGTCCGAAATCGCCGGCCGGCCGTATCGAGCCGCTCGACTTTGCGATGTATCGGTCCTAGAGTGAGAATGAGCGTCATCCAGCTCTGCGGAGCAAGAGCGGTGCAGCCCATGACGCGGCGCAGGGGCAAAGCGGGGGGCTGGGTTGCAACTGCCACCTCCACCCAGGACACAGAACAAAGGGGAGTCGTATGAGACGGGCTGTGAGCGCCTACGTCGGTGTGTTTGCGGCTGGGGTCGCCCTGGCCCTGCCTGCGTCCCTGCTGCGAGCGGAGTTGGTGGAGCTGACCGCATCGGTGCAGGCGGAATCCGAGCAGATCGTCGACGGCCAGCAGGCCGCGTACGAGCTGGGCTACGAGGAGTATCCCACGACGACCAACATCCTGCCCGAGGAGGCAGAGGTGGGTCTGCGCTTCGAGGAAGGCGGGCTCATTGCTGCGCAAGGCAGCGCCCTGGCCGTCTTCAGCGAACCGACGCTCGACGCGTCCGGTAATCCGCAGGAGATCGGGATCAGCGGAGTCGCGTTCTCGACCAGCAGCGACGTCCACCACATCGTGAAGTGCAAGGTAATCGAAACGCGTGAGTTCTTCTTCGATTCAGCCGAGGCCGGCCAACCCGATGGTACCGAAATCGAGGTGACCAGCACCCTCTTTCCGAGCGGCGGCCTGGTTATCTGGGGCGAGCCCGGCGTCACCGACCTGTCCGGCGCCTCGGCCAAGGCGTCCCTGACGATCGTACAGATCCGGGCGGGGCAGGAGACCACCCTAGCGACAATCGAAGTAAAGATGGACGGGCACCGGATCGACGCATCCAACGATGTCCCGGCAACGCTGGACGTCGGCGTGGTGCTCAACGGCCTACCCTTGAGCCTGACCACGCCCGTGGAATCGCCGAGCGGCCCACTGGCCGGACGCGTCGGCGGGCAAGGCGAGATCCCGGCGATCCCCCTCGACTTCACCTACACTGCAATCGTTGGTGGGGCCGACAGCGCCGATGCGCCGTTCACGCTCGAGGCCAGGGTCGAGGGCGAGTGCGTCAACGGACCGCACGGCGGGATCGGAGCCGGCTTCATCCTCGGCGGACCGCTGTTCGGCAGCACGACCGACACCTCGGATGCACTCGCGCGGGTCATCAGCGACACCGTTGCCGAAGTGGATTCGGGCCGGCCGATCGCCGGCTCGTCACCGCTGGCGGTCCTTGGCAACCTCTGCGGAGCCTTGGGGGCCGAGACGGCGATGCTCGCCCTGTTGCTGGGCGTGGTGTGTGTCGTACGCTCGCGACCCTAGTGCAGTGTCTCAGGCAGACTGCACTCTTTCCGAACCGTCCCGATGGACATCGGGACGAGGGAGCTGCAACGCTTCGCCTTGCCGCGACCGCTTCCTAACGGGCGCGGTTCGGATCGGATAGGCCTCGACAGCTCTGAGACACCACACCAGCGTCTGCGACCCGACCGAGTCAGCTCTCTCTTTGCGTGTAGCAAATCAGCTTGCCGGCAAGTCGGGCGGCGAGAAACTCCGTCACGACTTGGCCCGCGACAGGAACGACCTCGACGATGTCCGCGCCGAGGATGGTCTTCCGCTCGCTCACGGCGTGCAACAACGCAACGACCTGAGGGTACGATAGGCCTCCGGGTTCGGGCGTCCCGGTGCCGGGGGCGTATGCGGGGTCGAGCCCGTCGATGTCGATCGTGACGTAAACATTCTCCAAAAGTGAATCGACCGTCCGGGAGATCCAGTCATCGGCTTCGTGGCACTCCCTCGCCGTCATGGGCGTGATGGCCGCTCGCTGCATGAAGCGGCGTTCACGTTCACTATATGACCGAATACCCACCGGCACCAACGATGCCCCGAGATCATGCACCCGGCGCATGACGCAGGCGTGCGAATACGCGCTGCCCTGATAGCTGTCGCGCAGGTCGGCATGGGCATCGATCTGAAGGACCGACAGACGCCGCCGGCGCGTCATCACGGCCCGGACCAGCCCCGTCGTGATCGAGTGTTCGCCGCCGAGCCCGAGCGGGAACTTCCCATCCTTCACGATGCGCCGCGCGACATCGAAGATCCGCTGGTGCATCGCCTCCGGGCTGGTCAGGTCAGTCTCAATCGGGTCCACCGTGGCCACGCCGGCCCGATGGAACTCGCTTCCCAGCTCCTCGTCGAACCATTCCACCTGCTGGCTGGCCGTGATGATCGCGCGCGGGCCGTTGCGCGTGCCCGGCAGGTAGCTCGTCGTGGAATCGTACGGGATCGGCAAGACGGCATAGCGCGCTGTGTCGTAGTCGCTGTACTTCTCGTCGAGCCCGAGGAAGTTGTCGGGAAGCTGAGACATGTTCACTCGATGTCGTATCGGTCGGCGTAGTCCTTGCGGAAGCAGTCGTTCTTCGCGGCATCGTCCTTCAACTCTGCCACGAGGTCGCCGAGACGCGGAAAGAGCCGCTTCTGCGAGCGCGGCCTGCAACGGCCCAGCACGTACTGGGCGAGCAGCGGGAACGTAAGCGACGCGCACGAGTAGACCACGACGTTGTTACGGGTGGCGTCCTTGATCTTACCCCAGCTTCGGGCCTCCTGCGGCGTGGCCCCGGAGAGCCCGCCCCAGTGCGGTGCGTCGGTGGTGAGCTGGATGACGTAGTCGTGCCCGCCCTTGGTTTCGTCACGCAGGATCTGCCAGAGCGTCGGCTGGGTCTGCAGGTAGAAGTTCTTGGGCGACCCGCCCCCGACGATGACCACGCCGTTGGTCTGCGCGGCGCGGACGATGGCCGTCGTCTCGATGACGTCGGCGAGCGGATTGAGGTTCACCGGCTTGTCGAACAGATGCGGCACGATCAGGTTCATGCCGATCGAGGAGTCACCGGGCGACGACGTGTAGACGGGGATGTCGCATTCGGCCGCGACGACAAGGAGCGATTTCTCCGGACACGGTGCGGTGCGGGCCACGGCCTTGCCGAGAGCGTAGTGCAGGGTGGCCGTAGAGAAACACTGCGACCCGTCGAAGTCGCGCATCGCGTCAAGGATCACGCGATCCGTGGCCATGAGCGTGGCCGAATCTTCGAGGAAGGTGTCGTAGATGCGGACGATGCCGCTGTCGGCCAGTTCGTTGTCGTCGACGTGGGGATGCCCCTGCATCATCGGAGCGTCGAAGGGGCGGTGCAGGTCGTGATAGAGGTTCGCGCCGGTCGAGATGATGAAGTCGACGAACCCGGCCTTCATCAACGCGTTCACGACGCCGCTCATCCCGATCGGCGTCATGGCCCCCGCCAGCGTGAGCCCCACCGTCGTGTCGTCTGAGACCATGTGGGCGTACAGGGCGGCGGCCTCGGCCAGTCGCCGGCCGTTGAAGCCCGAGCGAGCGAACAGGCCGTCGATCATGTCCGCCACCGACCCGCTGCCGTCCAGCTCGAGCGGCTCGATCATCGGCCCGGTGCCCTCGGGCAACCGGTCCCCTCCGCACGTTTGGGGCTGCTTGTGTTCATCCTGCGTTGACATGTCGCGGATTATAGAGGGCCGGCCGACGGCAACAAGGCGGGAGAGACGATCTGAGGGTTCAGGGTTCAGGGTTCAGGGTTCAGGGTTCAGCAGATGCTGAACCTCGCCCTTGGACCCTACTCGCGGAGCAACCACTCCACGAGCTCGCTCACCCCATCGCCGCGCGACGCCACGGTTTTGAGCACCGGCCGGTTGTCGGCGCACGTATCGCGGACCTCGGCAACGAGCCGGTCGGCCCCGGGCTGGTCGGCCTTGTTGACGACGAATAGGTCAGCGACCTCGGTGATCCCGGCCTTTGCGAGTTGCAGTGCATCTCCCGCCCCAGGCTGGAGAACGAGCACGACATCAGTCGCCACTCCACGCACAGCCGTATCAGCCTGACCCGCACCGACCGTTTCCACGAGCAGGAGATCGAAACCGAACCCGTTCATGACGTCGAACATCGGCGCCACCGCGCCGGACAGAGCATCCACCGAGCCGGCGCTGGCCACCGAACGCACGTACACGCCCTCGTCATCGCCGCGCTCGCGGATGCGAACGCGATCGCCGAGCAGGGCTCCGCCGCTCACCGGACTCGACGGATCCACGAGGACGACGCCGCTGCGTTTCTCTCGCCGCCGCAGTTCCTCGATCACGCGATCGATTAACGTGCTCTTTCCGACCCCCGGCGCTCCCGTAATGCCTACGCGACGGACCGGTACCTGCGGCTTTGCGGACGACCCGGTGTGTGCCCCCCGGTCCACGGCCGAAAGCGTTTCGGCGAGCGCCCGAACGTTGTGTCCGGCCAAGCCGTCCGCACGCTCGTCGTCGCGCAGGCGCCCACGTCGAGCCGCGGCGCGAGTCATCTCCGCGACGATTGCTTCGAGTGGCGACTCCGGTCCGAGCACCGCCGCCACCCCGAGCTCACGCAGAGTGGGGATGTCGTCCTGCGGCACGATACCACCGACGATTACGGGCCGGTTGGCGTCGCCTGCCTGATCCAGGGCGTCGAACAACTGGGGGATGAGCGTCATATGTGCGGCCGAAAGCAGGCTCACGCCGACCACGTCGACATCCTCGGCGACGGCCGCCCGGGCCACCGAGGCGGACGTTTGCCACAACCCGGTGTAGACCACTTCGAAGCCGGCGTCGCGCAGCACACGCGCGACGACCTTCACGCCGCGGTCGTGCCCGTCAAGGCCGACCTTGGCCAGCAGCACACGCGGACCTCGTTTCGCTCCACAGGGCTGCGTCATCGTAGTGGCAGGCAAAGAAGTTCGAAGTTGCACAACGTGAATTGAAGCTGACCTGCGCCGTTCGTTTTCAGCTCGCCGTCCGGGTTCATGGACAGGAGCAGGTGGTTTCCGCTGAGATTGATCGCCTCGCAACGGACGGCATCGAGTTCGGCCTTCACACCTCGGATGAGGTCGCGATAGCGCCGCTCGCTCAGCAGGCCGTACTCGTGGACGGTTAGTGCATCCATAGAGAAAGTCACGTCGAGTTCCCCATGCGCGTCCTGACGGAAGGCACCTTGCTTGTCGAAGGGAATGATGATCGCGTGCTCGTACAGTTGCGTGTCCTCGATTCCGGCGGCGGCAAGGCGGCGGTGCGTGCTCTGGATGATCTGCTCGTGCTGCTCCTGGGTGAGCAGCCCGTCCTCGCGCGCTTTTGCGAGATCGACAAAGCCCCAGTGCCCCTGACTTCGATAGTGCTTCTGGGGATCGACACCACGGAAGTAGCCCCACAGGGTGTAGTAGTCGTGATCGGAACTGAGAATCGGCTCGGGATCGGCCTCCGGGGTGAGGAGATCCGCATGCGTGTCATAGCGGCGATCGTCGCGAATGTAGCCGGCCCGGGTCGAGAGATGCCCTGTCCGATACACGGCACGAGGATAGGTCGTGGCGATGCCGGCCTCACGCAGGCGCTCGGCGATCGCGACCTCTTCGAAAGGGCTGTTGTAGCCGTACTGACGAATGCGCTTGCCCTGACCGTAGAACGGATCGACGTGCGGCCGCTCTCCCACGCGTGAGCGGCGGTACACGACATGAATGTTGTCGCGTGTGCGCGTGTGGTAGACCTCGTTAGCCATCGAGAGCTTCAGTCGCGGCGTCCGTCGCCAGCGCTCCGGCAGAAAGAAGTCGAACAGATCCGGCGCATTGCCCACTACCCAGACCTGCCCGCCGTCGGGGGTGTTGCCGAACATGTAGTCTACACCGAGGACATTGATTCGCTGGAGGTAGGACGGATAGCGCGGCTCGGCCGGCGCCTGCCGATGACTCTGAATCTCCCAGTACTTGGCCCGCTGGATGGACTTGAATTCGTGATGATACTCCGGCGTCCGTTGAAGCAGTTCGAAGTCCACGAGCCCGTAGACGATCCGATCATGACGGGACAGGATCTTGCCATCTCGGCGGCGGGGCCGGACGATGAAGTGCTTCGGCTTGTTGTCCAGTACACGAAAGCCCTTGGCCCGCAGTTCCTGGATGACCCGGGGCGTCAACTCACGGAATTGCTCATCCGTGATATCGCCGTCCAGCAGGGCCTCCTCGGCGTTCTTCCCGTCGATCCAACTGTACAGCAGCACGTACTGACGCTTAATGTCGAGCTCGATGGCTTTGACGGCCTCTTCCTGGTCTTGGGCCAGGAGATGCCGGTGTACGTGGAATCGGCCGCGGGTCCGTCCGAGCTGCCAGAGTTCGTGCTGCTCGGGCGGGGCATAGATCGCGAGCGGACACTGAGCCAGCACGCGTATGTCCTTCGGCCCGTACGCGCCCCGCCGCATCTCCATCGTCAAACCGAACTCCTCCACCGGACTGTTGAACCGCGCGTTCGCGATCTCATCAGCGGAGACGGTGTCCGGAAAGGACGTGGCGACTTCGAGCGGCACCTCCTGGGCAACGCGGGAGAACTTCACCACCATGTCGATGCTCCTCCCGCACTCCGGTCGCGTCGGGACGCGGTACACGTGGCCGGTCGATCCGGGAAGCCTCTCACCGTGATGGCGGTACCACTCATCCGCATACCAATTCTCGGGCAGCAGCTTGCGCAGGATGGGCCAGCCGTAGCGCGTCACGAGCATGTCGCCCCCTCGGTACGTCCGCAGGTGGGCGTAGTCCACTTCGAATGCCCTGAGCCTGATGTCCGGGGGCAGCTCGTCGAACCCGACCGCACCCGACTCCGCCAGACGCTGGCTCAGGTTACCATCTGTTGCTTTGTTCATTATCCAGGTTCCTGACAGCGCTGCTCAGGCTGTCACCAGTATCGCGCGTGCACCAATCATACCAACGGCAGCCATCGAGGCGGTGAGCCATCCTGTCCGCCGCCGGTGCGAACCACGACTCGCTACCACACCGGTCCCCCATGGTAGCGGCCGTATACTGCCTCCAGGGCACCCATGATGTCCCCCACCGTGGCGAGCGACTTGACGGCGGCGATGATCGGTCCCATCACGCTGTCGTCACGGCGGGCCGCTTGGGTAACGGTGTCGAGCGCGCCGCGGACCGCGTCGCCATCGCGCGACGCCTTGACCGCAGCCAGTGATTCGCACTGCTCGGCTTCGATGGCCGGGTCGATCTTGAGCAACTCGATGGATTCGGCCTCGGACTGCTGAAACGCATTGACGCCGACCGCGATCCGCTGGCCGCGGTCGAAGGCCCGGGCGTCGCGGAATGCGGCCTCGGCGATCTGCGTGCGGAAGTAGCCGGCGTCAATGGCCTTCAGTACTCCGCCCTGCTCGTCGATCTCGGCGAGGTAGCGCTCGGCGTCGCGCTGCATCTCGTTGGTCAGTGATTCGACGAACCAACTGCCGCCAAGGGGGTCCACCGTGTTGGTCACGCCGGTCTCGTAGGCAAGAACCTGCTGGGTGCGGAGGGCCAGCGTGACCGCCTGCTCGGTGGGCAATGCGAGCGTCTCGTCCATCGAGTTTGTGTGCAGCGACTGGCACCCGCCGAGCACGGCGGCCAGCCCCTGGTACGCCACACGGATGAGATTGACCGTCGGCTGAACTCCGTAGAGCGTGCACCCGGCCGTCTGGGCGTGGAAGCGCAGCCAGCACGACCGCGCTTCTTTGGCGCCGAATCGGTCGCGCATGATCGTCGCCCACAACCGGCGGGCGGCTCGATACTTGGCGATTTCCTCGAAGAAGTCGTTGTGGCAATTGAAGAAGAACGACAGGCGCGGGGCAAACGCGTCGACAGCGAGCCCGCGCTCGACCGCGGCCTGCACGTAGGCAATCCCGTCGGCCAGCGTGAAAGCCAGCTCCTGAGCAGCGGTCGACCCTGCCTCACGGATGTGGTAGCCGGAGATCGAAACCGGGTTGTACTGCGGCAGCTCCGCAGCCGTGAACTCGATCGTGTCGACCACGAGCTTCACCGACTCCGGAGGCGGGAACACGAACTCGTTCTGAGCGTGGTACTCCTTGAGGATGTCGTTCTGGCAGGTGCCACGGAGGCGGTCGCGGGCAACGCCCTGCTCGTCGGCCACGGCAACGTACATCGCGAGCAGGATGGCAGCCGGTGCATTGATGGTCATGGATACCGACACGCCGCCAAGGTCGATGCCGTCGAAAATGCGCCGCATGTCGACCAGCGTGTCGACGGCCACGCCGCACCGACCGACCTCCCCGGCGGAGAGCGGGTCGTCGCTGTCCCGGCCCATCAGCGTGGGCAGGTCGAATGCGACGGACAACCCGGTCTGCCCTTGGCTGAGCAGGTACCGGAACCGCTCGTTGGTCTGAGCGGCCGTACCGAAGCCGGCGAACTGACGCATCGTCCACAGACGCGAGCGGTACATGTCCGCGTGCAGTCCGCGCGTGAACGGAAACGCACCCGGCTCGCCGATTGTCTCGGCCGTATCGGCACCGTCCAGATCCGGCGGTCCGTACAGCGTGTTGACCGGCCGCCCCGAGACGGTCAAGGGCTCCCGCGTGCCCGGCACATTGCCGGTCGTTGACTTGTCGAGCGTGTCCGCCATGACTGCTCCCCAAGTTGCGCCGGGCTCCACCGGCCCTTCTACGCAGCCTTCCTCGATCGCAATCATAACGGCTGGGGGCGAGACCGAAAGGCCGCCCTCAAGCTCGGCGCGGGCTTCGCCCGCAACCCAAGAGCCACGTGGCTGTCCTTCTCCGAACCGCGCCCGTCAGGAAGCGGCGGAGCGCTCGAATTGTACTGCCAGGATGTTGGCGCCTACCCGAGTTCCAGCGAGGGGTTGATGGCCCTCGTCGAGCGGCCGGCCGGCGTCCCGGCAGACAAATGGCAGGGGCCCTACATCGAGAACCTCGGGGCGCTCGTGGACCCCTGGGAGAACGTCTATCGCTACGCGTGGCCCGCGATGCTCGACCAGCCGTATTACCTCTGGAGTCCGGGCCCCGACGGTCGAAGTGGGACCGAAGACGACATCAGGAACTGGGAGTGGGACGACGCAGACAGCCCGTCACGGCAGCGGCGTCGGCGCGCTTCATCCCGCCGCTCTGAGCAACGTCCATGGGGAACTGCGGCCGGTTCCTGAGATGGATGCCGGCGTCGCCGGCATCCCACGCTCCCTTACGGTCGCGTCTCGGTACGGGTTGCCCGTTATTGATTCCGAGACCTAGTGTGGTGTCTCGGGCAGACTGCATTCTCTCCGAACCGCGACCGTGAGGGAGCGGCAACGCTTCGCCTTACCGCGGCCGCTTCCTAACGGGCGCGGTTCGGATCAGACAAGCCTCGCCAACTCTGAGACACCACACTGGACCGGCACTATATGCTCATCTGCAGTCGGAGTCCCCAGACGAGCGACACGTCGTTGTCGTCGGTCCCGCCGGGATTCACGATGACTTGCATGTCCGGCGTGAGGTGAAGCCACGGGGCGATCTCGATGTTGTAGTAGCACTCGATGCCCTGCTCCGAATGGAACGGCGACGGCAGTTCGTTGCTCAGATCGAGATGGTAGTATCCGATTCCGGCGGTGTCGTTGTCGCGGGCCGGAACCAACCCCTTGCTACCGAGGCCGATGCTGTAGAAGTAGTTGACGGGGTTGACGTCCGCCCGAGCCCAGCCGAACCGCCCGAACACACCGATGCCTTGCGTCGGATCGTCCGCCTCGGTGTAGAGGTACTGATCGAAGTTGGAGTAGAGCATCACGTTGTCCGGGCTGGTGTTGGTCGGCAGCATCTTGGCGATCTCGCCGGCCTTCTCCAATCCGAGCAGTTCCGCCATCAACGGCCCGCCTTCCTTGAAGGGGCTCATCGGCTGCAGGTGCGGCCTTTCCATCGAACTCCAGACGAAGCCCACGCGATAGTTGCCATCCTTCTCGAACGGCTTCACCTTGAAGGCCCACTCGTGGATGAGCGACGTGTGCGTCGGGCCGTGGAACGTGGTCTCGAAACCGGTGGTCTTCGCCTGCCCTTCACTGTCAGCAACGGCCGTCATGACCGACAGCCAGGGCGTCGGGTTCACGATCGCCCCGACGCCAAGATTGGTGTACGGCAGGAAGGCGGCAATCATCGGGTTGTTTCGCAAGCTCGCGTTCATGAACTGCGTTCGCTCGTTGTTCGCGAACGCATTCGCCTCGAACGCGCGGGCGCCCCAGAGCTTGCCGCCGATCAGGATCAGCTTGCCCTCGAACAACACCTGCGTGTAGATCCATTCCGACAGCGTGAACTGCGCCCCCTCACCCTCGCCCAGGAACACGGAGTCCAGGTTGACCGGGCTGAGCGAACCGACCTTGCGGTTGATGCCTTCACCCCAGTCACCCTCCGCGTGAAACAGCAAGCTGCCTCCGTCCCACAGTCCCATCTTGCCGAAATCGAACGTGAGCGTCAGGTCGGTACTACCCGAGTAGCGGGCCGCGTTGGTCGTCCGTCGTCCACCGTGGGTGTTGTTCTGGAAGATCTGCGTGACGTCCAGATCAAATGTGATACCCTGTGCCGCCAACTGGCTGCGCGTCCCGCCCCAGTCGCCGCTCATCTTCTTCCACTCGAGCCAGTTGCCGCCCTCGAATGACGGCCCCTGGGGCGCCTCCGCTTCTGCCACCGCGGCTTCCTCCGCGGGTGCCGCTTCGTTCTGCTGCTGGGCAGTCAGCGCCGGAGCGCACGTCAACACGACCAGGATCGTCAGAGCCTTGACAAAGTCCATCACCATCGTCTCCATCTAGAGATAGGTCACACGGCGACGGCCGCGTTTATGTGTGTTGGCGCGCCGCTCTCGGCGCGACAAGCGAGCCGGTCGCCACCTAGCTTTGGCCGGGCCCCACCGCGCCGCGGAGCCTCCAGCGCCTCGTATTCTGGGCGCCTGCTCGTGTGAATGCAACAGGAATCTTGGCAAAACGGGAAGAGCGTGCCGACTCTGACATCCACACCTCTCTCGCGGGTCGACAGGCGCACAGGGGGTCACTACAATCGAGGATCTTCGGCGAAGGCGCATTTCGGGGTGTCGTTTCGCTGGGGCCGGATTCGCTCGGCGAGCGTGCATGAGGGGGCAGGAAACGCCTCGATCCAGTCGAAGGATACCGGCGCGAGCCGCTGCGCGAGGACGGCCACATCGGCCCAGGAAGAAAGGTCAAACCATGAGCGTGAAGGTTTTATTGGACGAGAGTGAGATCCCCCGTCAGTGGTACAACCTGGCGGCCGACCTGCCGACGCCATTGCAGCCACCTTTGGGCCCTGACGGAAACCCTATATCGCCCGAGATGCTCGCCCCGGTGTTTCCGATGAACCTCGTCGAGCAGGAAGTGTGCCAGGATCGCTGGGTCGACATTCCGGAAGAGATACTCGACATTCTGTACCGCTGGCGGCCCACGCCACTGCGTCGCGCGAAGTACCTCGAGAAAGCACTGGGAACGCCGGCCCGCATCTACTACAAGGACGAAGGCGTCAGCCCGCCCGGCAGCCACAAGCCCAACACCGCGGTCGCCCAAGCCTGGTACAATAAGCAATTCGGCATCAAGCGCATCACCACCGAAACCGGCGCCGGTCAGTGGGGCAGCGCACTGAGCTTCGCGTGCGCGCTTCTGGGGCTCGAGTGCAAGGTGTTCATGGTGCGCATCAGCTTCGATCAGAAGCCGTTCCGCCGGCTCATGATGGAGACCTGGGGCGGCAAATGCGTGCCCAGCCCGAGCCCGGAGACCAAGGCGGGGCAGGACATCCTTGCGAAGGATCCGGATACGCCGGGCAGTCTCGGCATCGCGATCAGTGAAGCGATCGAGGCCGCCGTTACCGACGGCACCGGCGAGACGCGTTACTCGCTCGGGAGTGTGCTGAACCACGTCCTCCTGCATCAGACGATCATCGGGCTCGAGGCCAAGAAGCAGTTGGACAAGATCGGCGAGAAGAAGGTGGACGTCGTCATCGGGTGTGCGGGCGGCGGGAGCAACTTCGCCGGTCTCGCCTTCCCGTTCGTGGCCGACAAGATCGCCGGGGCCGACATCCGGATCATTCCGACCGAGCCAACGAGTTGCCCGACCATGACCCGCGGCCCGTTTGCCTACGATTCCGGCGACGTGGCCATGACCACCCCCCTGCTGCCGATGCATTCTCTGGGGCACACATTCGTTCCGCCGCCGATTCACGCCGGTGGATTGCGGTATCACGGGTTAGCTCCGCTGGTCAGTCAGGCCATCGTCGAGGGTTTGCTGGAACCGGACGCGTACGATCAACTCGAGTGCTACGAGGCGGCGGTCTTGTGGTCTCGGACTGAGGGCTTCATCTCGGCGCCCGAAACCAGCCACGCCATCGCCGGTGCCATTCGCGAGGCCAAGAAGGCGAAGGAAGAGGGCAAAGAGAAGGTGATCCTCTTCAACTGGAGCGGCCACGGCCTGATGGACCTGACCGGATACGAGAAGTTCCTGACCGGCCAGCTCGATAACTTCCCGCTACCGGACGAGCTGCTGAGCCAGTCGCTCGAATCGCTGAAGGACTTGCCGAAGCCGTCGACAGCCAAGACCGGCAAGTGGTGATCGATGCGGGCGAAGGCTTCCGCAGTGCGGGGCCCAAGGGTGGAGCCACGGATCGCCACATGAATCGCGAGATCGACGATGACGCCGAGCTGCATTGCCGCATGCTCGGCCACGCGGTGCCGTTCCGCTACTGTCGTAGCGCTACGGAGGGGCTGCCGTGTCGGCTCGTGCAGGAGTGCTGGCAGGGACGATTCGACGTGCATGCGTTCCTCCAAGCGCGCTACACGCCGGAGCAGATCCAGGAGATTCTAGCCCCGTCCAAGCCGAAGCTCGCCTCGATCGTCGAACTGATCGAGCAAGCCCGGGCGAGAAACGCCACACCCGATCCGCCGTGAATGGCGCAGGGGTCATGAGTCGTCCCGTCGTCCTCATCAACGCGAACACGATGCGCCCGCCGGTCGCACCGCTCGCGCTCGACTACATCGGGGGACGGCTGCGTGCTTCCGGCGTTCCCGTTCGTCTCGTGGATCTGTCGTTCGCCGATGATTCCGGTGCGGCGCTGGCCCGTGCGTTAGGCGATGAAGAACCCATCGCCGTCGGGATCAGCTTCCGCAACACGGACGACTGCTTCTGGCCCGGCGGTGCGTGGTTCCTACCCCAACATCGCGAGTTGACCGCTGCGGTCCGGGCAGCGACGAGCGCGCCGATCGTCCTCGGCGGCTGCGGGTTCAGCATCTTCCCAACTCAGTTCCTCGATGCCTGCGGCCTCGACTTGGCCGTGGTCGGCGACGGGGAAGACGCGTTTCTGCAATTGGTGCGATGCATCGAGGCGGGAGCGGATTACCGAAGCGTACCCGGGCTCGCCCACCGGGGCCCGGACGGCACCATCGTCGTCAACCACGCGGGGTATGGTTCGAAGCTCGATCTTCCCGTCGATCGGCGAACGGTCGACAACAGTCGCTACTTGCGCGAGGGGGCCATGGGCAATATCGAGACCAAGCGCGGTTGTCCGGGCCGATGCATTTACTGCGCGGATCCCGTGGCCAAAGGCTCGGCTGCCCGCTGCCGTCCCGCTCGACAGGTGGCAGACGAGATCGAGGTCCTTCTGGGCCAAGGTGTGGACGTACTGCATTTCTGCGACAGCGAGTTCAACATCCCGCCTGACCACGCGATGGCAGTGTGCGAGGAGATCATCAATCGCCGGTTGGGGGATCGTCTTCGCTGGTACTGCTACGCAAGCGTGCATCCCTTTCCCGACGCCCTGGCCCCGGCGATGCGCCGGGCCGGGTGCGTGGGCATCAACTTCGGCGTGGACAGCGGCTGCGACCGCATGCTGGCCGCGTTGGGTCGGGGCTATCGCGCCACCGCCGTCCACCGCACGACCGATGCGTGTCGTCTCGCCGGCATCATCGTGATGCTAGACCTGCTCATCGGAGCCCCCGGTGAGGACGAGGCTTCGGTCAGAGAGACGATTGATTTCGTCAAGGCGGTCGGACCCGAACGGGCCGGAGCCGCCACCGGGGTGCGCGTCTATCCGGGGACTCCGCTGGCGGAGACGGTCAGACAGCAGGGCCCGATGGCGGACAATCCCAACCTGCGCGGTTGCGTCGAAGGCAACGACGACTTTTTTCGCCCGGTTTTCTACGTAGACCGCCGGTTGGGCGACGACCCGACCCGGCTCGTGGCCGATCTGATCGCAGGCGATGATCGGTTCTTTCCTCCGGCCGGTGTTTCCGACGATGCGGGCTACAACTACAACGACCACGCCGTGCTCACCCAGGCCATCGCCGCGGGTCGGCGCGGGGCCTTCTGGGACATCCTTGGCCAACTCGCCCCTCGGGATGAGGATCGCCCCGCCTGAGCCGGTGTGCGTGAGTGGCCTCTCGCGTGTGACGCTCAGGCGGTTGCCTGGAAACGAGGTCAATCCTGGCGCGCAAGAATCAGGGCAGAACCCAATCCTCGCGGGTTGGATCCTGCCCGTCTTACTTTCGTCAACTGCGTGCGAGCCGGTGCGCCGGCGTCTGTTGCCGGCCCGACCGCGAAGCCCGTCACACCTTGAACTGGCGGACGGTTGACTGAAGCTTCTCGCTCATCGTGGAGAGCTCTCCGCTGGCCGTCTGCGTCTGGGCCGCGCCCTGAGCAGCCTGCCGTGCGGCCTGATCCACGCCCGCGATGTTCTGGGTAATCTCCTGCGTCGCCGAGGCCGACTGGTTGACGCCGGTCGAGACAGTCTCGGCGGCGGTCGCCGTCTGGGCCACGCTCTGCGAGATCTCCTTCGTCGAGATGCTCTGCTCTTCGACCGCCGAGGCAATCGTCCGCGAGACCTCATTCACCTTCTGAATGACTTCGCTGATCTCGCCGATCGATTTCACCGTCTCGCCCGTCGAGCCCTGGATGCCCTCGATACGCTGACGAATGTCCTCGGTGGCTTCGGCCGTCTGCTTGGCCAACTCCTTGACCTCCGTCGCGACCACGGCGAAGCCCTTGCCGGCATCGCCGGCCCGAGCGGCCTCGATGGTCGCGTTGAGGGCCAGGAGGTTGGTCTGCTCGGCGATGTCCTGAATGGTCACGATGACCTTGCCGATCTCGTCGGCGGCGGTGCCGAGTTCGCCGATGTTCGAGTTGCTGGTCGCGGCCAGTCGGGCGGCATCGTCGGCCACACTTGCGGCCTGCTCGGCGTTCTTGGCCACCTCACCGATGCTGGCCGTCATCTCCTCTACCGCGGAAGCGACGGTCTTGACGTTGGACGACATCTCCTCGCTGGAGGCGGCCATGTCCTTCATGTTAGTGGACATCTCCTCGGCCGCGGAAGCGACGGTGGCCGACTGGTTCGTCGTCTCCTCGGCCCCGCCGGCCAGTTGCGTTGCCGTTGCGGACAGTTCCGTCGACGAGCCCGCCAGCGTCTGGGCGTTGTCGGCAAGATCCCGCATGATGTTCTGAAGGCTCTCGGCCATGCCGTTGAGGGCCTTGGCCATATCCCCGATCTCGTCGGCCTGATTGATGTCCACGCGCTGGGTCATATCGCCACCGGCGACGACCTCGGCAAACGCCACGCTCTTGCGGATCGGCCCGACGATTCCCCGGGCGATGATGATCGCCATGATGATGCCGAAGGCAATGGCAATCGCCCCGACCGTGGCGACGACCGTCCTGGTGTTCGACGCCGCGGCCAGCATGGCCTCGTCGGTCATGACATTGGCCTTGACCTCTTTGCGAACCGCGCCCAGCAGGTGCTGGACCTTCTCGAGGTTCGGCTTGGTCTGCGCGGCGAAGACCTGGCCCGCCTGATTCATTCCAGCCAGTTCATGATGCGCCTCTTCCTTCAACGTCTCGAGGTGTGTCAGCGTTTCGTGGAGAAGCGGAAGCGTCTGCTCCTGGAACGCCTTGGTGGCGGTATCCAACGAAGCTCTTGCGCTTGCCTGGTCGGCGAAGGTCTTCTGGAACTGGGCCGCGCCTGCGGTCCAAGCTTCGATCAGTCCGCTGGCCGTATTCGCAGTCTCTTCCAGCGCGGCACTACCTTGGACGAGCTTCACCCAGGCATCCATGCCGGCGCCGACTTCGATGAGATGCTCGTCGAGGTTCGATGAACCGCTCTCGCCACTTGTTCCCGTCAACCTGGTGGCGGCAAGGCGGGCCACGAGGAACGGCTGGATGATCCCCTCGTTCATTTGCATGTCGATGTTGCCGAATCGGACCATCGCCTGGACATCCTTGGCCTCTGCCGCCGCGTCCTTGGCCGGATCGATCACGGTCTCCATCGCGTTTTCCAGCACGCCGAAGAGCTGTTCCGCAACCTTGTCCCACTCGGCGAAGACCTCACCTTGTGCCTTGCGGGCCGTCGCGAGCTTCTCGTATGCCAGGTTCTCTCCGATGGTCACGGCCGATTCGTGCAGTTTCTTGTGGCCGGCCACCATCTTGTCCCACGCGCCCTTGAAGTCGGCGTCGCCGGTCTCGTACGCTTTCTTCGCCTGGTCGGAGGCGAGCCACTTGCCGAGCGCACATTGGGTCGGGTCGGTCTGAACTGTGAACTCGTCCTTCTGCTCCAGGAAGCAGTCCCGGATGGCGTCCGCCCATCTCAGATGGTCGATCGCGCGCGCCGCGAGCACACCGGGCAGCGACGCGTCGGCTTGCCGGAAGTGCTTGCCGATCTCGATGGCCGATCCGTGCAAGTCGGCGTGGTATTGCTCGATCTCCTTGAGCATGGGGGCAATCGACGGCACTGCGGCCTCCGCTTGCTTCCGACCTTCGCCGTAGAGCCACTGGCCGAAACCGCACTTGTGGCTGTCGGTCTGGACGTCGAGCGCGACCACGCTGTCGTCGGTCAGCAAGGCGCTGACCTTCTTGGCCCAGTTGAGGTGGTCCACCTCCTTCTGGGCGAGGTTGCCATCCAGCTTGTTGCCGAGGATGACTTCGCCGGCGTTGCCGACGATCCCGCCGATGCCGTAGATGGCTCCGCCGCCGACGATCATGAGGAACAGCAGCACGACGCCGAATCCGATCCCGAGCTTCTTGCCAAGCTTCAAATTCTTCCAGCCTATGCCTGTCCTGGCGACCTTCCGCTCGCGGTCGGCTTTCTCGCTCTTCTGGGTCGTCGTGCTGTTTGCCATGGTCAATCTCCTGATCTTCCTCTAGTCGGTCGCCGGCATCGATACCCGATCGCTTCGAGCCCGGCACATCCATGAACGGCGCCCCTAAATGGGAGGTGGGGGCTCTCCGATCGCATCCCCTATCGCCCATGGCGGGCGGCGGCGTGAGATACACTTGGGGGCACGCGTCGCGTCGCGTTCGGCACTCGGCACCCCGCGCCGCTCGGAATGGGGGAGTGAAAGCCCGATTGCGCAGCGTTGCGGAACCGCAACGTAGTGCGCCCCATTTGATGCATCGAGGTTGTCACCCGCATGCACTAGGGATCATCTGATCGCTTCCTGGTGTTCGAAGAACCCCATCCACGCATCCGCCCCGGTTCGCACGAAGGAGCATTTTTTTCGCGCATGCTACTGAGTTCGTCGTCGCAGGCGCCGCGCGCTTTCCCCCACCAAAAAGGAAGACCCAACCCTTGCGGGTTGGGTCTTGGTTGTGTTGTTCTCGTGATGACTAGACGCACCGCGAGGGCACGATCGCCGGGGTAGCCACACTCTGAACTGCCCGACCAGTGATTGAAGCTGCTCACCCAACTGGGAGAGTTCCCCGATGGCGGTCTGGGTCTGGGCCGCGCCCTGGGCGGCCTGGCGGGCAGGCTCGGTTGCGCGTGCGGCGCCGGTCGGGTCTCGTTACCGGCGGCAGTCCTTGAGGCGGGCGTCGCATCCGCGTATGTGCTTCGTCAGCCAGACGCAGACGCGCTGCTGCACGTCGATCAGGAATTCATGCGTCGGTCCTTCCCGTTCGTACCGTTCCACGAGCCGCGTGTACTCTTTCAGGAACTGCTCATGCAGTTCCTTGTTCTTGCAGGCGACGGAACAGCCCTTCTCGTCCATCACCGTTTCCTCGTGAGCGAAGTGCTCCTTCGTGTAGTCGCCGAGGAACGCAAGCATCCCGCCGATTTCCTCCTTGCCACAGCCCTGCTCCGTAGCCTCGAGCAACTCGTTCAGCTTCGCGAACAAGGTCTGATGCTGCTCGTCGATCGTATCCACGCCCGTCGCCATCGTCCGGGCGTCCCAGACGATGCGCCGGTCTCCGGGGCCGGTCGACGTAGCGACGGGGTCGTCCGGGTCGTCGCCTAGCATGAACTCGCCGATCGCCATGTGGAGCGTCGCCGCCAACGTGCTGAGCCGTTGGCCCGACGTCTGCGTCCGCAGCGCGTTCTGTGCAGTCTGCTTCGCGTTGGTATCAACGCCGGCAATGCTCTGTGTAACCTCCTGCGTCGCCGCTGCCGTCTCCGCGACGCTGGTGCTGACCGTCTCGGCCGCGCCTGCGGTCTGAGCGATGCTCTGGGCGATCTCCTTCGTAGTAGCACTCTGTTCCTCAACCGCTGAAGCAATGCTGCGCGAGACTTCGTTGACCTTGCCGATCACCTCGCTGATCTCACCGATGGACCTGACCGTGGTACCCGTCGTACTCTGGATGCCCGTGATTCGCTGGCGGATGTCTTCGGTAGCCTCCGCCGTCTGCTGGGCTAATTCCTTGACCTCGTTCGCCACCACTGCGAAACCCTTGCCGGCGTCGCCGGCCCGGGCGGCCTCGATGGTGGCGTTCAGTGCCAGCAGGTTGGTTTGCTCGGCGATGTCCTGGATGGTCTCGATGACCTTACCGATCGCGTCGGCGGCCGCACCCAGTTGACCGACGTTGTCGTTGCTGGCCTGAGCAAGCCCGGCGGCCTGTTCGGCCACCTGAGCGGTTTGTTCGGCATTCCGGGCAACCTCGCCGATGCTCGCCGTCATCTCCTCAACCGCCGCCGCCACCGCCTTGACGTTGTCCGACATCTGTTCGCTCGACAACGCCATGGATTGCATGCTCACCGACATCTCCTCGGCCGCCGCAGCCACCGTGGCTGACTGATCGCTGGTCTCTTGGGCATCCTCATTGAGTTCTGAGGACGTATCCAACAACTGAGTGGCTGAGCCGGCGACGTCCGTGGCGCCGCCGGCGATCTTGCGGACGATCTGCTTGAGATTGCCGCACATCTCGTTCAAGGCACACGAGAGCTGTCCGACTTCATCTGTGGTCGTGACCGGGCAAGTTCGCGTCAGATCGCCCGCCGCGACGCAGTTGGCAACGCTTAGCGCATCCTTGAGTGGGCGAGACACGTTGCGGCGAATGTATGTGACCACCGCGACGAATACCACCACAGCCACCACACCTGCTGCGTACTGGATGTGCTTCAAGGCCGCCACACGGTTGTCGGAGTCCGCCCGAAACATGCCGACAGCCTTGTTCATCTCCGCCAGTATCTTCTGGTTCTGCGTGAGGACGACATCCAGGGCGGACAGGAACTCGCTGCTCTTATGCGCCTCGTCGGCAAAGATGATGTCGATGCTCTCTGTAAACGCATCCCAGAGCTGTTGGACGACGGCCAGCTGAGCACGGATGTCCCGGTTCTCGCAGGGCGGCAGATTGACTTTCCGTTCGCCCAACGACGCGGGGCCGCCGTGGATCAGAGCCGCCAACGTGTCGCCGAACAGCTTCCGTGCCGCCAAGGCCTCGGCACTGTGCTCGCTGACCAGCTCCACCTGCTTGCGAGCCTCATCCTGTTCGCGCAGCTCGATCACGTGCCCGAGTGTCGCCTTGGTCAACTTCTGGGTGAGCATGCGCTGACGCCCGGCCAGGTTGATGACCAGTCCGTCCGCTCTCTGGGCGTTCGTCACCCAGAGTGTGCTTCCGATGGTCCCACCAATTGCCAGCAACAGAACTCCGACCAGCAAGGTCAGACGCGTGTTGAGTGACATTCCTGTTTTCATGTTCGCACTCCGATTCTTGCGTCGCTGATCCTGATTTGGCTCGCCCAGGCGCCGCGCGATTATCGGCCGCTCCGCCGTGTACGATGCGCCTGCTCGTCATCCCCTGCCTCTTCCGCCGCGGGCATGTGTGCCCGGTCGGCGAAGATCGGACGTCCGGCAGAATCGTAGCCGCGCCCCGGAGTAGGGAATCCACGATTGAATTACGTATCGTCCACGGGAAGCAATGGAGTGAGGTAGGAATGCCATTAAGCTAAGCGGCATTTCGTTGTTTTCTCAAGCGTTTACGTAATTCACGGCGCGGCCAGCGCATCAGCGGGTAGGACTTATGGCGCCGCTTGATGCAGCGAGGCTCCACGCGGTTTAACCGCTGCGGAT